>JAMDDR010000596.1 GCA_023488685.1 Chloroflexota bacterium | reverse complement strand
GCTCATCAAATACGAGCGCCCTGACCTGATCTTTCATTTAGCGGCACAATCGCATGTTCCCACCTCGTGGAAGTCGCCGTGGGAAACTTTCGAGAATAACGTGCGCGGGCAGTTGAACCTTTTCGAGGCCATCATCGCCAACCAGTTGTCGCCGCGCATCCTGGTGGTGAGCTCCAACGAAGTATACGGCGCGCCCGAAGGTAACGACGATTTGCCCTTTGTCGAACAGCGCCTGCTCCGTCCTGCGAACCCTTACGGCGTCAGCAAGGTGTCACAGGAGGCAATGGCACTTCAATATCGCCGTAGCCACGGCCTCGATGTCGTAATCGCACGCCCGTTCAACCACATTGGACCGGGTCAAAAGCCCAGTTTTGTGATCGCCGGATTCGCGCGCCAGATTGCCGAGATCGAAGCCGGTAAGCACGAACCGGTCATGGGGTTGGGCAACATGCAGGCACAGCGGGACTTCACAGACGTGCGTGACATCGCGCGCGCCTATTACAGCATCACACGCTACGCCGACGCAGACAATATCTACAATGTGTGCAGTGGCACCCCACGCTCCATCCAGAGCATCTTTGAACTGATGCTGAGCATGAGTCATGCGCATATCGACACACATACCGATCCGAGCAAATTCCGTATCGCTGATACACCCATTAGCTATGGCGATAACGCCCGGATACGGCAGGATATCGGCTGGCAACCTCAAATCCCGTTTGAACAAACCATCGCCGACGTCCTGGACGACTGGCGTCAACGCATCGCCACAGATGAAAATGCCGGCCACCAGCAGCCAACCACCAGAAACTAACAACCAGCGATTGGCATTCAGCAACCAACTACCAACTACCAACTTACCAACCTACCAACCTTACCATGAGCAAAAGAATAGCCCTGATCACCGGCATTACCGGTCAAGATGGATCCTATCTAACCGAGTTCCTTCTGTCAAAAGATTATCGGGTGGTCGGCATGGTGCGCCGCACCAGCACCGTCAACTTCGACCGCATCGCACATATCCAGGAAGCAATTGACATTGTCCAGGGTGACCTGTTGGACCAGTCCTCACTCATGGATATCATCCGTGAGTACCAGCCGGATGAGATATACAACCTGGCGGCCCAATCCTTTGTGCCAACCTCATTCAGCCAGCCGGTACTCACTGGCGAGTTCACCGCGCTGGGTGTCACGCGCGTGCTCGATGCCATCCGCCACGTAAAGCCGGATACACGCTTCTACCAGGCCAGCTCCAGTGAGATGTTCGGTAAAGTAGTCGAGGTGCCGCAGCGCGAGACGACCCCCTTCCATCCCCGAAGCCCGTACGGTGTGGCCAAGGTGTATGGGCATTGGATCACCGTGAACTACCGCGAGAGCTACAACCTGTTCGCGTGCAGCGGCATCCTGTTTAACCACGAGAGCGAACGGCGTGGCCTGGAATTCGTCACTCACAAGGTGACGCACGCGGTCGCGCGTATCAAGTACGGTCTGCAGCGCGAATTGCGCCTGGGTAACCTTGAGGCACGCCGCGACTGGGGCTTCGCCGGCGATTACGTGCGCGGCATGTGGTTGATGTTGCAACAGGATAAGCCTGACGACTATCTGCTGGCGACCGGCGAAACGCACTCTGTGCGTGAGCTGTGTGAAGTCGCTTTCCAGCGGGCCGGGTTGAACTGGAGCGATCATGTTATCGTCGATTCAAAGCACTATCGTCCTGCCGAGGTGGATCTGCTCATCGGCGATCCTTCCAAGGCAAAACGAGTATTGGGCTGGCAACCGGAAGTAAACTTTCAGCAGCTCATCGAAATGATGGTTGATGCCGACATTGCAGCTCTGCAGCGCAGCAAATAATGACTTGGTCTGGAACGCAATATTAATGATGGGGAGGATGACATGAGTGACATCAAGTTTGGGACGGATGGATGGCGTGGGCGTATTGCGGATGATTACACATTCACCAACGTGCGGCGTTGTGCGCAAGGATTTGCGCGTTATATGCAATCGCTGGGTAGTTCTGGCTTTTCGGTCGTGATCGGGCACGACAAACGCTTCCAATCCGAGGATTTTGCAGCCACGGCAGCCGAAGTCCTCGCGGCACACGGCATCAAGGTCTGGCTCACCAACGGTGCGACGCCAACGCCGGTGATCGCGTTTTCAGTGCCTGCGCGGGGTGCGCTTGGTGCGATCAACATCACCGCCAGCCACAACCCGCCCTACGACAATGGGTTTAAGGTGCGCGGCAGCACCGGCGGGGCAATCGACCCCGCAGGCTTGAAGCAGATCGAGGCCCTCATTCCCGCCGCTGCAGATGTCAAAACACTCGCCTATGACAAGGCGTTGTCTCAGGGGTTGATTGAGAAATTCGACCCCGCACCGGACTACCTTGCAAACCTGGCAAGGCTCATCGACGTGACACCGATCCGCACCGCCGGATTGAAGATCGTGGTGGACACGATGTGGGGCAATGGCGCCGGTTGGTTGACGAACATCCTGGGGGGCGACAGGACGGAGATCATTGAGATCCACAACACACGCAACCCCATCTTCCCCGAGATGGCTCGCCCCGAGCCTATACCGCCGAACGTCAACGTCGGTCTGCAGAAAACCCTGGAAGTGGGAGCGAACTGCTGTTGCATCACCGACGGCGACGCCGACCGCTGTGGGTTCGGCGATGAGCGCGGCCGGTTCGTGGACCAGTTGCGTGTGTATGCGTTGCTGGCACTCTACCTGTTGGAGGTGCGTGGCGAGCGCGGCGCCATCGTTAAAACGCTGAGCACCACGTCCATGCTGAATCAATTGGGTCAGCTCTACCACGTGCCCGTGTATGAAACGGGTGTTGGGTTCAAGTACGTCGCTCCAAAGATGACGGAAACCGATGCCATGATCGGCGGTGAAGAGAGCGGCGGTTACGCCTTCCGTGGGAACGTGCCCGAGCGTGACGGCATCCTGGCCAATTTGTTCCTGCTCGACTTCATGGTGAAGACTGGCAAATCACCCTCACAACTGATCGATCTGTTATTCAGCAAGGTGGGGCCACACTACTACGACCGCATCGACACACGCTGCACACCAGAAGAACGCGACACCGTGCGCATCCGGCTCAACACCGTCATGCCACCGTCAGTCGCCGGTCTGCGTGTCACCAGTAAGGACGCGACGGACGGGTACAAGTTCACTTTGGAGGACGGCGGCTGGCTACTCATCCGCCTGAGTGGTACCGAACCGATTGTGCGCGTCTACACCGAAACCACCCGTGAGGACCTGGTCCAAGCCATCCTGCAGGATGGTCTGAAAACCGCGGGCCTCTAATGTTATTTGACACTCACTGTCACCTTGACGTGGCCGCCTTCGATGCTGATCGCGAGGAGGTGTTCGCGCGCGCACAGGCAGCCGGGGTGACACACTTCCTGAACCCGGCATACGACCTCGACAGTAGCCGTCGTGCCGTGGCACTGGCCGGCCAGCACACGGAGGTGTACGCAGCCGTCGGGGTGCACCCTAACGACCTGGCTGCGCTGGAAAGCGACGGCCTGGCGCAACTGCGCATGCTCGCCACTCAACCCAAGGTCGTGGCCATCGGCGAAGTGGGGCTGGATTATTACTGGAACACGTTCTCGCACGAACGGCAGCAAGCCGCCTTCGAGCAACAGCTTGCGCTGGCGCAGGAGCTCGACCTGTCTGTGATCGTCCATTGCCGCGACGCCTACGACGATACCCTGGATATCCTGGAGCGTTTCCCCGCTGGGCGGGTTTTGTTGCACTCATTCGCAGGTAACGGCGGGCACGCCGAACGGGCGCTCGCGCGTGGTTACTCTCTTGGGATCAGCGGCCCGGTCACCTTCAAGAAGGCCGATACATTGCGCGAGATCGTTCGCGACGCCCCCCTGGAGCGGCTGCTGCTCGAAACAGACGCTCCCTACCTGGCGCCCCACCCACGCCGTGGACAGCGCAACGAACCTGGGCTGCTGACACTCACCGCGCAGAAAGTCGCCGAGATCCGCGCCCTACCCATGGACGAGTTGGCGCAGGCAACATCGGCCAACGCATATCGCTTCTTCGGGTTAACATTGTGACTTGAGATGGAATATTCAACAGAAGATGTCGTCGTGCCAAAGGGGGATACCCCGGAAAAGAGATTGGCGCTGGAGAAAAGACAGGAAACAATGGAGCAGGCAACCAGCCTCCAAACACATCACGAGACTACAACCGCGCGCCAGGCACTGGAACTGGTGAAACCAGAAATGGCCAGGGTTGAGGAGACGCTGTTGCATCTGCCGGATATTCAGCCGCCGGCCCTGCGCACTGCGGTCGAGATCATCGTAAGCAGTGGCGGCAAGCGCATACGTCCAGCCGTAGCGCTCTTGATTGCTGCCATGTTCGACAAGCGTGACAGGCGCATCATCGATCTCGCCAGCGCCATCGAGATGTTGCACACGGCCACGTTGGTACACGATGACCTGATTGATGGATCACTCATGCGGCGCGGTACTTCCACCCTGAACGCAGCGTGGACGCCGGCGGCGACAGTTCTGACCGGTGACTACCTGTTCGCCATTGCCGCGGGTCTGGCAGCGCGCACGGGCAGCGTGCGCGCCATCAGCATCTTCGCCGACACACTTGGCGTTATCGTCGCCGGTGAACTGTGCCAGCAGTTCATGGACTGGACCAGGCGCGTCACCCGCGAGGATTACTACCCCCGCATCTATGCCAAGACCGCCTCCATGTTCGTCCTGGCAACGACCGCGGCCGGTGTGATCAGTAGCGCGAGTGAGGAGCAGATTGCCGCGCTCGGTGAGTTTGGTCACGACTTCGGCCTTGCCTTCCAGATCGTCGACGACATCCTCGACTTCACCGGAGTCCAGGCCAACGTAGGCAAACCCGTCGGCAGTGACTTACGCAATGGGTTGATCACGCTGCCCACCATCTGCTATCACGAAGCACATCCTGAGGACGAACAACTGCAGTGCGCGTTGCGCGGTGAGTGCGATCAGCAGGTATATGATGAACTGGTTGCGCGCATCCGCGCCTCCGACGCCATCCACAACGCACTCGACGAGGCAACCGCATTGGCACACAAAGCCAAGCAGTCTTTGGCATCATTCCCCGATAGCGTCTACAAAACGGCCCTGCTCAACCTGGCCGAATACACAGTCGAGCGCAACAAGTAGAAGTGCACAGAATACCTCCCAATGCTCGTTATCATCATCGTCAACTGGAACGTACGCGAACTGCTACGCAGGTGTCTGCAGTCGCTCGAACGATACCGGGCGACTACACATCCACAGCAGATCGTCGTGGTCGACAACGCGTCGAGCGATGGGAGTGTCGAGATGCTACGGCGGCAATTTCCTGACGTACACGTCGTCGTAAATCAAACGAATCGTGGTTTCACCGGCGGAAACAATGACGGCATCCAGGCTGCCGAGCCTCTGTTTCATGCCCAGGCAGCCGGCACCTCGTATGTCCTGTTGCTCAATCCCGACACCGAGGTCACCGAAGGCGCGTTGGATGCATTACTCGCTTACGCAGATGCACACCCGGAGACTGGCCTGGTTGGCCCACAACTGTTGTACCCGGATGGATCTGTACAATCATCACGCCGCCGTTTCCCCACCCTCTCGACCGCCTTGTTCGAGAGCACCTGGCTGCAGCCGTTTGCCCCGCCCGCGCTAATGGATCGTTTCTATATGCGAGACCAACCCGACGATCAAGTTTGCGACGTCGATTGGTTGTATGGTGCAGCCATGCTCGTGCGCCGCTCCGCCTATCAATTATGTGGTCTGCTTGATGCACAGACTTTCTTTATGTACTCCGAGGAGGTGGACTGGTGCAAACGTATTAAAACCGCCTGGCGTATCGTCTACGTCCCACAAGCCAGAATCATCCATCACGAGGGCAAAAGCAGCGAGCAGGCATCTGCCCGGCGTATGATCCATTTCAATACCAGCAAAGTCCGCTACTTCCGCAAGCACCATGGCCAGGAGCAGGCCTTCATCCTGCAGATCGCTCTGCTGAGCATGTTTGCATACCAGTTCGTGCTTGAAGGCACCAAATGGCTATTCGGTCATAGGCGCGAACTGCGCGCGCAACGCATGCGGGCCTATCGGGATGTTTTAAGGTCAAGGTTACAATAGGCCTGGAGAGGAGCACAATCAGACAAGCATGAGGCCCCTAGTCAGTGTCATCATCCCGGCATGGGACGAGGAATCCAGGCTGCCGGCCACCTTGAGCGCCCTGGCACAATTTGTAGAGTCCTCCGCGAGCCAGTCGTTCAGCCTCGAAGCCATCGTCGTGGACAACGCCAGCACCGACCATACCTACTTACTTGCGACTGCGTTCAGCCAATCGCATCCTTACCTGCGCGTAATCCAGGAAACGCGGCGTGGCAAAGGTGCTGCCGTTCGAGCCGGCATGTTCGAGGGGACCGGGCAATATCTGTTCATCTGCGATGCCGATCTCGCCATGCCGATGACAGAGTTGCCCAATTTCCTGCCGCCGCAACTCAATGACTTTAGCGTGGCGATTGGCTCGCGCGAGGCGCTCGGGGCGATCCGACACAATGAGCCGGTGTACCGGCATTACATGGGCCGTATTTTCACATGGGTGACCAAACTGTTGGCGCTGCAGGGTTTCGAGGATACCCAGTGTGGCTATAAGTGCTTCCAGCGCGATGTCGCACTCGACCTCTTCTCCGCACAGACCATGGACGGATGGGCTTTTGACGTCGAGGTCCTCTACATCGCCAGACGTCGTGGTTACCGCATCGTCGAGGTGCCGATTCAATGGTATTACCGGCCCAACAGCCGTGTCAGCCCGATCAGCGATTCGCTGAAGATGATTCGTGAGGTGTGGCGAGTGCGGCAAAACGGGCGTGCAGGAATTTATGATCAGCCACGAGCAAATAACCTCAGGCAAGCCAGAACAGACTCACGCTGATCCTGCAAGACCACCCCAACCGGCCGGCCTTTTGCCTTCACTTCGCCACGAACGCGCCCTGCGCCGCACCGGCTTACAGTGGGTCGCCGGGATCGATGAGGCGGGGCGCGGCGCGTGGGCAGGCCCGGTCGTCGCCGCTGCCGTAATCCTCCCGCTCACGGCCCAGTGCGCCCATACACTGCGTGGGGTGAACGATTCCAAGCAGTTGACGCCGAGACAGCGTGAGACCTACCGAGGTTTGATCGAACAGGTTGCGCTAACGTACGCTACCGGTCACGCCACCCACGAGGAAATTGACCAGTTGGGCATCCTCATGGCGACGCGACTGGCCATGACACGTGCGGTGCAGACCCTATGCCCTCAGCCCGACGCGTTGATCATCGACGCTGTGCGCCTGCCCAATCTCAACCTGCGACAGGACGTCTTCAACTTTGCGGACTCGATAAGCCTGTCTGTCGCTGCCGCATCCATCCTGGCAAAGACAGCACGGGATGACTTCATGTGCCAGTTGGATCTGGGGCTGCCCGGCTATGGCTTTGCCGCGCACAAAGGTTATGGCACCGCCGCGCACCAAGCCGCGCTCGCCCGCCTGGGCGTCTCACCAATGCACCGCCGTAGCTATGCGCCGATCCGCCGGCTCTTGCTCTTATCCCCTGCAACTCCCGCAAAAACGCCAGGGTGAGCCTCTGCCTCCCTCTCCCAGGGGGAGGGGGCCGGGGTGAGGGCCATACTACGGTTTTCGCGCCACCCCAAAGAGATATGCACCCGTATCACCCAACGGTTCGTCGTAGATCGGCCGTAGCGTGGCATCCAGGAAACGCAGATATGGGTTCAGCCGCGATGGGAATGGCACCCACCTGCCAAACAATTTCTTGGCGACCAGGTTGGGAAGGCCGAAATAATGGCCCAGCTCCAATGTTCGCAACGCGTGTGGCGAGAAGTAGTACCACAAACGCTCGACCTGAAAGCCAGCCGCTTCCAACCGTCGTTGCCACGTCGCAGGGCTGTCACAGTGTTGATGCCGCGAGATGCGGTTGAACCAGCGCCGGTAGGGCTCTCCAAGAATCTTTGCACCCAACAGCCAATCAGTAAAATGATCCGATGGCGAGCAGAACAATAAATAACCGCCGGGGCGCAAAACGCGGAAAGCATCGACAATCACGGGGTTGAGATCGGGAATGTGCTCCAGCACAGAGTTGCTTACGATCGTCTGAAACGTGCCGTCGGCAAAGGGCAGGTGTGCGCCTTGTGCCAGTGCCAGCACGCGGTGCGCCTTCTGGCGTAATGCCTCTTGCGTGGGGGCAAACCAGGGATCAATGCCGGCATCCAGCGGACGCGCAAACGTCTGGGCAGCAAAACTGCCGTCGCCTGAACCCAGGTCTAATACGGGTGCGACGATCGGCAGGTTCTCATAGAAACGTGACTCGACTGCTCTTAAGATGGCCCGAAAATAGGGTAACTCGGCCAGTTGATTCCATAGATAATCACGAGGCATGGTGGCTGCAAACTCGTTCGGAAATTCCATTCTGAAAGGCGCGTGATATGGCTGTCGTCCAGGTTGATTCATCGAAAAACGATTTTAGCATTTACACAGTAGTGTCCATGCTGGTCGCATTGGTGTTCGGCGTGGCTGCGCAGATCGCCGTTGCGGATGGTAACACTGCACTCGGTGTGAGTGGCTACGCCATGGCTGTCGTATGCATCCTGTTCGGCGTCCGTCCCCGGTTGAGAGATCACGACTCCACCGCAGGAACCGGCGCGCGCCGGCTTCGGTTGCGGACAATCGTCCTTGTCGTACTGGCGATGGCGAGCGGTCTGGGCACCTTCGCACTCAGCAGCGACAACCGTTATCGCCCTGAAGGCGTCGTGCTGTGGATCATCAGCATCGTATGCTGGTGGCTGGCCTGGGCAGATAGACGGGCACAGCGTTCCAGCCTCAGTACCAGCCACTCAGGACTCGGCACCCAGAAGTCGGTACTCATCCTCCTGGTCATTATTCTCGCCATCGGCGCTGCTTTCCGCTTTGCTAACCTTTACGACAACCCTCGCGAGATGAACAGCGACCAGGCCGAGAAGTTACTCGATATCCGCGACGTGCTCGACGGCACGCCCTATATCTTCTTCGAACGCAACACGGGTCGTGAACCGTGGCAGTTCTACTGGACGGTCGCGTTGATCAAATTGTTCGATCTGCGCCCCGATTTCATGGCGCTCAAGCTCGGCACAGCGTTGATCGGCTTTCTGATGCTGCCTGCCATTTTCCTGCTCGCACGCGAGGTATCTGACACACGAACCGCGCTGATCGCCATCCTTTTCGCCGCCGTGGCCAGTTGGGGCGTCATCACTGCGCGCTTCGGATTACGTTATCCGCTCGCGCCGTGCGCCACCGCCTGGACCATGTACTTTCTCGTGCATGGATTGAAACGCAACCGGCGCAACAGCATGTTGGCCGCCGGCATATGGCTTGGTATTGGACTACAAGGCTACACCGCTTACCGTTTCATGGCACCGGTCGTCTTTCTTATCACACTCACCTGGATCGCCTGGGTGCTGCTACGCCGTCGCCGCGGGGTGGCACTAGATGCATTGATCAATGGGGTCCTTGCATGTGCCATGGCCATTCTGGTCATGCTGCCATTGATACGCTACGGCACCGAGCATCCTGATGAACTATTCTATCGAGCCGCCACGCGTCTGAGCGACGCCGAGCAACCCATCGCCGGCGACCCAGTCGCCATCTTCGCAGACAACCTGAAGAATGTGCTGCTGATGTTCAATGTCACCCATGACGAGGTGTGGGTGGCCAATCTGCCCGACCGGCCGGCGATGGATACGATCCTGGGGGCACTGTTGGTGCTGGGTGCAGCGTGTGCCATCGCGCTCAGCGTCAGGCAGCGCAGCCCCTGGCCCGCACTCATATTGGCGGCAGGTATTTTTATGCTCATCCCATCAGCATTGAGCCTGGCCTTTCCGCGTGAGAATCCGAGTGTCGTGCGCACGGGCGGGGCATTGCCGATGCTGATGGTTGTATGCGCCCTGGCTCCCGGGCACCTGCTCAACCAGGTGAAAACAACACACGCACAGAGCAAGACACCTGCATACGGCCGACCATCCTCCGCCATTTTCCTTTCGCCACCGATCCGGCTTACAGCATGGGCCACGGTCACCGTGCTCTGTACTGCCGTCATCGCCATCAACCTCCAACGCGTGTTCGTCGACTACCCGGCCCAATACTGTCCACGCGCTCAGAACGCCAGCGACATCGCACACGAAATGGATATCTGGGTCGCCGCCGGACATGAACGCGCAAATGCCTGGATCGTGGGTTATCCTCACTGGGTGGATTCGCGCGCTGTAGGGATATGGATTGGTGACATCACGTTCCCAAATACGGTGGGATCTGCCGTCAACTTGCCCGATGCGGCAACCGTCGACCTGCATGGCCAACCGGGCTGGTTCGCTTTGAACGAACTGGATGCCGAGTCGCTCCAATCCCTGAAACGCCGCTATCCAGAAGGCCAGGTGCAGCTTGTCCAGGGGACACAATGCGCGGAGAAGCGCTTCATTGTTTATGCGGTGCCATAGGCGATCATGGACTGCGCTAAAATCGACTATCGTGCTTGCATTCGAGCGCCAAATCACTGTTGGCGTGCACGAGATAGGAACAACATCGGCCGGATGCCGCACACGAAATAGAACACATTCACTCACCTTATGGCTGAAGTATTGATAGAAGGTCACCAGCGTAGTCTTTCAAAGTCGCTGTCACGGGCCGGTCGGCTTCGACGCTTCTCAAGGCCGCTGTTCCTTATCCTGATCCTTCTGATTGCCGCCCTGTTTCGTTTTTCAAATCTGGATTGGGATCAGAATCGCCACTTGCACCCGGATGAGCGCTATATCACCGTATTGGCCAGTCTGCTGAAGTCGCCTGGTAGTCTGCGCGAGTACTTCAACTCAGGCACTTCCACGCTCAACCCGTTTAACACAGAATGGGGACGCAGCTACGTGTATGGCACGCTGCCGTTGTTCGCCGGTCGCTACATCGCAGAGTTCATGGATGGCGGTTGCGGTCCAACAGCCAAACCCATCCCCCAGGCCATCGGGCAGGTGCTATTTGGCGCGGATGCTGTCGAGTGCGATGCTGGGACGTTCACCGGTTACGACTACATGGCCCTGATCGGCCGCCTGTGGTCCGGCATGGCTGATTTAATGGCCGTGTTCGTCCTATTCTTGATCGGGCGGCGCCTGTTCGGCTGGCGCATCGGGTTGTTGGCGGCTGCCTTCAGCGCAGCCGCTGTCTTGCAAATCCAACAGGGGCACTACTTCACCGTCGACAGCACCGCCAACCTTTTCGTCGTGCTCACCATCTACTTCTGCATTCAGATGGTGATGAATGGAAGCTGTTATACGCAGACATCCACATGGCGCCCCGGTGCGCATGACCTGCGACTGGCGCTGTATGCGTTGCTCGCGGGTTTCTGCACCGGTTGTGCCATCGCCAGTAAGATCAGTGTTTGGCCGCTCGTTCCATTGATCACTCTGAGTCTGCTCATCGCGCTGGCGCGTGACCCGCGCAAAGGCTTCGCCCCGCTGGTTTATGCCGGGCTGGCGTTAGGCATTGCAGGCATCACCACGTTTGCCAGCTTCCGTGTCACACAACCTTATGCCTTCGTCGGCAACAGCGCACAAGAGTTCACCCTGACGCTTGAACGCTGTAACAGCGTTGATGCGCAAGACACCCTGGTTCGCGTCTGTGCCTTGGGGGCAAAGCTACCCACGCTGGTGCGCGAGATCGTCGCGCCGTCGGCACGCTGGATCGAGCAACTGAACCTGGCACAAGGATATGTCAACGGCACGATTGACGCACCCTTCGGCCACCAATGGGCCAACCGCACCCCCATCGTTTTCCCGCTGATCAACCTGGTATTCTGGGGGGTGGGATTGCCATTGGGCATCGCGGCCTGCATTGGCTTCCTGTACGCATTACGCCAATTGCTACGCGG
Source organism: Chloroflexota bacterium (assembly GCA_023488685.1). Taxonomy (GTDB): domain Bacteria; phylum Chloroflexota; class Anaerolineae; order J036; family Brachytrichaceae; genus CAIXPS01. The sequence continues at coordinate 18,265 of JAMDDR010000596.1, read as the reverse complement.
CCGGCGCTGGTGGGCTTACCTCATTCCTGTGCTCTGGGCGGGTCTGTACTTCCTTTACCAGGGCACACAGTGGACAAAGTCAATGCGCTACCTGTTGCCGGTGTACCCAGCGCTGTGTCTATGCGCGGCCGTGGGGCTGGTGGCGTTGTGGCGCTCCGCCAAATCTGCGCGCCTTGAACTACGAAAACAGACGGGAGCCTTATGGCGTCGCTCCGGATTCTGGGCACTGAGCGCCGTTGTTTTGACTGCCTTCGTCCTGGCTGGCAACCTGGTCTGGGCGCTGGCGTTCATGCAGATCTACAGTGGCCCTATTACACGGGTAACCGCCTCGCGTTGGGCCTACGAGAACATCCCAACCGCCGTCACCGCCCGCTGGAACAGCGCGCAATCACCCGATGACATCCACCAACTCCAACTGCCGGTCAAACAACTGGAGCTGAGCCCCGGTGCAGTTCAGAGGATCCAAATGCAATTGGACGACCGTGTCAGCGCGGGCACAATCAATCTGCAGATCATCCTGAACAATATGCTTGGTGGTGGTCAGATGCGCGCACGACTGCTGGCAGACGATGGCGCTACCGAGCTGACCAGCATCGGGCTGGAAATCAGCCCGGACAGCACCACCATCCCATTCCGGAACCTCTCGCTTCAACCCAATACCACCTATTTCATCGAGCTTACGCTACTTGATGGGGCAACCCTCACGGCGCGCACCAGCACGGTCGCCAACGAACACTGGGACGATGCCGTGCCACAGCCAGTGGACGGCAAGGACGCTTACGGCAGCTATTACAACGGTCTGAAGTCCTCCGAGGACGGTCAGATCCAGAACTACGCCGAAGATACACCTGACAAGTTGCCGCGGGTACTGAATTGGCTGGATGAAGCGGATTACCTGGTGATGTCGAGCAACCGTCTATACGGCTCGATCCCGCGCCTGCCGTGGCGATTCCCCATGACCACCGAGTACTACCGCGCAATGTTCAATGGTGAGCTCGGTTTTGAGCTGGTTGCGGACTTCAGCGCCTTTCCACGCATTGGGCCGTTCGTGTTTAACGACCAGGAAATGCCACAACCACTACGCCGCGGCCAAAACACACAAGGCACATCCCCTGGCATTGAGGTGCCCTATCCTACCGCCGAGGAAGCTTTCTCCGTCTACGACCATCCGCGTGTGTTGATCTTCAAGAAGACGCCGGCTTACAGCCGCGCGCTGGCAGAACAGGTGCTCGGCAAGTACGATCTCACGCGCACCATCCAACAGACACCCCTCAAGGCTGTAAACACACCGGGTGGCATGTTGTTCGACGACAAGACTCGTCAGGCGCAGCAGGAGGGCGGCACGTGGAGTGAATTATTCCCGCGCGAATTCCTGCTCAACCAGTCGCAGCCAGTGGCTGTGCTGGCTTGGTTGCTGCTGATCGAGGTGCTGGGACTCGCGGCTTTCCCAGTGATTGCGTTGGCAACCAATGGCGAGTGTAGCAAGACGAGCATTCGAGGCGATGCGGCCTTCGCCGGACGCCATCGGACCATCGCCCAACCAACGAAACCAACGCTTGCAGACGGCGGATACTCGTTTGCCAAAGTCCTCGCGCTGCTGCTGGTGGCGCTGGTGACCTGGTGGTTGGCCAGCACCAAGGTGGCAATGTTCACCGCGCTACAAATCTGGGGAGTCATCCTGCTCCTGGCGTTGATCAGCGTCGTGCTGTGGGTGCGCAAGTGGAACGTGCTCATTCATCTGATCAGAACACGCGCACCTCTTTTGATTGCGTCGGAGCTGGTCTTCCTGGTCGCGTTTGCCGCGTTCCTGTTGGTTCGTATCGGCAACCCGGACTTGTGGCATCCTTACATGGGTGGCGAAAAGCCAATGGACTTCGCCTACCTGAACGGCGTGTTGAAGTCCAGTTACTTCCCGCCCATCGACCCGTGGTTTGCCGGCGGCTATATCAACTACTACTATTTCGGCTTTGTCATCATCGGCGCGCCGATCAAAGCACTCGGTATCGACCCGAGCGTCGCCTATAACATCGCCATACCAACCCTATACGCCCTCACAGCCTGCGGTGCATTTGGCATCGGGGCGACGTTGTACGCCAGTGTGGTAGCGTTCGCTCGTAAACACACCAGGGGCGAGCAGCAGGATAGACCCATTGACCCGGAGGAGCCTGGCAAGGGAGATGCAGACCTGCCTGCCGTGTTCCCTGGCATACCTGCACCGATGCCTCCCAGCGCCCTGACGCTCCGCCTTTTCAGTTCATCTCCACCGCCCTCTCGCACGGAGGTTTCCGCCAAACAGCCTGGATTGCCCCTGCTTCAGATGGCAGCCGCCGGTCTGCTGGCTGCTGTTTTCGTCGTTGGGCTGGGCAACCTGCGTGAGCTCGACGTCATCATGCCGGCATGGCAAAAATTGGGGGGAATTGATACCGGCGTCCCTACACTGGTCGCCAGCATTGACGGCTTTACCAAATGGATAGGTGGTGCGGAATTGCCCATCTACCCGAACTGGCCTTACTGGAACCCCACCCGCCCCACCGCCAGTCTGCCAGTAGACGCCGTGCAGATCGCGGAGTTCCCATTATTCACATTCCTCTATGCCGACCTACATGCCCACATGATGGCGATGCCGATCGCTTATCTGGCGTTGGCTTTTGCGTTGGCCTTTGCAGCCGGCGCACGCCGCTGGCCGGCAATCGCGCTGGGGGCGGCTGTCGTTGGCTCGTTGTGGCCGACAAACTCATGGGACTACCCGGTATATCTACTCGTCTGCCTGGCAGCACTGGTGATCGATGCGCTGCATGCGCCCGATCAACGCGCGACCGTCTCCGATGTGATCTTGCGACTGCTGCGCGTGCTGCCCGTACTCGCAGTATTCGCCATCCTGACACGCGCATTCTTTATTCCCTACCTGGAGAATTACGGTGCAGCCTACAACAGCATCGAACCATGGACGAACGAGCGTACCCCCTTGGGGATCTACCTGACGATCTATGGCCTTTTCCTGGTGCCGCTGGTCATCTATCTATTGTGGGGGATCATACGCAATTACCGCTTTTCACAGGCACGTTTCATGGCCGGCCTGGTGTTTGGTTTGATCGCCTTGTTGGCAGCCGCCGTGCTGGCAACGCTTGGCGCACCCATCATCATCGTCGCCCTCCCCCTCACAGCGCTGGCATTCCTGGCCGCGCTCATGCCAGGCACAACCAGCCAGGCGCGCCTGTTGTGGCTGCTCACCGCGGGCGCATTCGCGCTCACCATCTTCGTGGAGTTATTCACTCTGCGCGGCGACATCGGGCGCATGAACACATTGTTCAAGTTCTACATCCAGGCATGGCTCATCCTGGGTGTGACATCCGCAGTGCTGGTGATATGGCTGTTTGATCGGTTCGCCGAGACACGTCGTCAACAGACACCTGCTGCCCAATGGGTCAGAGTTGGCCTTCAACCTCTCTTCAGTGCTGCGCTGGTCTTCTTCGTATTGCTGGCCGCCGCGTATCCGTTATTCGCCATCCCTGCCAAGATACGCGATCGTTACGTGACTGATGCACCGAAAGGGCTGGACGGAATGGCCTACATGACGCGCACAGTCCGCACCGAGGATAACAACGGCAAATCGCTCAACTTCCCGCTGATGGATGACTACCTGGCAATCAAGTGGATGCAGGACAATGTAAAAGGGTCGCCCGTCATCATCGAGGGAACCACTGGGCCGAACATGTACCGCTGGGGCGATCGTTTCTCCATCTACACCGGTCTGCCATCCGTGGTGGGCTGGCAATGGCACCAGCGCCAGCAACGCGCCGCATTGGATGACCGCATCGTATACGACCGCGACACCGACCTGGTCACGTTCTACGCCACGACCGACATCAGTGAGGCGCTAACGATCATCCGGCGCTATAAAGCCCGCTATGTCATTGTTGGAGCGCTCGAGCGCACGTATTACGATGAAGCCGGCATACCCAAATTCGATGCGTTGGCGAAGAATGGTTTCTTGCGTGTGGCATATCAGAATGCAGGCACCACGGTGTATGAGATAAATACGGATGTCGTGTTTGCGCACACCGCTCTTATGGACGCGCCAACATCCGCTGATGCCGCCCCGTGACATAAGCATCGGCCGCCAATTGTCATACATCCATATGTCGGGTGTTACAAATCGCTGCGGGCGGCGTCATATCTATAGTAGGTATAAAGTGTCCCGTTTCGGGCTAAGTGCCGGACCTGGGCAGATGAAAATGCTTGATAGCGTTACGTTAACCAGCCACAACCTGCTGGAAATAATTCCGCGGCAGCCTGCAGCACCACCAGCATCGTTGTGCCTGCCCGAAGAAACTGCGCTGGCTATCGAAGCTGCATGTAACCGCGAAGCATACGCCGAGCTGTACCGGCGCTACGCCACCAGCGTCTACCGCTATATGCTGGCATACACCGGAAACACCCATGATGCTCAGGACCTGACTGCCCAGACATTTTTGGCCGGGTTGGAGGGCATTGCTGGATTCCGAGCCCGTGGGACATTCGCTGCCTGGCTTTTCAGCATCGCCCGGCGTAAAGCCATCGACCATTATCGGCGTCATCCGCGCACGATCCCGATCGACAGCCTGGAGGATACCCCGCACCCCGACCAGCAACCAGACCAGGCCTTCGAAGATCGCTTCAACTATGAACAACTGGCCGGCCTCATCCGCACCCTGGCACCGGATCGCGCGGAAGCGATCACGCTACGCGTCTTCGCTGAGTTGTCCATCGGGGAGATCGCTGAGTTGATGGGACGCAGCGAGAGTGCAGTGCGCATGCTCCTCTCGCGCGCCGTGCATGACCTCAAGCATAAATTATCAATGGCGGAGCAATCCGCTCACAGGTAAAGACGGAAACGATGCAGACCGAACAACAAACGGATGATCACCCCGTCTCTGACGCCGCCGTTCTGGCTCGCCTGGTAAGGACGGCACGCTCAGCCAGGCTGGATCATTCTTTTTTTAAACAACTGAACGATCAGATCATGCGCGCACCAGCGCCAAGGGTGACCCTTGGCGCTGGAAACGGCATCATCAGCAGGTTCCTGGCACGCATGGGCACGGCTCGCACACAGTGGCACGCCCATAGCCTGGCCTTATCGCTGAGTTGTGTACCCATTCTGATTGGGTTCATCCTTGTGGGCACACTGGTGCAACCATCAGGCGGACGCCATACCCGTGGAATCACACCCGCCGCGCGTGCCGTCTACGTGGCACAACCGGCGCAGACGGTGCCAGTGCCGCTCACGGCCTCGACGGATATCCCCAACCAGGCCGGCGCACGTGTCAAGCCAGGGCTGACAGTTACAGCAGCGGCTGCGCCAACGCCGCCTAGCCATACGCCGGCGCCATCACCTGCACGCGGTGACAGCTTGACTGGCCAGTCGATCATTCACTAATAATACGGTACGACATCATGACAGACATACTCATCTGGTACCTGTGGATGCAAGCCTTTGCATTCGGCGGTTGGATGGTCGCCTCTCCCTGGTTACGCAACCTGCCTGACCGGGGTTATGGCATCAGCAAAGCGTTGGGGATCATACTGGTTGGATTTGCCTATTGGCTTGCAGTGATACTCGGCCTTTCGCGTAACGAATCGGGTGCCATTCTTCTGGCATTGGCGTTGGTGGTCCTGGCAGGCCTGGGCCTGCGCGCCCTCAACCAACGTCCGGGTATACGCACGACGGGCACGCCCTATGCGCTTCGCTCATCGGTCATCATAACGACAGAGATCGTCTTCGCGCTTGGTTTTATCGCATGTGCCGTCTATCGCGCATACAACCCGGATATCGTTGAGGCGGGCGGCGAAAAGTTCATGGAATCCATGATGCTGAACGCCATCCTGCGCAGCCCATCGTTCCCACCGAACGACGCCTGGTTGTCAGGATTCTCCATCAGCTACTACTACTTCGGATACGTCATGATGGCCATGCTGGCCCGGATCAGCGGCACTGCACCGGGGATTGCCTTCAACCTGGGTGGCGCAACGTTCTTTGCCCTCACCCTGGTCAGCGCGTTCAGTGTGGGTTATAACCTGTGGGCGCTGAATATCAGACGCAGCGATATTGAGATCGTGTCGCCGGACAAGACCAGCCAGACACCTGGCCATGCGGTCCCATCATCGCTCATCGCAGGCCTGCTCACGGCCCTCATGTTGGCTGTCATGGGCAACCTGGGCGGGTTCATGGAGTCCGTACGCTGCGCGCGTGTTTTGCCACAAACATTCTGGACATGGCTGGACGTGCGACAGATCGATACCAAACCAGTCGAGTGCAAGGGACTCCTGCCCACACGTTTCTATTGGTGGTGGGACTGGTCGCGCGTCATCCATGACTACACCCCGGCCGGGGCCGACCAGGAAGTCATCACCGAGTCACCCGCCTTCAGTTTCATCCTTGGCGACAACCATCCACATGTGATGAGTCTACCTTTCGTCCTGCTGGCAGTGACACTGGCCATACGGCAGCTGGCCAGGCCAGGCAAAGAGACGAATCCGGAATCCGAGCCCGAGCCCGAACCCAAACCTCAGCACTCAGCACTCAGCACTCGGCACTCGACACTCATCACCGCCCTCGCCCTCGACGGCATGCCGTGGCCACGCTGGCTGAGTGTCAACAGCCCTGACTTGCTGCTCACGGCCATCGTGATTGGCGGGCTTTCTTTCATGAACACCTGGGATTTCCCGGTCTATGGCGCGCTGTTGGTGGGAGCTTTGCTCTTGCGTCGTTGGTACTGTGGTGACACGCTTGTACCGGGTCTCGTGTTCGGCGCGCTTGTCTTCGTGCTGGGATATCTTTGCTACCTGCCCTTCTACGCGAACTTTGCCTCACAAGCACGTGGTATCGGGGTGAATCTGTTCAATGGCACACGTTTCGCGCAGTTTTTCTTGATGTTTGCACCATTCGTGATGGCCGCACCGTTGTTCACCCTGTACGTCATGCGGGCCAGACGCGCGCCTGTGGCACGCACGGCAGCCAGGTCACTGGCTCTGACAGCCGTTGGGTTGTGCGCCGCGCTCATTGCCATGGTGTTGCTCGGCTTACTCTCGTCGCAAGGGCGTGCCTATGCTGCCGAGCTTGCCTCGAACGGCACGGTCATGGGTGTGACGCGTGAAACGGTCACCCAACGTCTGTTGCAGCGCCTGGCGGATCCATGGGTTCCATTGTTTCTCGCCGGCGTTGCTTCCATGTGCGCTGTTTTGATTCTGGCGCATCCGTCATCGCTACCGGCCTCGCAGACGGCTACGCAGACGGCTACTCAGAAGCCGGCGCTGATCAACGCGTTCGTCTTGTTGCTCTTTCTGGGGGGTGCACTACTCACGCTTGCGGTGGAGTTCATCTATTTGCAGGATCTCTTCGGCACACGCATGAACACCGTGTTTAAGTTCTATTACCAGGCCTGGACCGTGTGGGCGGTTGCCGGCGCATTCGCGCTGATGACCTTTCTGGACAGCAAGGGAATTTTGACAGGGCTTGGCGCGTTGCTCGTCGGCTTCTTATTATTAGCAGGCCTGCTTTTCCCGATCTATGCGGCAATTTCCAGGACCGATTCCTTTTCGGCCAAGCCCACCCTCGACGGGTCGGCCTACTTGCAAGACAGCAAACCTGATGACGCCAGGATGATTGCCTGGCTGAACGAAAATGTGGACGGTGACCCCGTCATCGTAGAAGCACCCGCCGGGCGCTATGGAGCCTATTCGTACAATGGGCGTATCTCGGCATTCACGGGATTGCCTACACTACTGGGTTGGAGCGGTCACGAGCATCAGTGGCGCGGCAACTACGATGAGCCAGCCCGGCGCGAGCCGCTGATCGAGACGCTATACAACACGACGGATGATGAAGAAGCACGCAGCGTCCTGGAGACGTTCAACGTGCGCTACGTCATCGTCGGCGAGACAGAACGAGCGCAATACACGCCAGAGGGACTGGCGAAATTCGAGCAACTGTGTTCGGTTGCATATCAAGCGGGTGACAGCCGTGTGTACCAATGCCAATGAGTGGAATCGCACCAGGCAAGCCTTAGTGGGGACCAGCGATGATGAGTGACGCACAACCAGCCGGCATCAGCATGCCGGTGCAATCTGCACCACCGGAACGTCCCCACCACTTGAGGTTTGACGATCTCGCCGCACGCTTAACGAACGAGTGGCTCCTGTGGAGCATTGTGCTGGGTGTCGCCTTGCTCGCGCGCGTCTGGCGCCTGGATGGCACACCATTAACGAGCGCAGAGGCGGCGAGCGCACTGAATGCCCTATCCTTCATACAAGGTACGGACGTGCGGTTTGACAATCCATTGTTTGGCCTGTTACAGGCGCTGACTATGGCGATCTTTGGCGCCAGTGACTTTAGTGCACGGATCCCTTCCGCGGTGATGGGCGCAATCATTTGCCTGCTGCCAGCATCGTTGCGCAACTCCCTGGGTAAAGAGCGAGCGCTCATCGCCGGTGCGCTACTGGCATTTTCGCCGACCATGTGGTTTATCTCGCGCCTGTCCGGCGGCAGCATGTTGGCATGGGCACTTGCGTTCGGTGTCTGGGTTTTATGGCGGCGTGGGTCGACGCGCGCTGCACTCGCCTGCTTAGGGTTATTGCTGGCCTGCGGCGCAGACGCCGTCACGCCATTACTCGTCGCGCTTACCAGCATCGGCGTTGGCGTATTCGCCCGGCGCGAACGCCCGGTGCTCACGCTCAAACCCGCGGATCTTGTGCTATCCGGCGCCATATTCGTCCTGGCGGCGACAGGCTGTTTGTGGCACCCCGCAGGCCTGGGTGATGTGTTCACAGGGTTGGCTACCTGGTGGCAAAACCTGTTCACCCCCGGCTTTCTCAGTCCCTTGCGTCTGCTGGGGGGATTCAGCATCTACGAACCGTTCATCCTGATCTGCGCTGCGATTGCCGCCATCTATCTTGTCGTCTCGGGGCAGCTCACCAACGACGATATGATGTGGCTCGGTTGGGCAGCCGCCGGTTTCATCCTGCTGCTGCTGACCCAATCCCGCGATGCAAGCAATCTCATCCCTTTGATCCTGGGTGGAGCAACCTTTGCGGCAGCAGCCATCATCGCACTCATCCGGTCTCTCATCGTGGCCGGCACCTGGCATATCGAGGGAGTGGCCATCGGCCTGTGCATTCCCATGTTGGTCTATGGCTTCCTGGGGCTGTCCATGTACGCTTCACAAGGCCAGGCCATGTGGCTGATCGGCCTGTTACTCGCCTTGATCATGCTCGTGGGGATTGCGATCGTCGTTATTCTGACTGTGGATCCGATGGCCGCGCTGCGCAGCGTGGGCACAGCAATCGGCCTGTGCCTGATCGTTTACACATTCGGCACTGGCTATCAGTTGACCCAGGTGCGCACTGCCAATCCAGCGGAAGCATACGTCTCGGAAACAAGCACCCCCAACCTGCAAACGTTAGTCCATACGATCGAAACAACCAGCGCACGTGCTTATGGCGATCCAAACACGCTGCCATTGCAGGTGTTGGACACCGCACCACCGGCATTGCGCTGGGCTTTGCGCAACCAGCGCGGCGTGCGTTACGTTGCGCAACTGAACAACAGTGCCGCTGCACTCACGCCGATCAACGTCAAGCCCGAGGGAGACCAGGTCTATATTGGCAACGCCTTCCGTGTACTGGCACAGGCACAACTTGGCAACCTGCGGTGCCAGCGCGCATCGACGAACGAACCCTCCAGCGCTGGACAGGCAGCCACCGGGCAGACCGCCGCCAGGCAAGCAGCCACATCCGAACAACTTGACTGCACGGCATTGGCGCGCTGGTTCATGAGCCGGGACGCCGGCGAGATAACAGTTACGCGTTGGATTTTCTGGTTACGACAGGATACGGCCCTGAAAGCAAGCGGACTGCAATAACTGCAACAGATGTTTTTAGCGGAGCGAGAAAGCGCAAAAAGATGGCTGAACAAGTGACATCATCCAATCTGGAACCGGCATTTGGCCGGCTCGAACCTACGACGACAGGGGCATCGAATGGCGACGAGCACGCACCAGGAACCATGCCTCATGTGTTCCACGCGGCGGCTGGCACGTGGCTCAGCCGATCTGCGCTGGCGGCTTTGGACTGGGAGAAGGCGCTTTACCTTTTATTTATCGTGATTGCGATCGTGACGCGCTTCTGGGATTTGGGGGCGCGTGTGATGAGCCACGACGAAAGCCTGCACACGTACTTTTCCTATAATCTTGCCACCGGCAAAGGCTTCGCGCATACGCCGCTGATGCACGGACCATTTCTTTTCCACATCACCGCGCTGAGCTACTTCCTGTTCGGTGACAACGACTTCACCTCCCGCATCCCGCCGGCGATCTTTGGCATCGTGCTGGTGGCCCTACCCTATTTCTTCCGGCGCTGGCTCGGAAAATCAGGCGCATTGTGCGCGTCGTTCGCGCTGTTGATATCGCCTTCCATCCTCTATCACGCCCGGTACATCCGGCAGGAGGAGTTCATCCTGGTGTGGACGCTGCTCACAGTGCTGTGCACGTGGCGTTATCTGCAGGACCGCCAGGCCGGCTGGCTGATCGGGCTAGCTGTCGTGCTTGCCTTTCACGCCACCGATAAGTCCACTTCGTTCCTGACGGTCGCGCTCTTTGTCGCCTTCCTGGCGCCGTTGGCGCTGTTGCAGCTTTACATGACGCGGCAACGCTGGAGCGACGTGGGAAGAGCCGTTGCATTTGCAGGAGTACTGGCTGTCGCGATGCTGGCAGCCAGCATCATTTTCGAATCCCTGGGCGGATTGTTGGCAAACGCACTTGGGTTGAAGAGTGTCGTTTCTCAGCTCAACCCGCTGACCCTAACCTTCGATGCCAGGAGCCTGGTATATGCCGCTGCAATCGCGCTACTGGCTTTGTTCACCACCGTGGGGCTGATCGTCGTTTTGCGCTACTTCTTCGGCGCCTGGCTGCGGTTCGCAAGTGCGGCAGCGCCTGCCTTCAACCTCTTGGTCGTGTTGGTGACGACCACGATGTTGATGGCATCGCCGGCCATGTTGTTGGTCTTGAACCCAATCTGGCGCCTGACCACGGGCGCTGAACTGGTGGAGATCAAACTGCTCGGCGACATGGCCAACCTGGCCAACAATCCGACCGTCATCGCGTCCATGTTCTCATTGAGCGCCGCGCTGATCGCCATTAGCATCGCTATCGGTGTCGTGTGGCACTGGCGTCGCTGGCTATACGTTACCGGCGTCTTCGGCGCCATCACCGTGACGCTGTTTACCACCGTATTTACGAATGCAACCGGAATTGGCACCGGGTTCGTGGGCCAGTTGGGCTACTGGATGGCGCAACAGGAAGTAAAACGCGGTAGCCAGCCGCCATATTATTACTTCCTGCTCGTCCCCATGTACGAATACATGCTCATCATCGGCAGCATATGTGCCATCGTCTACATCGGTTATCGCGCCGGCCGGCAAATACTCGCAGTAAACACGCGCCACCGTGCAGACACAGCGCGCGAGCAAGAAAACACCCCAATCGTCGTCGACTACGCCTCTCAACCCCTCGCAGACACCGCCACGGCGACCCACGCTGTTGCCGATCACCCAATCGTCCGTGCACTGCTGGACCCTGGCGTGTCATTTCCGCTGTTTCTCGTTTGGTGGACGATCATGACCTGGATCATCTACACCATTGCAGGCGAGAAAATGCCATGGTTGACGGTCCACTTTGCGCTGCCAATGGCATTGCTGACGGGTTGGTTTCTCAATCACGTATTCACCGTCCGCCCCATTCCAGTGGGCACAGAGAACGAGCCGGGGCAACTGCGCACAGGACGTGACGCGCATACTGACGCACATACGCTCACGGTTCAGCGTGTGCTGGCGCTGGCCGGCCTGGCCGTTCTGATCGTATTGCTGACGGTGCGCGTCATATCGCTGCTCGGCGATCTGGGTTCGCAGACCGACGAGGGTGCCGGGCTCCTGCGCTGGGGCAGCGCCCTCCTGCTTACCTGTGCTGCCATCAGCGTCAGCAGTTTTCTCATGCTGCGCACATCAGCCCGCTGGGCCGTCCGGGCAGTGGGCCTGGCATCATTTGCGTTCTTGAGCGTGCTGACGATCCGGACGGCATTTTTGGTATCGTATATCAACTACGACGATGTCAAGGAGTTTCTGTTCTACGCCCATGGTGCACCTGGAACAAAGATCGCGCTGGCGCAGCTTGAAGATCTGTCAAAACGCGTCGACGGGGATATGACACTTCGCATTGGGTATGACAGCGATGTCAGTTGGCCGATGTCGTGGTACATGCGCGATTTTCCCAACGCCCGCTTCTATGGCGAAGCGCTACCCGACGATTACGCCGACATGGAAGCGATCATGCTCGGCGATGTCAACCCAAAGCGTACCGATAACGAGCGCAAGCTGCAGGATAATTACACCCGTTTCAACTATATGCTGGTGTGGTGGCCGATGCAGGATTATTTCGATTTGACGTGGGAGCGGATCAGCTACTCGCTGTTCAATCCAGAGGCGCGTGCGGCACTGTGGGACATCGCCTTCAACCGCGATTTCACACGCTATGCGCAAGTCTTTAACAAGAATACGCTAACGCCAGACACCTGGTCCCCTGGGCATCGCTTCTCACTTTACCTCCGCAACGATATCGCTGCAAAGTTATGGGATTACCAAACCGGTGCGGTCGCGCAGGGCGGCACGAATGTGCTCAGTCCCACACTGCGTATGGTCGGTCCGGCCAACCTGGCATTCGCGCCAAGCGGTGAGCGATTGGTGATCGATCACAAGGCGAATCGTGTCCTCCAGCTCGACCCAACCGGCAACATCGCCAGCTCGTGGGGTGGTTTCGGCAGCGCTACTGGTAAGTTTAATGACCCCTGGGGCATCGCGGTGGACACAGACGGCTACGTTTTCGTCGCGGACACGTTCAACCACCGCATCCAAAAGTTCGACCCGAACGGTGAGTTTCTGTTCGCCTGGGGCAACCCAGGCGTGAGCAGCGCGCCAGGCAACGGACGCAACACCATTTTCTTCGGACCGCGTGCCATCGTTCTCGATGCACAGGGACGCTTGTACGTCTCCGACACCGGCAACAAACGCATACAGATTTTCGACCGTGACGGCAACTTTGTCTCGCAATTCGGCAAGAGCGGAACCGCTGAGGGTGAGTTCAACGAACCAGTTGGTCTGGCCATCGATGCGACAGGAAACATCTACGTAGCAGACACGTGGAATCAGCGCATCCAGGTGTTTGATCCCAACTTCAATTTCGTACGCGCCTGGACTGTCGCTCCGTGGCAGAGTATGGATCCGTCCGAATTGCAGTCGGTAGACCACAAACCATTCCTCGCCATCACGGGGAACCTGGTCGTGGTAAGCAGCCCTATGACACACCAGGTGTTGGGGTACACACTGGATGGCAACCCGGTCGATCTGCCGGATATCACGTTCGGTGCGGATTCTTTGCCCACGGGACTGACCGTGTCAAACGGCCGGCTGTACGTCACGGATGCCAACAGCGGCGCAATTCATGAATTTGCACTCCCAGGGGGCTAAGCGTATGGCGAACTTGGAAGACTTGCTGAGGGCTTCTGCCGCATTACACCGGCATCTGTGCCCGCGTCAGGTCCTTGGCGTCCGCATGGGATTGCTGGCCGGACAAGCGTTACCCTTGGAACTGCCGCGCGACGATAAGCGCCTGCTGGTCTTCGTCGAAACGGACGGCTGTGTCGTCGACGGGGTATCCGTTTCCGCGGGTTGCTACGTCGGTCACCGCACCTTGCGTGTGATCGATCAAGGCAAAGTCGCCGCAACATTCCTGGATACGAGCACCGGGCACGCGATCCGGATTGCCCCTCAACCAGGCATCCGCGAGCGCGCCGCCATGTACGCCCCGCACGAACAAAGCCGCTGGCATACCCAACTGCTCGGGTATCAACGCATGCCAGACGATGAACTGTTCCACCTCCAGACTGTCGTGCTCACTATTTCACTGGAAAAGCTATTGAGTAAACCGGGACACCGCGCAATATGTGCTGCGTGTGGCGAGGAGGTACTCAACGAGCGCGAAATCGTCAAGGATGGCGTGACCTTATGCCGCGCTTGTGCGGGCGAGGGGTACTACCAGGCCGCTTCCTGACACACCTGTTACTATCATCATCCGGATGCTACTACACGCCGCGGGTATAGCGCCTGCGATCGATGCGCCAACGGCGCTTGCGCTCAACCAGGAACGCTATACCATATCCGGTGCATGTTCAAATTCCACGATCCAGGAAAGCTCGTTGACGATGAACTTGAGCTTGTGCTCGTGCAGCGCTATCCAGGCGACGAGATACGTGGCTACGTGCCCGCATACCGGTTCAACATGACGCCGGCAGGCAAGCGGGGTGAGATTGGCAACATCGAGTTGCGCATCGGGAACACCGATTACGTCGTCTTGTACGTTGGTCACATCGGCTACCGCGTTCACCCACCCTATCGCGGGCACCATTACGCGGCACGCTCGTGTAAGTTGTTGCTGCCGCTGGCGCGCGAACATGGTCTCAAAACAATCTGGATCACGTGCAACCCGGATAACTATGCTTCACGTCGCACATGCGAACTTGTCGGCGCGGTATTTGAGGAGATCGTGGATTTGCCGCCTGACACCGATATGTATCGAGAAGGCGAGCGCAGGAAATGCCGCTACCGCCTTGACGTCGCCTGAAGAGCGTCGTATATCACAACGCACCAGCCCACCAACGAAGGTTTCTACCTGAAGGAGGACACTCATATGGTTCGCCTGCAAGATGGTCCCGTGTCGTCGTTGTTCAAACCATTGTCCCTACATGGCAACATGACGTTTGCCACGTTGAGCGCACCCACGTTATCGGCAGAAATGGTGGCTGCGGCCGAACAGGCACCGCGCGGTGATTGTGTCGGCTGGGGCATTCCTTTCAGTGTGTGCGATCCTGTCGTCTTGAGTGACAAAGCTGTGCATGTTACCTTTGAGCCGATCATGGCGCGCCAGTTGGTCTTCATGCACACCTCGGATGTGCGGCCGATGCAACCCGGACCCGGTGGGCTGATCTCGCCAACGCGCGGGCGCGGCCAACTGGGCGAAACCGCCGCCGACTACGTCATCGAATATGCCGATGGGACAGAGGATCGTGTGCATATCCGCCGCCGGCACCAGCTCGGCGCCTTCACGCGCGGCTGGGGTGAGAACTGCTTCGAGGCAGTCGCACAGCACAAACCTCGCGCGATCCACCCCTCGCACGAATCGGGGATCAAGGAG
Source organism: Chloroflexota bacterium (assembly GCA_023488685.1). Classification (GTDB taxonomy): domain Bacteria; phylum Chloroflexota; class Anaerolineae; order J036; family Brachytrichaceae; genus CAIXPS01. The sequence goes on along the minus strand of JAMDDR010000596.1, from coordinate 2,993 downwards.
TGGGATTGGGGCTGGATGCAAACGCACGTGGAAACCAGCGACCAATCCGCCTGGACCAACTGGTTATGGGCATGGGAGAATCCCCACCCAGACCAGCCAATCGCCGGCATACGCCTTGAGCCAGTGTGCGGCGTAGTCGTCGTCTCTGCGCTGACGGCCAGCCAGGCATCCTCACAGCCGCTGCGCTGGCGCACCCGCCGCAAGGCAACGCTCATCCTGCCGGAGGGACAGGCCTTTCAGCCCACACTCGATGCGGAGGGTCAGTACCAACAGATCCAGCTTGATCTTGGGCAGGTCATCTCAATGCAGCCCCGCTTGCTGTATCCCAACGATCGTTGGACGGATACTTATAACAACCAGTTGCCCATTCGCGCTGGGCAGGAAGTGCTGATCGAGTACACCTCGCACCCAGACGCCTGCTTCCATCTGCAAGGGGCGCGCGCCATCCCTGTGGCTCAAGTCGAAGCCGGACAGGTCGCCGGCGAACTTGCCCCCGTCGCCCCGGCCACGCAGCGCGTGACACTCAAGACAGTGGCAAAGGATACTGGCCGGCCCGTGCCGGTGAAACTGCACGTGCATGGGCAAGCCGGCGAGTACCTGCCGCCGGTGGATCGCCACCGCATCCCCAACACATACTGGTTCGAAGACTACAGCGCGGATTTTGCGCATCAGCACACGCACTTCTGCACATACATCCCCGGCGAGACCACGATCGATCTGCCATTGGGTAGCGTGTACGTTGAAGTCTCAAAAGGCTTCGAGATTCGCCCAGTACGTAAAGTGGTGCAGGTCGATGCGGACACACGCGAGGTCATCATTGAACTGGAAAAAGTCTTGCCTTGGCGCGAGCGTGGCTGGGTGACAGCCGACACACACGTGCACTTCCTGTCACCAGGATCTGCGTTACTTGAAGGCGCCGCCGAAGGCGTCAACGTCATCAATCTGCTTGCCAGCCAGTGGGGTGAGTTGATGACAAATGTCGGCGACTTTGACGGAGCGACCACGTGGGGATCGCGCGAAACCGGCGGCGGGCCACAAGGAGATGGCGAATACCTGGTTCGCGTCGGCACCGAGAATCGCCAGCATGTGCTCGGCCACATTTCACTGCTGGGCTACCAAGGTCACATCATCGCGCCCATGACCACGGGTGGTCCCGACGAATCTGCACTCGGCGACCCCATCGAAATCCTGCTCACCGAGTGGGCCAGACAGTGTAAGAAGCAAGGCGGGCTGGTCGTGCTGCCGCACTTCCCCAACCCGCGCGCTGAACACGCCGCCAGCATCGTCAGCGGTGACGTTGATGCGCTCGAAATGACGTCGTGGGATGGTCTCTACAACGGCATCGACCCTTACTCGCTCTCAGATTGGTATCGTTACCTCAACTGCGGTTACATGGTCGCGGCGGTAGGAGGTACCGATAAGATGTGGGCGGCAACGGCTGTCGGCACGGTACGCACCTACGCCCGCATCGCGCCCGACCAGCCGTTCACTTATGCGGCCTGGATGGACGCCGTGCGCCGCGCTGAAACGTTCGTCACTTACGGCCCGCTGATCGACTTCGCCGTGGATGGCAAACCCATGGGCAACCGCATCGCCATGACGTCGAGCGGCGGCACCGTCGATGTCACGTGGCAAGCCAGCAGCGTCACGGTCCCGCTGTCACGGGTGGAGCTTGTCGTCAATGGCGAGATCCGCGAAAGCCTGGCCGTGCCACCCGATCATGCCGCGGGGCATTGGTCCGTGCGTGTGGACAAAAGCGCCTGGTTGGCTTTGCTGCTGCGCGGCCATTATGCCGATAAACCGGAGATCATCACCGCTCATTCGTCGCCGGTCATGGTCATGCTCGACGGATCGCCCATCATGGCAGCGGCCGACGCCGTCACCATCCTGGACCAAATCGAAGGTGCGCTGGCTTACCTGGACACAGTCGGCACGCGCGCCGACGATGCGGCTTACAAACGCATGCGACTGGTGCTGCAATCAGCGCACCGCAGCCTGCACAACCGCATGCACCAACTCGGCTATTACCACGACCACACGCCAGTGACGGATCATCCGGAGCACCATTAAAAGGAGACATCATGCAATGGGAGCATTTGACCGCGACAGACTTTGCAGCCGCTGTGCGTGACACTGGCCTATGCATCCTGTCGATGGGCGTGATCGAGAAACATAGTGAGCACCTGCCGCTTGGCACGGACTTCCTCAACGGTCATCGCCTGGCATGCCTGGCGGCTGAGAAGGAACCCGCCGTGGTCTTTCCGCCCTTCTACTTCGGCCAGATCTACGAAGCTCGTTGTTTCCCCGGCACGGTCACGTTAAAGCCGACACTGTTGATCGAATTGATCCAGGGCGTGCTGGACGAGATCGGGCGCAACGGCTTCCGCAAGGTCGTCCTGCACAACGCGCATGGGGGCAATAACCACCTGCTGCCCTTCCTGGCACAGAGCACTTTGTGGCAGGAGCGGCCATACAGCCTGTACTATTACGGCGAATCCCTCTCCGGCAATAAACCCGAACAATGGAAGGCCTTGCTTGAGACGACCAATCACGGGCACGCCTGCGAATGCGAGACGAGCATCTCGCTTGCCAACCATCCTCAGCTTGTCAAGATGGAGCGCGTGCCTGCTCAGCCTGCTGACCCGCTCAAGCGCCTGGCAGCGCTGCCCGGCAATTTCAGCGGTATCAGTTGGTACGCCGATTACCCCGATCACTACGCCGGGGACGCCCGCAGCGCAACCGCCGAGAAGGGCGTTGCGCTGCGCCAGTTGCTCGTCGACGCGCTGGCCGAATTCATTGCTGCGGTGAAAGCAGACCAAGTCGCCCCGGAACTCAACAAAGAGTTCTTCGAGCGCACGCACTTCGCACGCACGCAGCACGTCAGCCATTAAACAACACACATAAATGAGGGCAACCAAGATGCCACACTATAAACATGCGAGCTACGCAGGCGAGACGATGACGCTTCAGAACAAGCACCTCCGGATGGACAT
>JAMDDR010000269.1 GCA_023488685.1 Chloroflexota bacterium | reverse complement strand
GGCCGGCACCCTGCCTCCGCTGCGGCGGAACGGCGTCAGGGCACGATCTCAACCACCGGTCCCACGTGGTACGCGACCCTCTCGTTGGGTGGCAGCAGGAGGACAATGCAATGCAGTTCGTAGTGTCCCAAATCGGGCATCAAGCACTCTTGCCGGCTTGTGTATTCGACCCACTGGGGTTGCAACCGATCCGTTACGAACGACAGAAGACTCGTCGTCGGGTGCAACACATCCACAGCGTGTATTTCGATGCGATAGGCCGCCTGGGCTGAGGCAAGCGCTGCCGCGCCAGGCCCGGATAGCCGGAACTGCACCTCCAGCGCCAGCTTATTTGCCGCGCTGCCCGCCGATGGATGAACGTCTGACACCCGCACATCCAGCACGTCGAGCTGCACCATCTCTTCAGCAGACGGCTCGGAGAGCGGCTCTGTCGCAGATGCAGCGATGGCAGCGGAGACACGGTCGCCCGCCCAATCGAAGGGGAGTCTGGCATGATCGAGTATCCATTCCACCCAGGCATCAGCCTGCGTGCCCTCGAACATCACTTCGGCGCCGGACTCATCGTGATAGACGCGCGTGTGCCATGTTTGTTTGCCATGCTGGTCTGTCATGCTATCGAAGAAGAGCGAGACACCGGCATACTGATGCCAGTCCGCGGGGGCAAACGCACTGTCTTGCAGGGTCACTGCTCTCGCTGACGCTGTATCTGCCCCGGCGCCCCGATCCGGTGCCGAACCCGCAGTGAGGGACCCGGAGGTTAACTGCTTCGCCTGGTTGATCCAATCCTCGATCCGCGCCGGCGTGATACTGACGCCGGCCTCTTCCAGAAGCGCCGTGGAGAGACGATCCGGCGTGAATCCAGCCAGATCAGCCGGCCCTTCGATTCCGATCTTGTATAGGGCCCGCGCGTAGAAAGGCCCAATGCCTTTGATCAGCGTTAGCCCGCGGGATACATGACTCGGCAAGCTGGGCAGATTCTCATCAACCATCATGCGATCACCTCCTGTATGGCCGCGTGCCTACGCGCCGGTCGTTCCGGCGCCGCCCCCGTCATCCTCCAGCCGGTAATTCCCGCCCAGCACCGCCACTAGAATGCCATCAACCTGGTCAGGAAAGTTGAGCGTGTGCTGTGGATGTGCCAGAAGCCAGGTGTCACGCAGATGGATCCGTATCGCCAGCCGATCCGTTCGCTGGCCCTCTGCGTGGACGGTGCCAATGTCGATGAGCGACACGGCAGGATGATCCACGAACTGGGCCGCCAGTTTGTCACGCGCCCGGCGTGCCTTATCCCAGAAGCCGGCATCCTGTGTGGTCATGTGCTACACCCCTACAGAATTAGCGTGACACCCAGCGCCTCAAACACGTGCCGCATGTCCATGGCCAGAGCACTCTCTGGGTCATTGGCACCTGCAAAGTGCAGCGCCACAGCCTGGTGCGTGTCCCGATCCAGCCACCACGAACCAGAGTCCCCGCCTCTACTCACTTCGCGCTTGTTTGTTGCCGGCACGATATGACAAACATGCTTGATCTTGCGGGATAAACCGCCGTAATCGATCGGATACTCGCCATATAAACCGTCGATCACCCCTTCGGTCACAGCCGACGCCCGACCGGACTTGATCACATGCATGCCAATGGCAGGTTCCGCCACATCGGCCACGTCACCAATCTCCAATTCATCGTTCACCCAGGCACGTGCGCTGTTGAGACGCGCCACTGCGGCGTCGATGCCCTGGTTCATGCCGTCTCGCTCCAGGAAGGCAATCGTATTCGCCGGTCTGCCGCCATCCCCGCAACCGGGTTGAACGATGCGCAGGCCTTTGGGCGCATAGGCCGAGCCGACCAGGACGTGCCAGTTACTCAGCACCATTTCATCGCCCGTATCTGCATCTTTCACCACACCACCGAGGGTGCCATAGTTGTAGAACCATTCATTCGAGACACTGATCCCCCCACGCAACGGGTCGAAGATACCCGATCGATTCACTGTCTGCTGCCCGTTGCCATTCCACTGCAGCGGGTAGGTGCTCTCCACAATATCAACCGGGAACGGAATGCGCTCTTTTTCGATGACCAGGCCCGGATGGCGATCCTGGAAGCTCTCGAACTCGAAGCTGACAGGCTTTTGGGATACGTGCAAGCGCACGGCCAGTTCGTCTGTGAGTTCTCCCTCCGTAATGCGCAACCCTACATCGACAAGGGTAACACGGGGGTTGCGAAGATAAAGCGCAGAGGCAAGGTCGCGTGCCGCACGAGCCGACCGTATCTCGCTCGGTTTGAGCGCACACATCATTATTACCTCCAATAATACGGGTCATCAGACGCGGACTGGCGCACACTCAACGCCAGCCCGCATCGGTGCTTCATAGCACGGGGTTACTCTCGATAGACCATAAAACGTGCCGGGATTTCGAACTGCCAATGTGGGCCTTGGGCTGGAACGGTGAGGAATGGGGGTTCAGTGTCGAGGTCGAGATGCCATGTGCTGAAAGCGGCCAGGGGTTGGCCCATTTGCACGATGTCAGCCGTGAGCATCGTTTCGTACATGGCCGGGTTGGGGCCTGGGTCTGGCGGGATCAACAACCAGGGGAAAACGTTCACCACCGCCGCCGGGTTGGCAAAAGTGCCCGCGAACGTCATGTCTGGCCCATCGGCAACGTCGGTCAGGTTCATGGTTTCGAAGCGCACACGGTAGTCCCTACCCCCCAGTACCACGGTGCCCGGCAGCCCGCCGCCGTCACTGTTGGCCGGGTTGATCCATACAACGCCCAGCATCAACGCCGGTTCGCCAGCCGCAATGATCTTGCTCGGCTGATAGGGTGGATTGAGAGTAAACTGGATGGGACCCACGGTCAGGCAATTCCAGTACTGATAACCCGACGCCAGCATCGGTGCGCTGATCTCTGGTCGAGGCTTTGCCTGGGCCTGTCGATAGGCCTGCAACCTGAGGGTATAAGCATCGGTGCGCTCTTTCAGATAGGCGATGTAGTTATCGATGAACGCCTGTACCTTATCCTCAACCTCCGGCGAGATGGCAGCCTCAGGCAGCGCGGCTTTGCCCAATTTCCGTTCGACAACCTCTGTCGCTTCGCGCACCACATGGGTGCCGTTGCCCTTATGCACCCGCACAGGCTCCTTGGTTTGTGTAGGCATAGTCATCGTTCACAACTCCTTTCCTGAAGAAACGTTTGGGACTGAATGACTGATTGACCTGAGCGCTCGAGTCGACGACGTTATAGCGCGGGCCTGTCAATCCACGCTCATAGGATGCTCAATTGGTGGGCACATTGGAATTGAGTGGATCGTGACCGGCGGTTGAGGTTGTGTGCGCTATGATTGGCTTGTAATGCGGCGGAGCAGCTCCACCGTTTCCCTGGAGGGTGTGATATCTAATTCCTGCCTCAGCGCCTGCGCGCACAACTGGTATTGGCGGATCGCCAGGTGGCGCTGTCCTTGCGTGTAATAACACAGCATCAACCGCCGGTGCGCCTCTTCCCGGCAGGCGTCGAGCGCGAGCATCTTTTCGCAGATGGCGATCGTGGCGCTATACTGCCCCTGGCGCTGGAAATGGTCGCTCAAGCGATCCGCCAGTTCAAGATACGAGGCATTGAGATGCTCTCGCATCAGCTTGGGCCAATCGACATAGAGGTCTTCAGCCAGGAAGTCGCCCTGGTACAAACCGTCCGCAATCGCATATTCCTGCATGGCAGCCACCCCTTGACCGCTGTTTGCCAGATTTTTCCCGGCCTGCAGATGCGCCTCGAACTGCTCAAAATCCAGCCATAACTCGATCTCTGGGTTGAGCAGGTAGCGTTCATCCTCGAAGCAGACCACTTGCACGTCAGGTTGAACCCGCTTAAACATCTGGCGCAGTGAGTAAATGGCTTGATGCAGGTTACGGCGAGCCGCCTCAGGATCGGTGTCGGGCCAGAACAGATCCATCAGGACATCCTTGGCCACCGGCTCTCTGTGGTGTGCTGCCAGGTACTTGAAGATCGCCAGGCTTTTCTGGCTGGACCACCCCGTCACAGGTTGTTCATTGAAGTGAGCGCGGAACGAACCCAGGCAATAGATGGCGAAGCTGGATCGGGGTGATTCGCTTGAGCGCTGTAGCGCAGGCATAGACGGTGTCGGGTCAGCCGCCGCGTGAGGCGGCAGGGCCACGGGTTGGGCGACATCGTGGGGCGCAATGCTTTCGTTCAGAGCGCTGCCTGACGGCGCGATTTCGGACGGCGCGCCAAATAGCTTGCTCAGTTGCCCCTGCAAACCCACGGGGCGCAGCAATGTATCCCACCAACGACTCGCATGGGCCGGCGATCCCAGCAGGTCCTTGCTGGCAGCGTCGATCTTGAGCATCAGCGGTGTATGCAACCAGTCGCGCACGCCTAACAAGTTGTCCACCGCGCCGGGCGAGCTGTTGAGAAATCGAGCGTACTGGCCGGTGACGTCCTGTTCAGCCTGTTCGGCCGCAAGATAGGCCTGACGGTAGAAATCGCGCTGCTGGCGCAAGGCTCGCTGCTGTTGGGCGATCGCCTGCGCCTGGGGAAGCACTACAGCCATCCAGGGGTCCCCGCTTAGCGTCGCCGCAGCCGTGGCTTGTTCATAATAAGCCAGGACGTCATCCAGGGCGCCCTGCGTGCCCGCAAGACAGCCCAACTGCCATACCGCCCAGCCTTGATACCAGGGCAGATTGTTCACCCCAGCGAGTGTATTGGCCATGAACGCCCGCTCCTGCGCGTAAGCGTGTTCGCCGCGCCAGGCAGCTAACGCGCTCTCTCCGAGCAAGCTCTGGCAGGCGCCCTCCGCGTCATGGCGCTTGGAAAACAACGCTGTGGTTGCCGCAAACGTCTTGCGCGCTGCATCAGCACGTCCTTTCATAACGGCCAACTCACCTGCAAGATAGATGAGCCAGGGCCAATCGCTCAGTACCGATGCAGGCAACTGCCCCAGCCAACGCTCCAGGGTTTGCCACTGCCCCACATTCATCATCGATTCGGCGACACGCGCGATCACCTTGGCGGCACTCACCTTATCGCCAACTTGCAGGTACAGCTCTATCGCCTGATCGCTGGCTTCGTTGCTCGCCAGAGCGTCCGCCGCCCGGCGCAGCACATCGCGCTGGCGAGCCTGCTTTGTTCGAATTACCTTCCGCAACGGCACCTGCCAGATTTGGCGCAAGTGCGTCCAGCAATCACTCAACGGTTGTAGCCAGGGCCCCGTGGACGGCCGCTCCGCCCCAAATACAGCCTGAACGATGGCTGGATGGCTGTAACCCAACTCGAGCGCCAGGGCAAGTGATTCCAGGCTGATGGCATTCTCGGAAGCCAGCCAGGCCTGTGCGATCCGGGCAAACAGGTCATCCATCCCGGCGGCCTTGCTCACCACCTGTTGCACGAACCCCACACCTAACACAGCGCTGGCCTCAAGCAGGTTCGCCAGCGCCACCACGCGCCCCTGGGTGAGGGTAACGGCGCGGGGGGTGGGTGTTGCGAAGAGTTCGGCATTGGATTGCCAGCCCGTCACGAATGCGGCCGCGCTATCGACACGCAATTGCTCAAGGTTCACGAAGTCAGTCTGGGTCGGCAGTACTTCTCGGGGCAAATGGCGGTGGGTGGTTAAGACACAGGCAACACCGGCGGGCAGTGCCGGTAAGAAATGGCTTCCGATGAGCTCGAGCGCCGGGTCATCCAGGTAGTGCATGTACTCGAGGACGATGGCACTACGCCCCGTTAAAGCCTGGCTGAGTTCAGATGCCAGGTGGGTGAATAGAGGGGACCATCCATTGAGTGGGCCGGGCTTTCGCCGCATCCGCGCCAAAGTCGCTGAGCCGGCAGCGGGCTGAAGCGTCTTCGCGGCACCCATCAGTGAAAGCAGCAGCGTCGCCGGGTCCCTGTCCTCCGGGCCTAGCCGCAACCACACAACACGCCTGCCCAGCTTCGCCAACGCCGCCGCCAGACTATCGGTGAACAAGTACCCTGGCGGAGCATCAAACACGGTAATGCCGCCCTCGGCAGCTCGTGTGAGGGTTGGGTGACGCAAAAGCATATTGGCAGCAGATGGCGCTGCCCATTTAGCGGCAAGCAGCATGGCTGTCTTTCAACTGACCGTCATACTGACCGTCTCACAGACGATCGCGCTACGTTCACAAATCGCCCCTGTACTAAACCCTGAACAGAACTGCGCGCGTGAGATGCACTTTGGATTTGCCGTGTGAGTACACTGGGTGGTGATGGCTTAGCTTGCTACCAGGTAGGATTCAGATTACGTCCCCCCTATCCTACCAAGAATAGTATACCGCTCTTTTATTAATCGCTCATTGATTTCAAAGGGATTTCTCATTATCACTGGATCTTTTTCAATCCGCTGATCGCTGCCGACAGCCTCTTCACCTTGCCGTCGTCGAACGACACTTCGACTTCCTCGTCATCACGCTGGCGCACGCTGCGCAACACCTGCCCCTCGCCAAACTTCTGGTGATACACGCGGTCGCCGGCTTTAAAGTCCGTCGCCTGGCTATAGGATGACGCCGGCACCGGGTTGCTGCTCTTCCACGAGATGGTCTCTTCCTGGATCTGGCTATTCTTCTTGCTCTTGCCATCCAGCAGGTTCGCGGGCAGGTCAGCCAGGAACCGCGACGGCGCGCTGACATCGCTCTGGCCCCAGAAACCGCGTTTGAAGGCGCGCAACAGGTACAACCGCTCCTTGGCGCGTGTGATGCCCACGTACAGCAGGCGGCGCTCCTCGGCCATCTCCTCGGGGTCGTCCAGGCTGCGACTATGCGGCAGGATGCCATCCTCCAGACCGACGATAAACACGCAGCGGAACTCCAACCCTTTGGCCGCGTGCAGCGTGAGCAGCACAGGGGCATTGGCGGTCTCCTCAAGATTATCGGATTCACTCACCAGCGCCACGTCGTTGAGGAAATCGCTAAGCGGCGCATCGCCGGCCGCCTCCGCCACACTGCGCAATTCCATCACGTTGGCCCAGCGATCATCACCCTCTTCGGTGCCATCCTTCACAAAGTCACGATAACCGCTGCTGGTGATGATGTGGTCGAACAACTGCCCCACGTTCAACTCGTCACGCAGCCGCAGCCATTGCTGCCATAGCACGGCGAACTCCTGCAGCGCGCGCGCCGCGGAGCGGTT
>JAMDDR010000220.1 GCA_023488685.1 Chloroflexota bacterium | reverse complement strand
GATGTCTTACAACCAATACAACATGCGGCCGGTACGGTGATCGGTCTCCGTACGCGTCGCATTCGGGCTACTTGCGCTGGAACTGTACGAATTCTAACCGATGAGTAGGGCAAACGGCCCCCGCGTGTATAACGCGGGGGCCGTTTGTATGGATCGATGGCATCCGGGGACTGGCTACCCGATCTTTTTGCCGATCTCTTCCAGTAGCCGCTCGCGTGTCTCTTCGAGCGGGATGCGCTCGATCACTGGTGCGAAGAAGCCTTCGACGATCAGCCGGCGCGCCTCCACTTCGGGCACGCCGCGCGTCGCCATGTAGAACATCGGCTCTGGTTCAATCTGCCCAACCGTCGCGCCATGGGTGCAGCGCACGTCGTCGGCTTCGATCTCCAGGCCGGGGATCGAATCGGCGCGCGCGCGTGGCGACAGTTGCAGGTTGCGGTTGGCCTGGTAGCCGTCCGTCTTTTGCGCTCCGGGGAACACGCGGATGTTGCCACGCCACACCGTGCGCGACTCATCGCGCAGGCCGTTCTTGTACAGCAGGTCGCTCTTGCACGATGGTGCGATGTGGTTTTGCTGCGTATCGTAGTGCATCTGCTGCCTGCCGTCTGTGAAGAACACGCCCGAGAGCAACGCCGTGCTGTGCGCACCCAGCATGTCAGCCTCCAGCAGGGTCTTGGTGAACTTAGACCCCATGCCGCCGACCACCCAGTGCAGCGTCGATCCTTCGTAGAGATGCGCGCGCTCGTTGGTGAAGGCCCACACGTTCCGGCCCCAATCCTGGATGCTGACGTAGTCGAGCTGGCTGCTCTTGCCCAGGATGATCTCGACTGCGCCGTTATACAGGACCTGGGCACCCCCCCTGGCCCCACCTTGGTAAGGGGGGGAAACAGGGGCGCCGCTACCCGCTCCCCCTTGGTAAGGGGGGGAAACAGGGGCGCCGCTACTCGCCCCACCTTGGAGTGGGGGGGAAACAGGGGCGCCGCTACCCGCTCCCCCTTGGTAAGGGGGGGAAACAGGAGCGCCGTTACTCGCCCCACCTTGGAGTGGGGGAGTGTCCGATCCAAATTCCTCAATCAGCGTCGCCCGTGCGCCCTCGTCGAGCACCACCAGAGTATGATTGAAGCCCGTGCGCTGCCCGGCTGACATACGCGTGAGCGTGCGCAAGGGAAGCTCTATCTTCACCCCTTTGGGCACGTACAGCGCCACACCACCGCGCATGAAGATACCGTGCAGCGCGGCGAAGTACGAATCCGTCAACTTGACGCATTCGGTCATCAAGTACTTCTCAAGCAGATGCGGGTGATCGCGCATGGCCGTGGCCAGGTCGGTGAAGATGACGCCCTGGTCAGCCAACGCAGGGTCGAGGTGGTGCTGCACGCGACCGCCATCCACGTGCAGCAACCAGCCTGGCGCGTTCGAGTCGGTGAGCGCCTTGATGGCCTCAACCGTTCCAGGGCCCTCCGGCCGGTCGTTCTCGGGCAAAACAGAGGCAATCACCTGGTCAATCACCTGGTCCAACTTGAACGCGCTTAAATCGACCCGGCGCCAAAGTTCATCCGCGCGTTGCGGTGCCGGGGTGTCACGGAAGACGCGCCACGCCTCCAGGCGCCGGGCTGCCATCCACTCCGGATCATTCAGGGAAGCCGAGTACGACTCGACAAGCTCCCGCGTCAATTCACCGCTTTTTACCAGCGGCTGTGGTTTTAGGGTTACGACTGCCATTCTCTACCCTACAGTTCCTTCCATCTGCAGCGCGATGAGGCGGTTCATCTCGACGGCGTATTCCATCGGCAGCTCTTTGACGAGCGGCTCGATGAAGCCCGATACCACCATTGTCGAGGCTTCCTCTTCGCTCAGGCCGCGGCTCATGGCGTAGAACAACTGCTCCTCACCGATCTTGCTCACCGACGCCTCATGGCCGATGCTGACGTTATCGCTGTCCACCTCAATGTAAGGGTACGTGTCGCTGCGGCTGTGCTCGTCGAGCAGCAGCGCATCGCACACGACGTTGCTCCTGCTGTTCTCGGCATCCTTGTACACCTTGAGCAGGCCACGGTAGCTGGTGCGCCCACCATCCTTACTGATGGACTTGCTAACGATCTTTGACGTAGTGTTCGGCGCGACGTGCACGACCTTGCCACCGGCATCCTGATGCTGGCCCTTGCCGGCGAACGCGATGGATAGAACCTCGCCATGCGCGCCCGGCTCCATCAGATATACCGCCGGGTACTTCATGGTCAGCTTGGAGTTGTGTACGATGAAGCCCTGCGAGACGAAATTGCCGGTGCCCTCGACCTCGATATCCCAGGTCGGTACGAGTGCCGTGGATGGTTCGGATACATTCACGTCGTCGATTTCGACGCTGTCAGGTAACTCGATTTGCGAGCGGCCGACTGCGCGGTGGTGCACCAACTGAGCCGGTGAGAGCGCTTCCGCCTCCTCGCGCAGCCGCGCACTCACGTGTGTCATCAGACGTTCGTCCAGCCGGAAGCTCAGGCGATAGGAACCATGCGCCGTGCACTCGACGCCCTGGATCGTTACCGTGCGGGGTTGATCGAACTCGGTATACAGCTTGGATGTGATCCCCAGCGTTACCAGCAACGACGCTATATCCTCAAGCAAAGCGCGATTGGCCGACTTGAGCACGAAGCGCCGGCTGGACAGGACATAGCCATCCGCATCCAGGTAACCGGCGACAAACGCCAATCGCTGCGATTCCGGCAACGACCATACCCACTGCGGGAGGCGCTTGCCGGCTGCCTTGCCCACAAACCCGTTCATGACGAACAATTCAGCCAACTCCTTGCTATTCCAGGCCAGGTGATTCCCGTCCGCGCGCTGAGTGGGCTCGGCCTCAACCAGGGTCGCCATCGTTTCCATCAAGCGCCCGCGCGCGCGATCGGTGGGCGGCGTCGAGAAACCTACTTTTGCCCAACGAATGACCCCATCGGTCTTTCCATATTTGGCGTCGATGTTGCCGTCGCCGACCCAGTAGCCGAAAAGCCACAGGATGTCGTCGGTCGTGTATTCAACGCCGCCGAGCCGCGAATCGCGCGCCCGCACCATGCTCAGATTGGCTGCGTACTGGTTTGACGAATTGAACTCGGTGCTCAGCAGCGGGATCTGCAGCTTATGCGGTGCGCCGTAGTCGAGCGATGCGCGAGGGATGATCGCCTGTGTCAAGTGATCGGCACGCACGTAAGCCAGGCGGTAACGTCCGAGCTTCTTCGGGGCGTCTGCATCGTACACGTAGGAGTAGAAGGGGTGGTTTGACGTGACACGTAGCTTGCGCTCGCCGATGGATACGGTGTGCACACGCTGATATCCGGAGAAGCGCTTGGCTGCTACCTGGCGGAAACACAGCCGGCCCATGCGCTCGTCGTAAGAGAGCACCTTGTCCCCGGCGTTGAGCGATTCGATGGTCTTGACACCATCGGGCGTCGTGACCGTCGACCCTTCGGCCAGGCAGCCGAGATTCCCATCCACCCATTCCATGGTGGCGTCTTGGTAAGCGACGGCGCGCTTGGTCACCAGGTTGTACACGTTGGTGGACCAGTTCTGGATGGTGGTGTAGCGACAGCGCCCGCCCTTCTTCACGATGATCTCGACCACCGCGCTGTGCAGCGAATCGGACGAATAGATGGGTGCGGTGCAGTTGTGCGACACGACACCCTCGCACACATATGATTCATCCTGTTCCACTGAGAAGTTGTATACCGTCGTATCCATCTCTTCGATGTCCATCGAGCGGATAGGCACATACATGTACTTTTCGTCGATGTGGAATGGCGAGCCACTCTGATTACCATCAGGGGCTGGGCAACCGACAAGATCGCCAAACTGTTCATTCCACGGCGACGAGATAACGACAGCATATATGGGCTGGCGTGGAACTGAACGCACCTGGTAGTTCACCGAGGCCGGGATGCCAAGTCGCAGTAACGCATCACGGAATGCATACGCCAGTTCGGTTGAGACGGTGTTGAAACGGAACATGTTCTTGTGTGCATCATAGCTTCCATCACCACACCACAGCCCACGCACCCATTCGGCCAGTTGCTGGGCAGGCACGTTCCTCACGAATTCCGGCACGCGTTTATTCTGAACGGTCGAACCGAATTCACGAGCAAACGCCCGCGCCATTTCCGTCGAACACACTACGAGCGTCTGTCCATTCTGACGAGGCTTGTTTTCAATGGGCGTTCTAAAGAAGCCCGGCTCCATCGACAGAACCACATCCCGTTGAACCGGCGCGTGCCGCCCGTGTCCTATGGGCACGCTAACAGTGCGTGTTCGGCTCAATGACTGGCTTTCCACCTGGGGCACTGGGATCGCCAGATAATCACCCGGCTTGACTTGGGAAGCCGGCAACCATTCGGGCGTATATTCTTTGTTACGGGCATGCTCCTGCTCGCGCCGCACGACCAGCAAAGGATGCTCTTCCGTCACGCGCAAAGTCTGGCGACTGTCGCCGAAATAGCGGATGTTGTAGATCATGCCGCGATAGGGTCGCTTCATCGTGCGATATACCGTGCGGAACCGCCCCCTGTGAGTCAATACCTCATCGCCCTCTCGTAACTGTTCGATGGGTTTTTCGCCCTCGCGCGTTCGCACTCTCGCCCCGGCCAGAAAACAGCCCTCCACATAGTGTACGTATGCGCCCTCGTCCACGATGATGAGCGTGCGCTCGAACTGGCCCACGTTCTTGGCGTTGATGCGGAAGTACGCCTGCAACGGCAGGTCCACTTTCACACCCTTGGGCACGTAGATGAACGAGCCACCCGACCACACGGCGCTGTTCAGTGCGGCGAACTTGTTGTCGGTATACGGAATCACTGTGCTGAAGTACTCGCGGAACAGTTCCGGATACTCTTTCAGCGCAATATCGGTGCTCAGGAAGATGACGCCCTTCTCGGCCAGGTCCTTGGCGATGTTGTGATAGACGACTTCGGAATTGTGAACGATCAGCCCTTCGGCCACGAAGTTGTGCGGGCCGTCCACCTCAATGTCGTACACCGCCTCAACACCGGCTGGTGTGATGCAATCGATCCTGGCAAAACCGATGTGTTCGTTGACGTGGTCACGAAACGTCGTGCCCTTGGCGCTGGAATAATCGTGATGGTAACGCCGCTTGCTCATGCGCGCCGTGCGTTGGGGTGAACGGCACCCAATGCGGTCAAACGTACCGCTCAGCTCGACGCGGTATCCGTCGATCTTGCGGTCGGCGTCAAATGGATGTTTCGACTCGAAATGATGGAGGGTGCTCGTCATAATGCCGCACGATGAAGCAAGCGCCTGAACCTGTTGAAGCAGCGTGCTGTTGGCGCTAGTCACCACTATGTCATGGTTGGACGCGTGATTGCGCACGTAGCCATCGGCATCGATATATCCACCCAGAAAAGCGAGGCGTTGATCTTCCGGCAGACAGTACACCCATTGCGGAACGCGTTTTGTGTGGGCATCGCCATCCAACTCATTCGCCTCGATGAAGCGAGCAATGATCGTCGAGTTGATCGAAACGCGATTAGGATCGCCGTTGGTCATCGTCGTGCCGAATAACTGTTCCGTTACACGCTGCAATTCGGCCCGCAGTGGCGCATCCGTCTCAGGAATTGCGAATTCGATACGGGCCTTGTCCGCTCCGTTCGTGTGATGGATAAATCCATCTCCCAGGTAAAGACCCATCCACCACATTAAGTCGGTGGAGGTGTGCTGTGGCAAATCGACCGGCGTATACCGGTTTGAAATGTCCAGGTCATATCGGATACCTGTCTGGTTTCGGCCAACCACAGTTGTCTTAATCCGTGGTTGCGCCAGCCGGTATGACTGGCCAACGTCCGGCAACTTTTTGGCCACGGCCACCAGGTCGCCGGGTTTAAGTTCGTGTAGATATTTCCATGTGCGCACATAGCGACCCCGTCGCTTGCCAGGCGTTCGATGATAAGACAACGTCAGGAATGGGTGATTGGATGTGGCGCGGATCACACGCGTGCGCACTCGTACTTCGAACACCTCGCGCTCGCCTTTGCACGCGGTAGCCTTCACCCGGGCGGGGATAATTGCATTTTTCTCCTCGTCAAATGAGAAGACGACAGCGCCCGGTTGGATGTCACGGATTGGGATCAACCCGTGGTCTGTGTAGACGCGTGTCTCTCCGGTCAGGCATTCATACTGTGCGCCCACGCCGGAGAGATACTTCTGCTCTGCCTCCGGGATGCCCAGCTTGTCAAAGGTGCGCTTGACTTCCGGCGACACGTCTTCCCACGACGAATTTCGATCGTTATCCGTGGGTTTGATGTAGTAATAAATATCGTCGAACTTGATTTCTTTGAGCGCCTCGGTGCCGCCCCAGTTGGGCATTGGCTTTGATTCAAAAGCCTGCAGTGACTTCAACCGGAAATCGGTCATCCACTGTGGTTCGCCCTTCATGCGCGAAATGTCGCGCACGATGTCGGCATCCAATCCCTTGCGGCTCTTGAACGTGTAGTTCTCATCCTCGTGGAAGCCGTACTTCTCGGCGTAACTGTCATTCACATTTACTTGTGATCTATTTTCAGACATCACATCCTCACAAGTTCCGAGTACCGAGTTCTGAGTTCCGAGTGTGTAGTCCTCAATACTCAGAGATCGGTACTCGGTACTCTCATACTCCCGCTTCGGGCTCGCGCAGCCAGTCATAGCCGCGCTCTTCCAGCCGCAGTGCCAGTTCCGGCCCGCCCGACTCGACCATCTGGCCGTCGATCAGCACATGCACGAATTGCGGCTTGATGTAATTGAGCAAGCGCTGGTAGTGCGTGATCACCAGCACACCCATGCTCGTATCACGGTCGTGCAGCGTGTTCACTCCCTCGCTCACGATGCGCAACGCGTCGATGTCCAGCCCGGAGTCGGTCTCGTCCAGCACGGCGAGTTGCGGCTTGAGCATCGCCAATTGCAGAATCTCGGCACGCTTCTTCTCGCCGCCAGAAAATCCCTCATTCAGGTAACGGCTCGCGAACGAGTCATCCACCCGCAAAATCTTCATGGCATCGCGCAACTGCTTGCGAAACTCCGGGATCGAAATCCCCTTCACCTCGGGCGGCAACACACCGCCGTTTTTCGCTGCAGCCTCGGCCTTGATGCGGGCGTTCACCGCCGTGCGCAGAAAGTTCGCCACCGTCACGCCGGGAATCGCCACCGGGTACTGGAACGCGAGGAAAACGCCGCTG
>JAMDDR010000334.1 GCA_023488685.1 Chloroflexota bacterium | reverse complement strand
GGAGCGCTGGTAGTGTTGGCCGTCGATCTCGACCGTCGTCATCTTCGTGCGGTAGACGCCGGGGAAGATGCCGTCGCGCATGGGCGCGGCCAGGGCGAACGCCTTGGTGAGGTTGGCCCGCCGCAACAGATTGGCATCACCACTGCGGCGCGCGTAACGATACACCCCGGACGCGCCACGCAGCGAGGAGAACCAGGCCTGGTTCCAGATCGACAGAAATTCGCGCAGGTTCACCCGGCCGGGGTAGTTGGGTGATTGCGTCACGTTGACGATGAAGGCTGGTGCGCCCACGCGCCGGCCGTCCAGGTCGAATTCCTGCCACACCGCGTCCTGCCAGGTGTCGAAGGCCCAACGGTAGACGTGTTGGACGTAGCGATCCATCGGCACCGTGAGCGGCTGTCCCGCCGCCAGCAAAGGCCGCCCATAACGCTCCCACAGGAAGTGCGTGACGCGCGACCACGGGTTGCGCGGCTGTTGTTCGTCGGCGTAAGCGTTGACAAAGAAGCCCAGTTCCACCGTCCCCGCCGGCACGGTCATGCCGCTGACCTTGCGGTACTCGACGTGGCGGGCGAGTGTCGTGTGCGTCAGGCCGATCCACAGCCTGTGCGCTGCCGTGTCCACGTCCATGAACCAGGGCACCTCTGCGAGGCGACCGCAGAGGTCGAGATCGGGCACCAGGACCAGTGTCTGTGCGCCACGACAGGTGATGAGCGCGGGGGAACGAAATACGTGCTGGGCAATGCAATCGCCCGGCTCCGGCGCCAGGTGCGGTGCCCACCACAAGTCCGGCTCGATGTCGAGGTTGAACTGGACGGCTACCTCGTCCTGTTGGATGGTGTGATCGAGCTGCCAGGTGAGGCGCACGCGCTGCCAGCCGTCGCCTGCATCGCCGATGCTGACAGCCGGGGGCTGCCCGCCCAGCAGGGGCAGGCTGAAACGGGCGAGTACGCCGTTGTCGAGTTGAATACCATACTCATCGTTAAGACGAACGAGTTGCATGTAGGATCCTCCTGATAAGGCGATCGACTATTTGTGATGCATCGCATCTTACCGCTTTGCGCGTATAACGTATTGCGATTGGTCATCCGCTCATGGGAAAATGGCGACCATGCCAAACAGATCACTGGCGAAGGTTGCCGCGTGTGCCGTCATGCTCGCGCTGCTCGGTTGTGGGGCGCAGGCCAATCCGCAGGGCACGGCGACGCTTGTTGTGGCCAACACGTCTGCCTCCGGGATGATGGTGGCAGAGCCGGCGCCGTTGCCGCCGAATGCCGAACTCAACGGGCGCGCCTGGGGGCTGGCGGATGCGCCGATCCGGGTGCTCAAGTTTATCGACTATCAGTGTCCCACCTGTGCGCAATATACACGCGACGAGGACCCGGGCATCGTCGAGGCGTTCGCGGCCACGGGCCAGGTGCGCTTCGAATATCGCATCCTGACCTTCATCGGGCGCGAGTCGTACGACGCCGGCATGGCCAGCCTGTGCGCCGCAGACCAGGGCGCTTTCTGGACGATGCACCGCTCGCTGTTCCTGAACCAGCCCTTTGACGGGCGCGAGAACACCGGCAAGTTCACGCGCGAACATCTGCGCGATCTGGCCGTTCAGTTGGGACTGGATTTGCAGGCCTTTGACCGCTGCATGGATGCGGACCAACATAAGGCCACTCTCGACCAGGACGCGGCTGAAGCCCGTCAGTACGATGTGGGCAGGACGCCTGAACTGGTGATTAACGGGCAGGCTTATCCCAGTGCGCGCAGCGCAGATGACCTGCGCAAGATCTTCGCCGAGATCGCCCCTGGGGTGGCGTTGGACCACTAGGACAAGATGGAGTCTTGACAATGGAGATAGTCGGGCTTATAATTCAATAAATCTATTGAATAATTGATTAGTCTTGCCGAGGAGTGACTTGTGAGCCATTCAGCCAGCACAAAGCGCAAGCGCAAAGACCAACTTTATGAAACGTTTGCTTGGGTGACGAATGCGCTCGCGAATCCCCACCGCCTAGAACTGATCGATTTACTGGTCCAGGCGCCACGCACCGTGGAAGAGTTGGCCCAGGAAGCCGCCATGAGTATGGCGAACACCTCCCAACACCTGCAACGGCTGAAACAGGCCGGTCTCGTGACAGACGAGCGTGAAGGTTTGTATGTCCGCTATCGGCTGGCCGACTCATCCGTCGCCCGTCTCTGGCTGGAACTAAGAGCTGTGGCACAGCAACGCCTGGCCGAAGTCGAACGGGCCTTGGATGCTTACCGCCCTCGGCGGCATGAGTTCGATCAGATCTCGGCCGAGGAGCTGCAGCAACGGCTCCGCGATGGCGACGCAATCCTCATCGACGTCCGCCCTGTGGTGGAGCACCAGGCAGGTCACCTCCCCGGTGCCGTCGCGATGCCTTTGAACGAACTTGAGAGCCGGCTCGACGAATTACCGCGCGATAAAACCATCATCGCCTATTGTCGTGGTCCGCACTGCGCTTTCGCCGACGAGGCGCTCGATTTACTGGTGGCGCGGGGATGGAAGGTGGCACGCCTGGAGGAGGGTGTCGGCGAGTGGCAACAGTCGGGCTTCGCCCTGGAAGGGTGATGGACGACCCTCCCGCGGGAGGGTGGCTGGGTTGAGTGTGAATCGGTTTGTCAGGTCGTGGGACGGGAGGTGTGTAGCATGAACAGCACAAATGTACAGCAGGAAGTACCGGAGGTGGGGCTAAATGTGGAGGAATTGCGCACTGCCATCCGCCACGAGTACGAGGTGGTGGCCCTTAACCCTCAACAAGGCTTCCACTTCCACACCGGCCGGCCGTTGGCGCGAATGCTCGGATACCCTGAGGAATGGCTGGCGGGCCTCCCGGAGTCGTGTATTGCGTCTTTTGCCGGCACGGGCAATCCCTTCAGCATGGGCATGCCGCGGCCAGGCGAACGCGTGGTCGACGTGGGGAGTGGTGCCGGTCTGGACAGCTTGATCGCCGCACGCATGGTCAGCCCGGCGGGACAGGTCGTGGGCGTGGACATGACCCCGGCCATGTTGGAGAAGGCCAGGCGTGGCGCCGTTGAGATAGGTCTGCACAACGTCTCTTTCCGCCAGGGGCTGGCGGAAGCGTTGCCGGTGCCGGACGAATGGGCGGACGTGGTTACCTCGAACGGTGTGCTCAACCTCATGCCCGATAAGTCCGCAGCCTTGCGCGAAATGGCGCGTGTGCTAAAGCCGGGCGGCCGGCTTCAGATTGGCGACATCCTGGTGCAGTCACCCATCCCGGAAGACGCCCGGAGCGATATCTCGCTGTGGACGGGCTGAATAGCCGGTGCTCTGCTGGAGGCAGAGCTTCAGGTCACGGTCGTGACCGCTGGTTTTGTTGGCTTCGAGATCACGTGGCGCGCAGACGTCTTTAACGGTGCGCCGCAGCAGTCGAGTGCGGCAGAATTTGGCACGCTGGGGATTAACTTTCGCGCCCGTAAAGCTCACACCCAGGACGAGTGGATGGCTGCCCTCGCCGTCCTGAACTGCCGAATCCCGCTCGCACGATGAGAACCGGGTTACCGCCATCACGTGACAACGTGACGGCTAAGGCTGACGTTTATTACCTGTTAAAAAGGAGATGAGCTGATGGCAACTCAAACGCTTGCTGAGACGGTTGTGAACGGTGTTAGTGTGGATCAGTTGGTCGGTACCATCAACGCCATCAAAGCCAAGCCGGATCTGGCTCGCTTCACATTCCGGGCCAGAAACGAGTGGGCGAACGGCGGCCACTCGCGCACCACGATTCAAGGCTTCTACGGTGCAGGGCGTGAGGACACGTCGCGTAGCACACCATTCGTGGTGGAGGGCGATGAGCCACCCGTGCTGCTGGGCCACAACGCCGGCCCGAATGCGGTAGAGGCTGTACTGCATGCCCTGGCGTCATGCATCTCGGTGGGCTTCATCTACAACGCCGCCGCGCGCGGGATCAGGGTGGACAGCCTTGAGTTTAACCTGGAAGGGGATCTGGACCTGCATGCCTTCCTGGGCCTGTCGGACCAGACCCGGCCTGGATACCAGAATATCCGGCTCACCTATCGAGTGAAAAGTGATGCATCGCCCGAGACATTGGATGCACTGTGCGACTACGTCCAAAAAACCTCGCCCGTGCTGGACATCATCCGCAACCCGGTGGCGGTGACGATTGAGCGCCAGGACTAGCGTCGGGCGTTGAGTACAACGCATGTTCTTTCGGCAGATCCTTCACGAAGAGCACGCCTGTGCCTCGTACCTGGTGGGATGCCAGACCAGGAACGTGTGCGTGGTGGTTGACCCGCAAGGTGACGTGCAATCCTATATCGACCAGGTTCAGGGTCATGGCATGCGGGTCAGCGGGGTCATAGAGACGCACATACACGCCGACCATGTCTCCAGTGCGAGAACGCTTGCAACGCGGACCGGTGCCAATCTCTATATCGGCGCCGGCGCGGATGTCACCTATGCATATCAGCCGCTCGCAGATGGGCAGGTGTTGGAAGTGGGCAACCGCCACATCCGGGTCATACACACGCCGGGCCACACGCCCGAGCATGTTTGTCTTCTGGTGGACGATTGGTTCCTGCTGACTGGTGACACGTTGTTCGTCGGCGACGTTGGGCGCGTGGACCTGGCCCTGCATGGCGCCTCGCCTGACGAACTGCACGCCCGTGCAGCCCAGCTCTACCAATCCCTGCAGCGTTTACTGGCATTCCCCAACTGGACGGAGGTTTACCCAGGGCACTATGCTGGCTCGGTGTGTGGGCGTGGCATGGATGGGAAGCCGATGACGACGCTCGGGCGCGAACGTCTCAAGAATCCCTTGTTGCAACTTGGCCCCGCGGCCTTCGTCGAGGCGCAGACACGTGAGTTGCCCCCGTTACCCATTGACTTCCACTATATCAAGCGACACAACGCCGGCCTTGAATAAACCAATTGACTTCGCGCAAGGAAAAGCACCACCACCGCGCACGGGCGTCACGGGTTTGCGTGCCAACTGGCAACAGTTCGCCTTACTGGTCCTGATCAACGGTTTTGTCGGGGCCATGCTCGGAGCAGAGAGGACCGTCATCCCGCTCATCGCCCAAGACGACTTCCACATTGTCTCGGGGCTGGCGGTCCTGTCCTTTGTGGCTGTTTTCGGCATCGCAAAGTCGCTGTCGAATCTAGCGGCGGGTTCGCTGGCTGATCGCGTGGGGCGCAAGCGTGTCCTCGTCGCCGGATGGTTGATCGGGTTACCTGTGCCGCTCCTGATTGCCCTGGCGCCGGACTGGGGATGGGTGGTGGGGGCCAACCTGCTGCTGGGGATCAATCAGGGGTTGTGCTGGTCGAGCACCGTGATCATGAAGATCGACCTGGTGAATTCCCGGCAGCGTGGGTTTGCGATGGGGATCAACGAGTTTGCCGGGTACCTGGCCGTATCGCTCTCAGGGTTGGCTGCCGGTTACCTGGTGAGCGTGTATGGGTTGCGCCCGTACCCCCTGTATCCCAGCGTTGCGTTTGCGCTATTGGGGCTGCTGTTATCCGTGGTCTATGTGCGCGAGACACACCCGTTTCCAGGCGGCGACATGCGCACGACAAAAGGCAGGTCGCAGTCCCTTGGACATATCCTCGTGTTAACGAGTGGGAGGGATCGGGGGCTGTTCGCGATCAGCCAGGCCGGGATGGTCAACAACTTCAATGATGGAATCGTGTGGGGGTTGGTTCCCATCTTCCTCACCAGTAAAGGCCTGCCGCTGGACCAGGTTGCGATCATCGTCTCACTCTATCCAGGCATCTGGGCGTTGAGCCAACTTGTGACCGGCCCGCTGAGTGATCGCTGGGGGCGTAAATGGATGATCAGCGCCGGCATGTGGGTGCAGGCGGGCGCGCTCGGCTTGTTGGCGCTGGGGCAGAGCTTCTGGCATTGGACCGCCGGCGCGGCGCTGCTCGGGCTGGGGACGGCGTTGGTGTACCCAACGTTGCTGGCCGCCGTTTCCGATTGGTCTCGTCCGGAATGGCGAGCGACGTCCGTGGGTGCCTACCGCCTGTGGCGGGACGGGGGATATGTGTTGGGGGCGCTCATTGCAGGGCTGGTTGCCGATGTCTTGGGCTTTGTTCCGGCGATCGGACTCACCGCGGGGTTGACCTTCCTGTCGGGTATCATCGTCGCCCGGCTGCTGCCAGGGATGCTGGCACCGGCTGGCACGGATAGGCGCTAGGTCCGGTTTGCCTTTCATCCGGCCCTTGCGAAGGTTGCTCAACCTCAACCTTCGCAAGGGTTTTGTCTCTGTTAGAATCAACATCACTTCATCCCCGAGTGCACGTACGCTGAGCACTGGTCACTGCATCGCTCTCCTCACCTTGGTCAATAGCGGGTATTTGCTGATACACGAAGTAGAAACAAGCATGACAGAGAGGTAAATCGGATGAACGAATTGCAACCGAACGAACACAAGCTTGGCGGCTGGCGCATTGGCGATCGCGAGCTACAGGAAGGTGATCTGATCGAGATTAAACGCGAAGAACGGTGGCTCGTCGCACGTTACGAATACAGCCCGGCGCTGCGGACATACCATTTGAAAGTCAATGGGAAAAATGTCCCCATCGTTGCGGGCACGCCGGCCCGTATGTACATATAACTGGGCCGAAAATGTGGTATACTTGGTCAATCAGTAGTGATCACACCGTGATTGTTTCGATCACTGGTTTTTCCAATTGTTGTCTGGTTTACCTCCTCGTTACCTCCCGTGAGATTGGATGATCAGGAAACATCGCTGCGTTGTTCCTACCTTTTTTTATGTTGTGCGGTGGAACTGGCTGCACAACACATTCAATCTCATTAGATCTTTAGGAGGATCCAGTGAACAACAAACTCTATGTCGGCAACCTGTCCTATGACACAAATGAGGCCGCGTTGCGCGAGCTGTTTAGCAAGGCGGGCACCATTCGTTCGGTAACCATCCCGATGGATCGTATGACCAACCAGCCCCGTGGCTTTGCATTTGTGGAGATGGAATCCCCAGCCGACGCGCTGAAGGCCATCAAACTTTGCAACGGCCAGGAAATTGACGGTCGCGAAATCAAGGTGAACGAAGCCAAGCCGCCGGAAGCCCGCACGGGTGGTGGCGATCGTGGCCCGCGACGCAACAATCAGAGCCGCTGGTAACAGCGTCACTGGCGTAGTCGTCACAATACCCCCACTTTTCGTGAGTGGGGGTTTTTCTTTGCAGTTGGACATGCCCT
>JAMDDR010000239.1 GCA_023488685.1 Chloroflexota bacterium | reverse complement strand
GCATAACTCCCGCTCAAGAATGCGTAGCGATCCCCTACACGCTCGACCACGCGCAACCCCAGAAAGCGCGTGTAAAAATCAATTGCGCCATCCAGGTCGCGCACCTTCAGATGGGCATGTCCCAGTTTGGTTGTACACATCTCCATATCAAAAAACGCCCGCGAAGCCGTGCGAACGCGAGCAACAGCACGCGCAGCTTCGCGGGCGGATCAGCAATCCAGCCGCAGTCAGGCTCAAACCTTGGTGGTCTCGGCCTGTGATTGTTCGACCGGCTGTTCCTGCACATTCACAGCTTCGAGGTCGATGGTAACCTTGACCTGCTCGCCGACGAGCCAGCCACCCGTTTCGAGCGCCACATTCCAGTTCAGCCCGAAATCCTTTCGATTGATCACCAGGTCGGCGGTGAATCCCCAATGCTCCTTGCCCCATGGATCCCTACCCCGGCCCTCTTCCGTCACGTCGAAGACCACTTCGCGTGTAATACCCTTGATGGTCAGATCGCCGATCACATGGAATCGGTCGTGACCTTTCACCTCGACATGCTTGCTGCGAAACGTCATCGTCGGGTGATTCTCCACGTCAAAGAAATCCGGGGAGCGCAGGTGCCCATCACGATTTGGGTCCTTGGTATCGATACTGGCCAGGTTGACCGTGCCTTCGATATACGAGTGCGCCGGGTCCTGCTCGTTGAGATCGAGCCTAGCGTCAAACTCCTTGAAGCTCCCCCGCACCGTACTGATCATCATATGTTTTACCGAAAAGTTAATCGCCGAATGCGCCTTATCAATGATCCAAGCCATCTGTTTCTCCTTCACCCTTATTTAAGTTGAGAACATCATAAACATGGGGTGTCCTGCGCGATGTCCCAAACAGCGTCCTTCGCAGCGTCCTTTCGGCAAGATGCTTATGCCCACTCGTACAATTACGACAAGCATGGAACAATATGACCAACTGAAAGCCAGCTTCTACGATCAGTACTACACCGGCGTCGCAGGTGACGTCCCGTTCTACACTGAAGAAAGCCTGCGCGCCAGGGGAGTAGTCCTGGAACTGGGCTGCGGCACCGGGCGCGTCACCATTCCCATGGCCGAAGCGGGTGTGCGCGTCATCGGCGTCGATATATCCGCGCCGATGCTGCAGGTGGCACGCACGAAGCTGGCCGATCTGCCCTCCCCCGCACGTCAGCGCATCCGCCTGGTGCAGGCCGACATGCGCGACGTCGATCTCGCGCGGCGTTTCAAACTGGTCATCATCCCCTATCGCACTTTCATGCACTTGCTAACCCCGCAAGATCAGGTGCAGGCATTGCTGAACATCCACGAGCATCTGACGGACACAGGCCGCCTGATGTTCAACATCTTCGACCCGAGCGCCGAACTGCTGGATGCGAACGCACAGGCCGGCAGCCAGTCACTGCGCTTCGACACGGTATTCACACTCCCACAGTCGGGTCACCGCGTCGTGGCATGGTATAGCCGTCGTTACGACCTGGTCCGCCAGCTCATTCACCAAGAGATGGTCTTTGAGGAAATCGGCAGCTCTGGTGAAGTGCTGGCTAGACATCTCAGTCCACTCACCCTGCGCTACAGCCACCGCTACGAAATGCACTACTTATTGGAGTTATGCGGGTACCGCGTCGAGGAACTATACGGTGACTTCGAGCGCAACCCGTTTCAAGGCGCCGAGCAAATTTGGGTTGTGCGTAAGCAGCCGGCATAAGACACAGCCTACAGCCTACAGCCTACCGCTCACACCGTCCCCACACACGCCAACATCGCGATATACTGCCCCCCGTTTGCGATCTGTGTACTGTCATTCTGTGTGATGAAACAATGTTGATTGAGGGGTTGTAAAAGATGACGACGAGTACTGTTAGCCAGGTCCTGACCGATCTCCCGCCATTCAGTCCAGAGAAGACCCAGCAATTGCTGGCCGATTTCTACCGCGACGGTTACCTCTACCTTCCCAGCATATTACAGCCGCAGGAAGTCCATGCGCTCAAACAGGCGGTCGATAACGTGTTTACCGACCCGCGTTGGGCCACCGCTGACCGGCTCTATGGCGACTATGTCGCCGTGCGCCTGTTCGAGACAGACCCTGTGTTCGAGGATATGCTCACGCGTGAGCCGATCACCAGCCTGGTCGAATCCATCCTCGGCCAGGACTGCCACTTGGTCGCAGAGAACGTCGTGCGTAACCGCCCAGGCCAGGCCATTGACAACTTCCACGTGGACGATTTGCTTATCCTGCCGATCGGCACCGGCATGACCCGCCACGACCCACGCATGCATATGCCGGTGTTCCTCCTGACCGTGCAGATCCCGCTCACCGACATCCCAGCACTACAGTATGGGCCGACGGAATACGTACCTGGCAGCCACTACGCTGGCCAACATCCCAACGACAAACACCACCCCACCTTCGAAGGCAACACGCCAGTACCTATTTTCTGCCGGGCCGGCGACATCTACCTACACAACGGCCAATGCTGGCACCGCGGCGCCCCCAACACATCTGATCGCACGCGCTATTTGTTCCAGCTCTCCTTCGGCATGCGATGGGTGTCACAACGCTTCTTCCCATTCGTCAACTATCAGTTGCCACCACACGTGCTGGCGCGCGCTGATGACCGCCGCAGGCGTGTGCTCGGCATTCATCCCAAAGGCGCTTATGGATGATCGCGGCACCATGATCGTCTACGGCGATCAACAGTTCGACACCTCGGCCTTCGCGCTGCTTGATCGTCTCAGGCAGCGCTTCACGGCTGGCTCGTTTGTGCACCTGCCACTCGACCAACTTCGCACGCAACTGATCCTCTCCAGCCAGATCGAGCAGGCCTTGCACGACGCGTTGGAAAAGAACTGGGCTGCATATCCGGCTTGCCAGATGATCGAGCCATTGCACGTACTGTCAGGGTTATGGATAGCCGTCCAGATTCCCCACAAACACAGGGAGGAGCAACAACGAGAGGAGGCTGGCAGGGGAAAGCAAAATCGTGATTGTGCTACAGGGTTGAAAGCGCCTCAAGCCGCACTTCTGCTTCCGCCAACCAGGCACATTGATCCGCATGCAGCGGAATCATGTCGTCCGGCGAGCCAACCGCTCCCATCACCACCAACAAATCCATCAAGGGATGAGGCTCAATGGGGTCGAATGAGAGTGTTTGCACAGCCACTGCGATGTCGTCAATTTCATCGGCGAACACAACTCCCTGAAAGATCATCCGGCGCAGCCGATCCGCAGTGGCAGCCGCACGCAGGCGCGCAAATAACTGTTCGATGTTCTGAAACTCAGTCACATCCAACCCCCTCATTACATTCAGTTGACCAACCACTTACTCGGTGTTGTCCACATGAATCAACAAGAGGATAGCTGGATCCGGCTCAAAAAGTCCCAAAGTAAAACCAAAAAAGAGCTAAAGACTGGTTACGAGGGCAGTCACGCGTCAGCCGGCGCCAGCTTCAGCACCAGCACCGTCGCCGAGGGGAGCCGGTACCGCAGCGTGAACGTCTGTCCGTTCAGCCATTCGATCTTTACCGGCACCAGATCGTGCTCATCATCCAGTACACAGACCTCGCAACGCGTTCCTGCGCCCCAAGGTACTTTATGGACCGTAATCTCAACCTGTTCAGAGGGATCTTTCAGGTTGCTCATGAGCACTGTCGCTGCGCGCTGATCATCGGAAAGGCCGGCGCCCACCGCCAGGCATTCGTCACCCGACGCCTGCACGCGCTGAGGCGTGTCGAGCAACCAGCGGAATGCCCTAAAGGCATAAAAAGCCTTCTGCGGCACGCCATACACGTCAAACATACTGAAGTACGGCAGCGCGTCAGCCAGGTAGTAAGTAGCGATGTCCACAGGACAATCCTGCAAACCGAGCAACACAGCCACGTCAAACGCCGCACCGCAGGGACCGGCTATTTCCCGGCTGATCCGGCGCTGCTCGTACGGAAATGCCGGGTTGAAGATGACACCCCAGTCCATACCCGTTGGAATATAGTTCCATTCGTCAAGCACACTCAGGGCTTGGTTGAATGCATGTTCGTCCAGTAGTCCGCGCACTGTCGCCGCCAGCGTAAACACTTCGCGCGGATCGGCCGTATAGTGATGCCAGCTACAAAAATCGAGCGGTGCAGCCTGCTCGCGGCAGTGACGCAGAAATCCCGCCAGGAAACCACTGGCGACCCCGCCACCGGTCATCGCCGGCCCGCCAACCTTCAGCGCCGGGAAATGCGCCTTGATCGCCTTTGCGGCGACGGTATACAGCCGAAAGTAGTCTTCCCACGTCCCAGCCCACGTCGGCGAAACTGGTGAAAGTGGCCCAGCAAGCAAGTCTGGCTCATTCCATATCTCCCAGTATTGGATGCCAAACTGATGACCACCCGCCCAGCCTTCGTTGTAATGCCGGATGATGCCCGTGCACACGGCCGCCCATTTCTCATAGTCTGCCGGCGGCTGTGTGTGATATTTGCGCCGCGTATGCTCGATCCCATGGCCCAGGCGATAGATGATCTGCGACCGCAAGCTCACGATTGCCGCGATGTACTCATCAGTGCGGTCAAAGGTATAGTTCTCCGGATTGCCCGGATCGGCGCCGAAGTCAGGGAACACCGCATTGATGTCGACGACATCTGGGTTAGGCCAGTGAGGATCATGCAGCCGTGTAAATGGCGGTGACAGCTCCGCATGGTAGGGTGATAAGTCCGTCAGACCGCCCCAGTTTAGTGGTCCGTTGTTCACGCCGTGTAACAGGCGAAATCGGCCCTTGGTCCGCGAGAAGTCGACATCGAGTGTATGTAGTTGATTGGTCATCGCTCTTCATGCACAATGAATTCACCTGCCCGCGCCACCGCAGCGCCGATGATCGCCGGGTCCTTCTCACGTGGGTCAAGGTCGCGATTCAGCAACGCAACCAGCCGGCGCAGGTCGAAATCGTTCTCGACCATGATGTGAATATGGGCATACTGCTTCTGGCCCGCGAACACCGTGTCAAGCACTTCCGCCATCACCGCACCATGTTCCAACAACGCGTCGGCAACTTCTTGCGGCGTTTCCGGTGATAGGATCTGAAAATACATAGTCGCTTCAAGCATGGCGTTGTGCCTCAGTGCAAATATCGTTCAAGAGTCTATTAAATTGTATGACATGGGGACGAAAGCACAAATCATGCACATGAGAGATACACATGAGAAACCCGACTTTTACATGCGCAGTACGCTGCGCCACTTTGCAGTCCAGCCTTCTCCCGGCCCGCCGCCTCAATGTAACTCAGGCTTTGTACCTTCAAGTATGTTAAGGCGCTGTCCCTCAACGAATGTAACGGCATGTAACATTGGTGCTGGAGTGCTGGAAGCCGTTGAACTCAAATGCGATAGCCCCGGTATCGCACCGCTGCGGGTTTCAGGCAGGTTCAGGCGCTCGCGCCGTCTGGCGCGTTTGAGGGGCCTTGCACCACCCAGAGCCAAACGTCGGTCAAAAGAGCGCCGATCGAATGAGTACAATAAAAGTGAGGTGAAAGCCATGACTTATACACAAGTGGTTGAAGAGATCAGACGCTGGAAGTCGAGCGACAAATGGCTATTGCTCGAGACGTTGCTGCGCGATTTGCGTGCGGCAAGCAGAGAAGGTGCTCAGACCCCTCAACGGCTTTCGCAACAGCAGCGCCTCCGGATTGCCAAAGAGCTACACGGCTCGATCCGGCCCACAGAGGGCGCTATCCCCACAGACGAAGACGTGCGCCGGATCATTGGTGAGGAACGGTTCGGCAAGTATATGTAGGTCATGAAGTCATGAAGGCGCTCATTGACACGAATGTGGTGTTGGATGATGTACTCGCCCGCGAGCCATTTGCTTCCGACGCGCGCGAGATTGTGGAAGCCTGTGCCCACGAAGACTATACCGGCTATATCTCCGCGATGACCCCGCTGAACGCGTTCTATGTGGCGCGTCGACTGATGGGTACGGAACCTGCCCGCGAAATGGTGGGTCGATTGCTGCAGCTATTTGAAGTGTGTCCGTTAGATCGAGACGCCTTGCAGGCCGCCTACGAATCAGGACAAGCCGATTTGGAAGACGCTGCACAGGTTGCTGCCGCCGTAGCGATGGGCGTGGATGTGATCGTGACGCGCGACACGCGAGGATTTGCGGATGCTCCCGTGCGCACGCTAACCACTGGCGCATTTCTTGCCGAACTGCGCCTATCGTAAGCCAAGTCGATCGTGTCGCTCAAGTGCCTGAAACCGTGTTCGTCGGCCATCTCCTCAGACTCGGTTGCCTTAAAAACGATGTGAGCTCGCTGTCGCCCTCCGTCAGTGACTCGTCTTCGAAGCTGGGCATGCTGGTGACACGACCGTGCCCGGCAAAGTCCGCCGGCCTGGCAGCGTCGGACCAACCGCCAGGCGTATCGTCGTCTAGCACGTGGTCGACAAGAAGTGCCTTGAGGACGGCCCAAACGTAGGCACACTGATCGTGACGAGCACCGGCGGTTCACCCGCATGGTCACCTGGCCCCGCTACAAGAGCGCCCCCCTCTGCTCTACTTCTCTCGACCTCCTCTAAAGGGAGTGGAAGATGTGCTGTGCCACAGACCTAATTGGCTGGTTGCCACACGACCAAGCGAGGAGGATAGCGTGCAAGCTCTAGCGCTTGGCCAGCGATTGCCGGGTATCTGGCACATCGTCCAGCACCAGCCTGACCTTGCCCGACGAGTAATCCACCCCCGGAACTTTGTAATCCAGCGACTGATGGCGGAAGTAAGTGTCGTACAACGTGGCGTAATAGCCACCCTGTTGCATAAGCGAGCGGTGATTGCCTTCCTCGATGATCTTGCCGTGGTCGATCACAATGATGCGGTTCACTGCCTGCACCGTGAACAGGCGGTGTGCGATGAGGATCGACGTGCTCGACTTCAGGATAAGCTTCAGCGCCGTCTGAATCTGTGACTCGGTGAACGGGTCGACGCTGGCCGTTGCCTCGTCCAGGATGAAGATCGGCGGCGCCTGCGCCAGTACGCGCACCAACGCGACCAGTTGGCGCTGGCCCATGGAGAGCTTGCCACCCCGTTCGCCCACCTCGGTCTGCAACCCGTTCGGCAGCGCCTCCAGCCACTCGCCGTCGCCGATGCGGTTGGCGATCGCGAGGATCTGCGCGTCCGTTAGCGCCGGCCTGGCGTAGCGAATGTTGTCGGCCACCGTGCCGGAGAACAAAAAGGGCGTCTGTGACACGATGCCCAACTGTCGCCGATAACTCTGCAGGTCAAAGGTGCGGATATCGTGGTCGTCCACGCAGATGCGACCTTCCTGAAACTCGTAGAAACGCGTGATCAGCTTGACGATGCTGCTCTTTCCAGCACCAGTGTGACCGACGAACGCCACACTCTCGCCCGGTGTCATGTGTAACGTGAAGTCGCTCAGCACTTGCTGTTGCGAGTTGTAGCGAAAGTTCACGTGCGCGAACTGGATATCACCGCGCAGCATGGGCACCGGTTCGGCAGCGGCCTGCTTTACTGTGTGTGGCGCGTCGATCAGCGCGAAAATGCGCTCGCACGCCGACAGCCCGCTCTGGATCTGGCTGTAGAAGGAAGCGATGTTGGTCATGGGAAACCAGAAGCGGTCGACGCTGAGGATGAACAGATACCATGCACCGATGGTGATCAGACCCTGCCCGGCGCTCATGCCGCCCAGGTACACCAGTAATGCTGTGCCCACACCCGCCAGCGCGTTCAATGTAGGAAATACGTTGGCCAGCACGAAACCGCGCAGCAAATTGGCCTTGAACGACTGCTGGTTGACGCTACGGAAACCTGCGTAGATCGCCGCCTCCTGGCGGAAGTTCTTCGCCACACGGATACCGGCCACAGCCTCCTGGATGGAAGCGTTCACCTCGGCGATGGCGCGGAAGCCGCGCCGCGTCACTTTGCGCGCCAGGCTGCGAAATGCCGCACCCATCAGGGCCACGAACGGCGTCATCGCAAGTAATGCCAGCGTTAATTGCCAGGACGTGCTGAGTAATATTACGATCAAAGCAATCAGGGTCGTAAACTGGCTGATCAGGTCCGTCACCAGCAGCACCACCTGCGACAACTCCTGGGTATCGTTGGTGATACGGCTGATGATTTTGCCAGACTGATACTCGTCAAAGAATGAAAGGTCGTGCTGGATCGACGCACTGAAGGCCTCGTGCCGCATGGTCGAGATCACGTCGGCGATGAGCCGTGACATATAACGCCGGCGTGCCATGTTGACCAGGAAGTTGATCACGGTTGAGGTCAACATGTAACCGAACAGCAAAAGCACCAGATGCACGGTAGCCTGGTGCTGTATCGCGTCGATCCCTTTTGATATCACCAGCGGATCGAGCAATCCGATTACGGTGATCAGGAGCACCAGCACCGCCACCATAAGCAAAGCCCGGCGGTAGGGCGTGAAATATGAAAACAGGCGTTTGATAAGCTGCCGGTCGGAATACTGCCTGTCATACGCTTCCGACGCCAGTCCCATCATCATGCCAAATCACCCCCCACCCCGCCATCGTCACCACGGTCGAAGATGGCACGATAAACCAGCGAGGTAATCATCAGATCATCGTGTGTGCCGATGGCGGCCACCTTCCCCTTGCGCATGACGATGATCACGTCCGCCCAGCGAATCTGTGATAGACGGTGGGTAATGATGAACGTCGTGCGCCCCTGCGCCGCACGAAAAATGGCGCGCTGGATCAAGTCCTCTGTCGCGCTATCAATCGCACTGGTGGAGTCGTCAAGCACCAGGATGTGCGGGTTGGTCATAAATGCGCGCGCCAGGGCGATGCGTTGGCGCTGCCCACCGGAGAGGGTCACCCCTCGCTCGCCAACCAGGGTCTGGTAGCCATCCTTGAACGACATGATGAACTCGTGCGCCTGCGCGGCCCTGGCGGCTTCCTCGATCTGCGCCTGTGTCGCATTGGGAGCGCCAAAGGCGATGTTCTCGGCGATCGTGCGTGAGAACAGGAAAATGTCCTGCTCGATGATGGAGATCTGCCGTCTTAATGCGGCCAGGTTCCAGTCGCGCACGTCCACACCGTCCACACGCACACAACCACTGCCGGCATCATAGATGCGGTTGATCAACTTGATGATGCTGCTCTTGCCTGAGCCTGTCTGCCCGACGATGGCGACCGTCTGACCCGGTCTGACGTCGAAGCTGACTGCTTCAAGCTGAGGTTTGCCGTCGCCGTACCCAAACGTGACACAGTCAAACGCCACCGCCCCTTGCATGGGAGCGTCATGGCCGGCGGCGTTTTCATCCAGCTTCGTTTCGGCGTTGATCAACTCCAGCATGCGTCGTGCGCTCGCTAGACCAGACGACACCTGTGAATACGAGAATTGCGCCGAAAACGTGGGAAAGCCAAACATCATCAGCAATCCGTTGAACGAGATGACCGTCCCAATATCGACCTGGCCGGATGCGTATAACAACAGGCTGTGCAATATGCCGAAGGCGACGGTTCCACCTAACAACAGGTTGGGCAGGTAGATGGACTCCACACGGCCCTGGTGCACGGCGGCGTCGCGCCAGTTCCGTAGCGTTTTGTCGAAACGATCCATTTCGCGCCGTTCCTGCGCCGCACCTTTCACCGTCTCCACACCTTCAATGGATTCGGCCAGCGTGCTATTCATCACGCCAAACTCGCGCCGCACCCGTTGCGTCACCGGGATCAACTGCCCTAGATAACGCCACACGGCAGCGCCATAAAGGAACACATAGATGATCGGGATGATGATGAGTTGCGGATGCAGGCGTGGAGCGAAGATGATGGGGAAAATGAGGAACGCTGCCGACCCAACCACCAGGTTCACACCGGGATTCATCATCAAATTGATCTCACGCACGTCGTTGGTCGCGCGCGCCATCACATCGCCGGCCTGCTGGCGGTCGTGAAACGTCATACTTTTGCCGATCAGGCTGGCATACAACTCATCACGCAGGTCGCGCTCCAGCCGCTGGCCGATGATCTCGGCGGAGAAGTTGCGACCCAGTTGCAGGACGCCGCGCAGAAGCTGTGAGGTGACGATCAACAACGCAACCGTGCCTAACGTGGCATAGTCAGGCACCCGCTTGTTGATGCCGTTAAACGCCTGCCCTATGAGCACCGGCAGTAGCGACGCGCCGCCGGCATTGCCGAGAGCTCCGATCAGGATGCCAACCAGGTAAGGCCATTGGCGAATGACATGTGAGAAAATCCAACGGAGAGGGCTACTTCGGTCCGATTGCCACGTGCGCTGTATCGTGAACTCAGCAACAGCCATGATGTGATCCCCTTCCATAGCACATCACCGGATGAAGCGTCAACGTTTGGGCTGTACTCATCATGGCTGAAGGTTACCACAATTAGGCTGTTGTTGAGATCATTCAGACAGCCTGCATCCTTCCTAAACAACTTGTGAAGGTTGTTCGCTACTACAATTCGTTTGTAACGACAACCTTTTGGAGAGGCAGGCTAAAAATGAGTGTCAAGTTTACCTGGTACGGACACGCTGCACTGGGTCTGGACATTGGGAACAACCACATTCTCGTCGACCCTTTCCTCACCCACAACCCGGCCGCAAGCACTACTGCGAATGCCTTGCAATGCCAGTACATTCTGCTCAGCCACGGGCACGGCGATCACCTCGGCGATACCATCGCGATCGCCAAACGCACCAGCGCGACAGTCATCACTAACTTCGAGCTTGCCGAGTGGCTCGGAAAGAAAGGAGTGAACGCGCATGGACAGCACCTTGGTGGCGGCCACCAGTGGCCTTTCGGCTATGTCAAATTAACGCTCGCCCTGCACGGCTCAGCACTTCCTGACGGCTCTTACGGCGGCAACCCGAGCGGCTTTCTGATCACGACGCCGGACGCACACAAAATCTACCTGGCCTGCGACACCGGCTTGTTCGGCGACATGAGACTGATCGGCGAGGAGGGTGTCGACCTGGCCGTGCTACCCATCGGCGACAACTTCACCATGGGACCGTCAGATGCCTTGCGCGCAGTGAAGCTGATCCAGCCCAAGCACGTCATCCCGGTGCACTACGATACATTCGGCCTCATCAAGCAAGACGCAGCCGCGTGGGCCAGCAAGGTCCGTGCCGAAACCACGGCACAACCCCACGTCCTGAAACCCGGTGAGAGCTTCACGCTATAACGCGCCAACAAGGCCTTTAGCAGGTTGGCTCATCCGAATGTCGCTACGATGCTTGACGCAATACGTTAGCCGGTGACGCCATCTGGCCAAATCATCGCTGTAATCGAGACCGCGGCTTTCCGGCTAACGCCTTGAGCCCACTACAACGTCGATTTCTTCGCCGCCGCAATCATGGTAGCGCGTGGTTTATCCGATACGCAGCCACACGCGCATCTCACCCGGCGCGCGGTTATCCCAGGCATAGTACGGCACGGCGGTCAGCCGCACCGGCTTGTACTGCGCCGTCTTGTTGCGATATAACTCGTTGCCCCATGGCTGTTCACCAGCCAGCCCCCCTGTCCCGTGCAACACGATGACACCGCCGAGCAAGTCCGGGCGATATTCCGGCATGAACATCTCGGACGCCGGCACTCCCCCACGCACGATGATGCCGTCGAGCGGCAGTTGCTCGTTATCGACGCTTTCCAGGCAATAGACGATCGGTCCGCGCTGCAGCGCCACACGTCCCAGCGTCTGCGATACGGATGGATTCGCCTCCACATATTGCACCGGCATCTCCAGGTTGAGCCGGATGACGTCGCCCGGCACCCACTGTCTGGAAATGTGCACATAACCGTCGGCCGGAATCTGACAATCGGCCATGGGGAAATCATTCACCCACAACTGGTACTGCTGGCACCAGCCGGGGATGCGTAAATGCAACCGGAAAGTTGCGGGGGCCGTCATATCCAGCGTCAAGCGCACCTCGCCATCCCAGGGATAGCGAGTGACCTGGCAAATGCGCACGGGCAGATCCCCTACCTGTAGCCTCCCTTCCCCTTGCACGTAGAAGTGCACCCATGCATCATGTTCGCCTTCAGAATAGATGTAGCCGCCAATACCGGCGATCATTCGGGCGATGTTCGGCGGGCAACATGCACAGTCGAACCAACCCTTGCGGTGATGGTTGCCTTTGCTGGCAAGCGGGTTCACGTAGAAGAAGCTGCGTCCATCCATCGACACACCGCTGATGGTGCCGTTGTAAAGCGCCCGCTCCATGACATCGGCGTACTTGCCATTACCCTCGAACTGCAACATGCGGTGATTCCAGAACACCAATCCCACCGCCGCGCAAGTCTCGGCATACGCCGTTTCGTCGGGTAAATCGTACGGTGTGGTGAATCCCTCGTTCGAGGCGGAAGGGCCGATCCCGCCGGTCAGATACATGCGTTTCAGGCACAAGTCATCCCACAAGCGTTCGCACGCAGACAGCAGTTGTGTATCGCCGGTTTCGTTCGCCAGGTCAGCCATGGCGCTGTACAGGTACATCGCACGCACGGCGTGACCGGTGACTTCGGCCTGTTTGCGTACGGGGATATGCGCCTGCATATAAGCATACGTTTTTGCCCAGAAATTCGCCGGGTCCTCCCCGCGCGCACGCGCCTCAAGATCGAAGTAATAAGGCTGTTGCCCGCGTTCGTCTACGAAGTACCTGGCGAGATCCAGATAGCGTCGCTCACCCGTTACGTGGAACAGTCTGACCAATGCGAGCTCAATCTCCTCGTGTCCACAGTATCCAGGCAGCTTGCCCGGCTCACGCCCGAACGTCCTGTCGATATGATCGGCATAACGGCACAACACATCCAACAAGGTTCGTTTACCGGTGGCCTGGTAATGGGCCACTGCTGCCTCGATCAAGTGCCCGGCACAGTACAACTCGTGGCAGTCACGTAGATTCGTCCAGCGCTTTCCCGGCTCAACCTGGATGTAATGGGTGTTCAGATAGCCATCTGGTTGCTGGGCACGCGCAATTTTGGCGATCGCGTTATCGAGCAGCGCATCCAGTTGCGAATCCGGATGGGTCATCAATGTATAGCTAGCGGCCTCGATCCACTTGGCCACGTCGGAATCCCAGAAGATGTGCGGTGGATTGGGATCGCTAGGCGACCAGGTCAGATCCCAGGCTGCGATACGGCCGCTGCTCTCACACATCATGTACTCCGCAGGGATTGTCGCAGTGCGGTTGGTCTCAATGCGAGGCGCCCAGAAGTCGTCCTCAACAGTTACCCGGGTGAACGGCACCGGGGTCAATCTTCGTGTTACAGGCATTGCCAGTCTCCTTGTTATGATCCTGGAAAGTGTATCATTTCAGCGATTTCACAGATACATCTCATCTGGCAATGCAAAATGAGGATTGGGGACTGGGGGGATCGTGAAGGGGCGTATGAGGATGAAGGTTGGCAGAATTGCGTCGCTGACTGCGCTCGGGGTGGGAGGTGCTGAACCATGCTGAATAAGGTGATCGACCAGGCGATAGAACGTATCCCTGGTTTGGATGACACAGCCTTGAGCCTCTCCCACGGCATCCACGCTGTCGTGTTACGTGGCGGCTGGCCGGCTCGAACCGCGGCGGACGTGCTGCACGGCAAGGGGTTAGGTCATCCGTTGCACCCGGCGCTGACGGATTTTGCCGTGGGTGGATGGGTGCTGGGCATTATGTTCGATCTTATCTGGTTGAGGACACGCTCACGTACCGCACGGCAAGCTGCAGATACCTCGATCCTGTTTGGTACCCTCTCAGCCCTGCCCACCACACTGAGCGGAATCGCCGACTACAGCACCATCCCAAAAGCGTCAGCGGGCACCGGGTTGCTCCATGCGCTGTTTAACGTCATCAACATGGTTTTGTTTGGCGTCTCGTTGTTGCTGCGCAAAAATCGGCAGCGCGACATAGCCGTAGTGCTGTCGCTGACGGCTGCCAGCACGCTGGGGTTTGCGGCCATGTTGGGCGGGCACCTGTCGTACAGCCAGCGCGTGGGAACAAACCACGATAAACCAGTGGACGCAATGCCCGACTGGACCACTGTGGAAGATCTCGATGCACTGACAGAAGGTTTACCCAAACAGGTGGACGTGCAGAATCATCCCATTCTGTTATATCGGAAAGGCAATGCTGTCTTAGCCGTTTCCAGCACCTGCAGCCACGCCGGTGGCGCGTTGGCAGAGGGCAAGTTCACGGACTGTACGGTGGAATGCCCGTTGCATCAGTCGGTTTTCGACCTGCGCAACGGCAACATCATTCACGGCCCCGCCACACAGGCGATCACCAACTATGAAACGCGCATCCAGCACGGCCAGGTTCAGGTGCGTCTGCTCTATTCGACGAAATGAACCGCGCAGATCGTCCAAACAGATGTCAGTGGGTTTTGACAACTGACAACCGGCGCCGGATGTTCCGAGTACCGAGTGCTCAGTGCTCAGTCTTTCAGTTCGTCCGATAAGCTTTCATTGTCGCCCTCCACGCTGCTCCAAGCTCCCGTCCCGGGAGCGTCTTCTCGGCGAAAACGCGGTTGGGGACAGTGAGCCCCGTCCCAGCCCGAGTGTTCAGCCTGCTTCTTCAGATGCAGACTGAACGAGCCGGGTGTCGCAATCCGCCTGATGGCTCGACGCTCTCAGCTACGACACCCCGAGACGGAGCAACACCCGTGCGCAGAAACGTGATCCCCGAATGGACATATCGCGCTTCGCTATGCTGGCTATAATCATCACGCATGCGCTTTGCACACACAGCGCACAAATTCCGTTCGACCAAACTCTATACGGCTCAACACAGGAGAAAAATAGTGGTGACCAGCGTTGCGACCGATCACACTCGCATGTTGGAGAAATGCAAGACAGCCCTCGGGTTTGCCGCGCACCAGCTCAATCACCTGACTCAGTCATATCCCGAGTTTTTCCCCATGTACACCGTCAACGGCAAGTGGAAACACGGCGGTGAGGCGTGGACCAACTGGTGCGAGGGTTTTCTCGGCGGCCAACTATGGCTGATCTACCGGCACACCCAGGATACGACATGGCGCGAGCGAGCGGAGCACTACTGCCGCCTGATCGAACATCGCAAGACGGATCGCAACGTACATGACCTGGGCTTCACCTTCTGGCCAACGTGGAAGCGCTGGTACGACCTCACCGGCGACACGACGAAGAACGACGTCGTCGTCGAGGCCGGGCGTACCATGGGTTTACGCTTCAAGGAAAAAGGACAATATTTACGCTCCTTCGTCGCAGACGAGAGCCTGTTCATCGATATCATGATGAACATCGGGATCGTGTTCTACGCGGCGCAACAAACGGCGGACGCCAATCTGCTGCGCATCGCCAACCAACACTGTCTGACCACACGCCGCACGCTGGTGCGGGGCGACGGCAGCACCTCGCACGAAGGCATCTTCGACACACAAACAGGTGAGTTCCTGCGCCAGACCACCCACCAGGGCTGGCGTGGCGATTCCGCCTGGGCGCGCGGGCTGGCCTGGTCACTATATGGGTTCGGCACGGCGTATTCTTTCAGTCGCGACGTCCGTTTCCTCAACACTGCCGAAGCGTGTGCCAACTTTTACATCGAGCACACTCCCGCGCACGGTGTACCTCCCAATGACTGGGACGAACCCAA
This sequence comes from Chloroflexota bacterium, assembly GCA_023488685.1. Taxonomy (GTDB): domain Bacteria; phylum Chloroflexota; class Anaerolineae; order J036; family Brachytrichaceae; genus CAIXPS01. Next base: position 15,108 of record JAMDDR010000239.1, on the reverse strand, counting down.
CCCGGCGTTGCCGTACGAAAGCTCGGCTGCCGCCATCGCCGCCAGCGGTCTGCTCAACCTGAGCCAGCTCACGGGTGACGCAGCCAGGGCCAGCTTCTATAAGGGGTATGCGCTGCGCATCCTCGATACCCTGACGGAGCCGGAATTCCTGGCCATCGATACTCCAGGTTGGGAAGGCGTCCTCAAGCATGGCATGTACCACCAGCGCAAGGGTCTGGGTGTGGACGAAAGCGTGATGTGGGGTGATTACTTCTACCTCGAGGCCCTAAGCAAAGTGGTGGGAGAGATCGATTTCTGAGCGCCGCATGCCAGGGCCGGGGACATGCCGGCCGGCGCACGGGATCATCATAAGGAGTAACAATGCACAAAGTGGCGATGGTGACAGGCGCCAGTCGAGGCATTGGCCGGGGCATCGCGCTGGCGCTGGCCGAGCGCGGTTGGTCCGTTGCCATGAACTACCACAGCAATGCTGCGGCGGCCGAAGATGCGTTGCGCGAGGTGCAATCGTTGGGTGCCACCGGCATCATTGTCCAGGCGGATATCGCACAGGCTGCCGCGCGCGAACGCCTGGTCACCCAGACACTCGAACGCTTCGGCCGTATCGACCTGCTGGTCAACAACGCCGGTATGGCCCCGCGCCAGCGTATGGATATTTTGGAGGTGAGCGAATCCAGCTATGACGAGGTGCTGGCCACAAATCTGAAGGGCCCGTTCTTTCTCACCCAGCGCGTCGCGCAGGTGATGTTATCGCTTGCATCAGAAGGCACCCCCTCACCCACACCCACCCCTCAACCAGGCATCATCAACATAGGTTCGATCAGCGCCTACACCAGCAGCATCAACCGCGCCGAATACTGCCTGTCAAAAGCGGGCATGGCGATGATGACTGCGTTATATGCTGACCGGCTGGCTGGAGCGGGCATCAACGTATACGAAATCCGGCCGGGCATCATCGATACAGACATGACCAGCGTCGCCAAGACCAAATATGACAAACTGATCGCGGAAGGGCTTACACCCATCCGGCGCTGGGGGTCACCCGGTGATGTCGCTCGCGCGGTCGTCGCCATCGCAGAAGGCTATTTTCCGCTCTCCACAGGCGAAGTCATCAACGTCGATGGCGGTTTCCACCTGCGCCGGCTCTAGCCCCAGGCACACATCCAAATCCCAAATCCAAAATCCAAAATCTAAAATCTAAAATCGCCATGTCTTACCCAAAAGTTGCATCCTTTAAAACAACAGCGGCTTTCCGCGCCTACCTGCGCAGCCTACAACTCGACCTCGAGTTGGACGACGAGATCCTGTCCGCACCAGACTCACCGCTCGCGCAGCCGATCGATCTCGCCCAATACGGTGGCACACCCCAGTACTCTGGGGCGCAATCTCTCATCTCAAATCTCAACCTCATCGGCAACCGCTTCGCCATCCTGCCGATGGAGGGCTGGGACGGCACCGAGGATGGCAAACCATCCTCCCTGACCATCCGGCGCTGGCGGCATTTCGGCGAGAGCGGCGCCAAGTTGATCTGGGGCGGCGAAGCAGTCGCCGTGCGGCACGACGGGCGCGCCAACCCCAACCAGCTCATGATCAACGAAGAGAATCTATCGATGCTGGAATACCTGCGCGAGGAGTTGGTGAAGACGCACGGCGCATCCCATGGCCGTACCGATGACTTGCTCGTCGGCTTGCAACTCACGCATTCCGGCCGCTATGCCAAACCGAACAGCAAGACGAAATCAGAACCGCTCATCCTGTACCATCACCCATTTTTGGACAAACGTCTGAACTTGCCAGCCGATTACCCGGTCATGACCGACGCGCAGATCGACGATCTGATCGCCGACTTTGTGCGCGCCGCCGTGCGAGCGCAGAAGATTGGCTTCCACTTTGTGGACGTCAAACACTGCCATGGCTACCTCGGGCATGAGCTGCTGAGCGCATTCACACGCCCAGGAAAATACGGCGGATCGTTCGAAAACCGTACCCGCTTCCTGCGAGAAGTGGTTGCCGGCATCCGCCGTGACGCGCCGGGGTTGGGTATCGGGGTGCGGCTGAGTGCGTTTGACTTACGCCCATTCCGCAAGGGACACGCCAACATTGGCGAAATTGAACCCTTTGATGCGCCCTACCCCTACGCGTTCGGGTGCAACCAGGAGCACTCACAGGAGATAGATTTGGGTGAGTCGGCGCAGTTCCTGCAACTGCTACGTGATCTGGATATCAGACTCGTCTGCCTGACGGGCGGAAGCCCCTATTACAACCCGCATATCCAGCGACCGGCGGCATTCCCCCCCAGCGACGGATACCAGCCGCCCGAAGATCCACTTGCCGGAGTGGCGCGCCAGATCAAGGCCACGGCCACGCTCAAGCAGCAGTTCCCCGACCTGATCATCGTCGGCTCTGCCTACTCGTATCTGCAGGAATACCTGCCCCAAGTGGCACAGTACCAGGTGCGCGCCGGCAATGTCGATATCGTCGGATTGGGGCGGATGGTGCTGGCATACCCCACGCTGCCAGCCGACGTGCTCAGTGGCCGCAAGCTCAACACCAAGTCGCTGTGCCGCACGTTCAGCGACTGTACGACTGCGCCGCGCAACGGCATGGTCTCGGGCTGCTATCCGCTGGACGCGTTCTACAAGGCTCGGCCAGAGAATGAGCAATTGAAGCGCGCCAAGAAGCCTGCCTGAGCGAAATGGCACTTCAGATGTGAGAAACCCGATTTTTCCAAAAAATCGGGTTTCTGATTGTGATAGCGTTTCAGCCCAAGCTGGCTATACTAACCGTGACCCTAATAACACCCGCCCCGGCGGGCGAAGCAGGTAAACACAACAGATGAGCAGTAACCTAAACAAACAAGCCATTCGTATCGGCACTCTCGTCAACGGCAACGCCAACACCGCCAACTACATTCGCCAGATCCTGCCCTATGGATTCGAGAGCTTCTCAATCACATTCTGGCAGAAACTCGGAGACATCAACCTGAAACAGCTCGCGAGTGAAGTGAAGGATGCGCTCGGCGATTCGGGTGCAGTCATCAGCTCCGTCGCCGTCTTCGGCAACCCACTGGAGACCACCCCCATCGACTGTGAAACGCTGCGTGGTTGGGAAATGCTGATCGACAACGCGTACCTCTTCGGCGCGGACATCGTCGCCGGTTTCACCGGTCGTCTGCGCGGCCAGCCCATCGACAAGTCGATGCCCCGCTTCAAGGAAGTGTTCGGACCACTGACACAGCGCGCCGCCGACAAGGGCGTACGCATCGCGTTCGAGAACTGCGACATGGGCGGCGACTGGAACAGCGGCGATTGGAACATTGCCCATAACCCAACGGCCTGGCAGATGATGTTTAACGAAGTCACGCTGCCCAACATTGGTCTGGAGTGGGAGCCGTGCCACCAGATGGTCAGCCTGATCGATCCCATGCCACAACTGCGCGAATGGGTTGGCAAGATATTCCACGTGCACGGCAAGGACTGCACGATCAAATGGGACATCGTGCGCAAGCACGGCGTCGACGGCCCGGTGCAGTTCGCCTTCCACCGTACACCCGGCTTCGGCGACAGCAACTGGACGGACATCATCAGCGAGTTGCGCGCCAGCGGCTTCACAGGCTCCATCGACATCGAAGGCTGGCACGACCCGGTGTACCGCGGCGAACTGGAAATGACGGGCCAGGTCGCGGGATTGAACTATCTCAAGCGTTGCCGTGGTGGCGATTTCATCCCCAATCCCCAGTGATCATTTGAGGGGTACCCGGCTGTCGAGAGCATTGAGGTTTTGACGTTTGACCTCTGTGCTCTCAAGTTGTGCTGTGGTGGATTCTCCCAGGAGCAATATGAATACCGTACAACACGTTGACGTGGTCGTAAGCGAGAAGATCGGCACCATCAGCCCCTACCTGCATGGCCAGTTCGCCGAGCACCTGGGGGAGTTGATCTATCCCGGTATCTGGGTCGGTGAGGATTCGTCGATTCCCAACGTCAATGGCTTGCGCAAGGATGTCATCGACGCGCTCAAGCCGCTGCGACTGCCGGTGGTCCGCTGGCCGGGCGGCTGCTTTGCCGACGGCTACCACTGGCGCCATGGCATCGGCCCGCGCGAACAGCGCCCCAAGCGCATCAACTACTACTGGGGCATGGCGCCTGAGCCAAACCACTTTGGCACGCACGAGTTCATCGCCTTCTGCCGTGCCATCGGCACCGAACCGTATATCACAGGGAACGCCGGTTCAGGGACACCGCAGGAGTTGGGTGACTGGGTGGAGTACTGCAACTTCGCCGGGGATTCCAGCCTGAGCCGCGAGCGTCGCGCCAACGGTGCCGATGAACCGTTCGGTGTCAAGTTCTGGGCGGTCGGCAACGAGAACTGGGGGTGTGGTGGCAGCATGGACCCCGAGACGTATGCCGCCACATACGCGCGCATGCGCACGTACGTGTTCGACTATCCAGGATCGACCGTTCATGCCATCGCATGTGGCGCCGGCGGCAATGACTGGGGTTGGACGCGCCGTGTGATGGATTTCTGGAAGAACAAGCATTGGAATCGCCTGGGAATGGTCCAGTCGCTGGCGGCTCACTACTACTGCGGCACCGCAGGCACCGCCACGGAATACACGTCTGACCAGTGGCTTGAATTGCTGTGCAAAGCGGCCGCCATAGAGGGCATCATCACTGGACATCGTGCCATCATGGATGAGTACGATCCCAAACGCAACATCAACCTGATCGTGGATGAGTGGGGCACATGGCATCCGGTCGAGCCGGACAAGCCCAATTCGGGTCTGTACCAGCAGAACACCATGCGCGATGCATGTGTGGCGGCACTCTCGCTCGACATCTTCAACAACCACGCCGACATCATCTACATGGCGAACATCGCGCAGTTGATCAACGTGCTCCAGGCATTGCTGCTCGTGGATGGCGAGCGCTGCATCACCACACCCACCTATCACGTCTACGATCTGTACCAGCCGCACCGCAACGCTCAAGCCGTGCGCTTCGTTTCGCAGGCCGAGGCGATCTGTGATGGGGGTGACGCGAAAGAGTACTGCCGGGCGCAGTATGCCGATAACCGTGAGTTAACACTGCAGGCCGTGCAAGGGTCGGCATCCGTCAAGAACGGCGTGCTGTGTGTGACGGCCTGTAACGCCCACCCATCGCAACCCTGCGAACTGGAAATAGATCTCACCGGCGGCAAACTGGCAGACGTGGAAGTCACGAAGCTGGCGTGCGATGACATCCATGCGCACAACACGTTCGATACGCCAAACCAGGTGTGCCTTGCAAAACCCGAGGTGGTCGCAGCCAGAGGAAACACACTGCGCGTCCTCTTCCCCGCTGCATCCGTCATGCGGGTTATGGGTAAGCTGGGCTAGAAACTCAACGAGCGAATACAATCATGCAACGAATCAATCTGAACGGAACGTGGCAGTTGTCCTACGGGCCGCAACAGGAAGCATCTCGCACACAGCCACCCGCCGGCTGGCCGGTCATCCCAGCCAGCGTCCCCGGCAATGTGGAACTCGACCTGGTTGCCGCCGGCGCACTGCCGGAACCCTCCATTGGCGATAACATCTACCGCCTGCGTGCATACGAGGGGCACGAGTGGTGGTACCGGCGCACCTTTAACGCACCCGCGCTAGGACCCGGACAACACGCGGAACTCGTGTTCGATGGGATCGACTGTGTCGCCGACATCTGGCTCAATGGCATGCTCATCGGCCACACCGATAACATGTTGATACCCCACCAGTTCGACGTCACCGGCGTCATCAAAACAGCACAGGCCGGCGAGGATTGCGAACTCATCGTCCGCATCCACTCCGCCGTGCTGGAGGGCCGCAAACAACCTCCGGAACCACTGAATTCAGCCTTTGCCACCAACTGGGAGTCGATCAACGTGCGCAAGGCGCCACACATGTATGGGTGGGATATCATGCCGCGCGCCGTAAGCGCAGGGTTGTGGCGCGACGTCGCGCTGCAGATCGTCGAATCGTCGCGCTGGCGCTCAGCCTACTGGACCACACTGCGAACCGACCCGGCGGACCGCACAGCCACCGTGCTGGTGGACTGGGACTTTGTGACCGATCGGATCGACGTGGATCACTTGCGTGTTCGCGCGACAGTAGGGCAAGCTGTCAGCTTGTTCAACGTCGTGGGCACGCACGGTCGCGCACAGATCAACCTGCGCGATGTCGATCTGTGGTGGCCGCGCGGCTATGGCCAGCCGGCGCTTTACGATGCGACCCTCGAACTGATCGACGCAGATGGAACGGTGCTGGATACACACCACGCGCGCATCGGATTGCGCACGCTGGCGCTGCGCTATACGGATGTCACCACACCGGAGCAACCCGGCGAGTTCGTCTTCGTCGTCAACGGCGAGCGAATCTTTGTGAAAGGCACAAACTGGGTGCCGCTGGACGCCTTTCACGCACGCGACCCACAGCACCTGGGCCCCCAGACTGGGATGATTGCGGACCTGAACTGCAACATGATCCGCTGCTGGGGTGGCAACGTGTACGAAGGACACGCCTTCTTCGATCTGTGTGACCAGCTCGGCGTGCTGGTGTGGCAGGACTTCGCCATGGCCTGCGCCATCTACCCGCAAACAGATGAGTTTGCTGCACGCATTCGCACAGAGGCAGAAGCGATCGTGTTACAACTGCGCAATCATCCCAGTCTGGCACTATGGGCCGGGAACAACGAGATCGACGAAGCTTATGCCTGGTCGAGTCTGAGCATCGACCCCAACACGGACCGGCTCAGCCGTCACGTGCTGCCGGAAGTGGTGCGCCGGCTGGACCCGCACCGCCCATACCTGCCCAGTTCACCCTACCGCAGCCCCGCATACGTGCAACGCCAAAAGTCCATCGATGCGCTGCCGGAACCGTTCAATGCACAGCCGGAGCAGCACTTGTGGGGTCCGCGCGACGACTTCAAAGGGCCTTTCTACACCCGTTCGCTCGCGCATTTTGCCAGCGAGATTGGCTACCATGGCTGCCCGGACCGGCGTAGCCTGGAGCAGTTCCTCGACCCCGGCTACGTGTGGCCCTGGCAGAACAACGAGCAGTGGCTCACACACGCCACACGCCCCCACCCCGCCATGACCGACTGGAACTACCGCATCGCGCTCATGGGCAAGCAGATCGGCGTGCTCTTCGACCAGGTGCCGGATAACCTGGACGACTACGTGCTGGCTTCACAAATCAGCCAGGCCGAGGCGAAGAAGTTCTTCATCGAATGGTTCCGTCAGGGCAAATGGCGGCGCACAGGCATCCTGTGGTGGAACTTGCGTGATGGGTGGCCGATCATTTCGGACGCCATCGTCGACTATTACGGCCGCAGGAAGCTGGCATACACGTACATCAAGCGCGTACAGAGCGACGTATGCGTGATCTGTTGCGAGCCGAGAGATGGCAGACACGCCATCATCGCCGTGAACGACACGCGCTCGCCCGCGCGTGGCCACGCCCAGGTGTGCGATGCCGACACGCAGCAGGTGTTGCTCGAAACCAACTTCACGGTGGACGCCAACGACATCCAGACCATCGGCCATATCGCGCAGACGTCGCGACAAGCCATGTGGCTCATCGACTGGAGCGCCGGAGGACAAACAGCCTTGCGCAACCACTACCTGGTTGGGCACCGGCCGTTCAAGCTGGAAGACTACCGCCGCTGGCTGGATATGCTCACGTTGACATCCTCCCCGCTCTAAAGCGCGGGGATTCCTGAAACACCATCTAAAGATGGTCTTTAGACCATGCTTACAGCACTTTCAGTGCTAGGCACGATGCTGAACAGGTTGGTTCACAGTTCGACGGGGGTTGCCCTTGCGAGCCTCGGCCCGCTTGGGTCTGACACGCCCTCCCTGCGCCTTCACGGTGTGTCCCACCGCATAAATGTTCTTCGCCGCGTTCTCATCTCGGTCGTGGGTCGCGCCACATGCGGGACACACCCACGCTCGCACATCCAACGACATCTCTGCATGGCGATGGCCGCAGGCGCTACAGGTCTTGCTGGACGGGAAGAAGCGGTCGATCTTGACCAACTCTTTGCCGTACCAGGCACACTTGTAGTCCAGCATCCGGGCGAACTCGCCCATACCCACATCGCTGATCGCGCGGGCGAGGCAATGGTTGCGTACCATGCCGCGCACATTCAGGTCTTCGATGCAGATCACATCGAACCGGCGCACCAGGTCCGTCGTGACCTTGTGCAGGTGGTCCCGGCGTGTATCCACAATCCTGGCCTGCAGTTTGGCCACACACAAGCGGGCGCGTTCGTAGCGGCCGCTGCCCTTCTGCCGGCGGTTCAGGAGGCGCTGTGCGCGCGCCAGCTTCCCCTGGTAACGCGCCAGGTGCCGCGGGTTGGCCAGGCGGTCCCCATTCGACAGGGTCGCCAGCCGGTTGATACCCAGGTCGATGCCAACCGATGCGTCCGTCTTTGGCAGAGACTGGATCGTCTCATCCAAGACCAGCGTCACGAAGTAGCGCCCGGCACAGTCCTTGGTTATCGTGACTGTGGTGGGTTCGCTCGTGAACGTTCTCGACCAGCGCACTTTCAGCCGGCCCACTTTGGCGATTGTCAAGTGGCGGTGAGCCGCCTCCCACTTGAACGCACTGCGGGTGTACTCAGCCGACTGCGTACCACGTTTCTTCTTAAACAACGGGTAGGCCGCGCGTTTATCAAAAAAGTTGCGAAAAGCATCTTGCAGGTGTCGCAGGGCTTGTTGAGTCGGCACACACGACACCTCATTCAGCCATTGATGGTCGGGTTGCTATTTGAGCGAGGTAAGCGCGGCCGACGAAGCGTTGTAGTTAACGGTCACCCCGTTGCGGTAGCTATCGGTGCGCAATCGCAGCGCCCAGTTGTAGACACTTACAGTGCTGTAAGCATAGCGGCAGGCGCCAAACGTGTGAGCAAGCACCCCTTCCTGCGCTGGTGTTGGATAGCAGCGGAAACGGTAACGCAGTTTCACGAATTCAATATAGCTGTAGTGCGGCAGGCTGTCAAACCAGCCAACGGAGGGGCGCATGGCGATGCGTCCGCATGCATGCAGCAGCATCGCACTCACCGGGTTTGAAACCCGGTGTTTCCTGCGCCTGTTTCTCATGATGGCGCCTTGCAAAAGCTGTCTTTTCGATATCCTTTGCAAGGCGCCACGGGTGAGCCTCTGATGTGATCCCCGGTCTAAAGGCCAATCCCATCCCACAGCGCCATCGGCATCACCGCCGCGCCGACGATGCCCGGCCCAGTATGCACGCCCAATGCCGGCGAGATGCGCAACACTTCCAGCTTCGAACAGCACAGGCGTTCTCTCAGTGCCGCGGTGAGCACATCCGCCTGTTCGGCGAACCGGCCGTGCATCACCGTCACCCACACTGGCGTTTGCCCGTACATTTGAGCAAGGTGGTCGACGATCGCCGCTTGGGCGCGCTGCAGTGTGCGTGCCTTGCCCACCGTGCTGTATTTGCCATCACCCTTGTTCACGTCAATCACTGGCTTCAGGTGGAGTAAAGCCCCCGCCAGCGCCTGCACGCGCCCGATACGGCCTCCCCGCGCCAGGTAGTCCAAAGTGTCAAGGGTATAAACCACTTCGCACTGTTCCTGGACATACCGCAGCAGGTTGAGGATTTTATCCATCGCCCAACCCGCCCTGGCCGCGGCGGCTGCAGCCAGCACCTGGAAGCGCAGCCCACCCGACAGCGTCAGACTGTCAAACACCGTGACACTCGCTGTGCTCAGTTGGCTGGCCGCCAGGCGTGCCGCCTGAAACGTGCCACTCAAACCGGATGAAATCTGGATGGACAAAATCTCTTCACCTGCATGGGCCAGCTTCTCGTATATATCCAGAAACGTGCCTGGTGACGGCTGTGAGGTCGTCGGGATACGCGGGGACATCGCCTCTAATCGATTGTAGAATTCATCTGCGGATATATCAACGGAGCGCACCTCACCTTCCGGGAAACTAATCAGCAAGGGCGCTACGGCTATCTGATTTGATTCCACTTCACTCAGTGGGAGATCAGCAGCGGAATCGGTCACTATTTTCATCTCGCCTGCACTTCCTTTAGCGTAACGATATGGGTAACGGGGCATAAAAAAGTGGAAGCACCGGGAAAGCATCGCAACCCAGTGCAACCATAAACAAGGCATTCTAACCCACTACTGTCCGCGCTGGTGACCAGCGTATACTCTTGCACAAGGAGCATGAATATGGAACAGCGACGATTGGGTAAAACGGGTTTAAACGTGACGGCGCTCGGGTTCGGCGCCATGGAGATTCGTGGTCCGCGCGTGTGGGGCGGCCGGCCGGTCAGCGATCAACAGGCCGAGCAGATATTGAACAAAGTACTCGACGCCGGCATCAACTTCATCGACACGTCCTATGATTACGGTCGCAGCGAGGAATACATCGGCAAGTTCATCCGCCATCGCCGTAGCGAGTATTTCCTCGCCACCAAATGTGGGTGCACGCTGGAGGACAAGGGTGACCACGACGAGACACCGCACGTATGGACGCGCGAGAATCTGCTCCACAACATCGAAACCAGCCTTCGCCGCATGCAGACGGATTATGTGGACATCTGGCAGATCCACAATGCCTCGGTCGAACAGGTGGAGTCCGGCGACCTGGTCAAGGTGATGCAAGAGGTGCAGCAATCGGGCAAAGCACGCTGGATCGGCATTTCGTCCACGTTGCCTCACATCACCAGGTTCATCGAATGGGGGGTATTCGCATCGTTTCAGATTCCCTACTCGGCACTCGAACGACAGCACGAGAACGCCATCACGGCTGCCGCCAGGTCCGGCGCAGGCACGATCATCCGTGGCGGCGTGGCACGCGGCGCGCCTGAGGAAGCTGGACTGGGGAATAAGGATCGTTGGGCGTTATGGGAGAAGGCAAAACTCGACGAACTGCTCAGCCCCGGCGAGTCACGCACGAGTTTTCTGCTGCGATTCACCCTGTCTCACCCGGACATGCACACGACCATCGTCGGCACGTTGATTCCCGAGCATTTGGCCGACAATCTACGTGCCGCCAATGCCGGCCCTCTGTCAAAGGATGTGTACGACGAGGCCAAACGGCGCCTCGCCAGCGCAGGCGAGCAGCCTGCCGCATAAACACGAACCTTCGCAAAGGCTTGAGTGTCAGGGTGCATTTCGCAAGCATACCCTCCTGCAGGTGGTTGCGCAACCCTACGCCCAGTTGTCAGCAGTTGTCAGGCCGCTTGTGACAACAGTTGTCAGTTGTCAAAACGGGCTGACAACTGGTCGTCAGGCCCTACTGACAACTGACAACTGACAACCGGGCCAACCACCAAGGCCACCAAGGACACCAAGAAAACGAAAGAGGGGTCACCTGAGGGGTGACCCCTTTCGCGAAATACACCCGAGTATCACCCCGCCGTGACCAATTTCGTCAACTTGTGTATTATTGGCGATTGGCAAATCGTAAATGCGAGACTGGCACAGCAGGTTCTCGTGCATTACTAATATATTGGAGACACTCAAATGATCGTTACGACTGCTGAACTATTCAAGATTGCCTATGGCAAGTTCGCTGTTGGTGCCTACAACATCAATAACGTCGAGCAAGCCATTGGTTTATTCAACGGTAACCTCGAAGCCAAGGCCCCGTTCATCATCCAGATTTCCAAGGGTGCGCGCAAGTACGCCGGCGTCAAAATGCTGGAAGGGTTGATCCGCGCCTGCGACACCACCTTCCCCGACGCCATTTACGCCGTCCATCTCGACCATGGTGACGAGAAGACCTGCTACGACTGCATCGATTCAGGCTTCTACTCCTCAGTGATGATCGATGCCTCTCACGAACCATTCGAGAAGAACATCGAGATCACCCGCCGCATCGTCGAACGCGCGCACGCCAAGGGCGTCAGCGTTGAGGCCGAGTTGGGCATGCTCGGTGGCGTGGAGGAGCACGTGAAGGTGGAGGAGAAAGACGCCCGCCTGACCGATCCCGACGACGCCAAGATTTTCGTCGAAAAGTCCGGCTGCGACAGCCTGGCCGTCGCCATCGGCACCAGCCACGGCGCCTACAAGTTCAAAGGGTCACAGGGCCTGCACTTCGAGCGCATCGCCGAGATCCAGAAGCGTTTGCCTGGCTTCCCGCTGGTGATGCACGGCTCCAGCTCCGTGCCACAAGAGGAAGTCATGCGCATCAATGCCGCCGGTGGCAAGCTCGACCCGTCGGCCAAGGGTGTGGACGAAAACCAGTTCGCGCGCGCAGCGCAACTCGGCGTGACCAAGGTCAACATCGATACCGATGGCCGCCTGGTGTGGACACGCGTGCATCGCGAGTTCTTCCGCGATCACCCGGAGAAGTTCGACTTCCGCGAGCCGGGCGAGGTTTTCAAGAAGGAATACGCGGCATTCATCGTGCACAAGGCCGAGAAGCTCGGATCAGCCGGCAAGTTGGACGAGGTACGCGCTGCTCTCAAGCAAACCGCGTAAAGATCCTCGCGTTGATGTGATGACCGTTGCCGTGCTTTCGTGCACGGCAACCTTCTTTTTCAATCCGGTTCGCAGCGGGTGTACGATGTACGAGCGGCATGATCAGCCACTGTTATCCCGGCGCAGGTTCATACGGCGCCAGTTGCGCCATGCCGCGTTCGCCCTCGGGTTGGTGACGTTATCGCTGGCTATCGGCATGCTTGGATATCACTTCCTCGCGCATTTGCCCTGGATTGATTCCTTCCTGAACGCGTCCATGATCCTGACGGGTATGGGCCCCGTGGACCGTATGGAAACGCCGGTAGCGAAGCTATTCGCAGGCTGCTACGCGCTGTTTGCAGGCCTTATCTTTCTGGTTAGCACCGGCGTGCTCTTTATCCCTCTGCTCCATCGGCTATTCCATCACTTCCACTTGGAAACGGAAAGCGATAATGCAGCGGGGACCGGATCGTGATCAGATCTCATGAGTAGCCCCCACCCCATCATTCGGGCTTCGTGTTGAACACGATGTCCCACAGCGGCGAGCTGACGCCGTAGCGCTGTTCTGGCGTCTTGAAGTGATGCAGCATGTGATAGCGCTTGAGATACTTGAGCAAACGCCCATTCATCGGCAGATGATGCGTGGCGTAATGCATCATGTCGTAGCTCAAATATCCCAGCGTGAAACCTGAGATGAGTGGCGCCACCCAGTGGGGCAATCCCAGCACCACGCCGACCAGCAGATAAAAGCCGGCAATGAAGATCAGCGCCATTGGCACGCTCGCCGCCGGCGGCATGACCAGCCGTGTTTTACACTGGGGTTGGGCATGATGCACACCGTGAAACAGGAAGAAGATGCGCTGTGCCCACGGCGCCGTGGGATGGAAATGGAACACGAAACGGTGCATCAGGTACTCGGTCAACGTCCAGACGAACACACCAATGAGAAATGCCACCGGGATGTGCAGCGCCGGCGCACCAGCCGGTGCACTGGCGATGGCGCTCAGCAGGAAATAGGCGGCCACCGGCAACCAGATCGCCACCACCACGGCCGGATGAACGTGGGTGAAGAACTCCAGGAAATCCGATTTGAACAGCCGGATGGGCTGACTGCTATGGTCAATCTCCATCTCGCCGATACTCTTGATCACAATAAACCTCCACAAACCTCCACCAATGCCAGAACAATTCCCATTCGCCCGGCAGTATACTGCAACACGGCCGGCAGCGTTTAGTCGATCAGGACTGACCGCCGCAGCGCATCAAGCACCTGCAGCGCCGTCAGGTTACGCATTGGGAAGCCATAGTTGAGATGGTCGCCGGTAAGATCCGTGGAGCGGCCGTCCGGCGGCATGTTGTAGTGGTAGCCATCCTTGCCAAGGCCACGATTCGGGGTGTTTGCCAGCGCCGCCCGGAGATCCAACAACGGCACGCCATATTCGCGGCTGATTTGTGCAATCACCGCGTTGATATAGCCGCTCTGCGCACTCGAACGTTCCGCCTCCAGGTCATCAGCCTTGGTGATTAACACTGGGATGATGCCCTGCTCGATCGTGTACTCGACGATGCTGCGGTAACGTCGCTCGAATGCGCCCCAGTCGTAACAGTCGTTCGTGCCCAGCAGGATCAACGCGACACTCGGCCGCTTGCGCCGGTACTCACACACCAGCGGTGACTCGCCCGGCGCGCATTCGCTGGAGCGGACGCTCCCTGGGTCCAACACGTTGGCCGTGGTAAACCCGATCACCGCTGCCGCGCTGTCAAAGTAAAACGAACCTTTGAAGTAGCGGATCGTCTCTTCGAGATAGCCGTAGTTGCCGAGTTGATAGATGTTGCGATCAAATGGGGTCAGGAAATAAGGCGCTACCGTATTGCTGTCCCCCACCAGTGCAAACACGTTTGCGCGGTTCCCTTTAGCGCGCCCAGTCTCAAAGATCTGGCGTGCCTTTGCGGTGATGCCGGAAATGTAAGACACGTCGCTCGGGATGCTGTCATTCTGCCCGATGGATGCGTCACTGGTGGATGCTGCTGCCAACGACTCGGCTGCCGGCGTCCCTCGTGGGGCATCCCCCATGACGATGTACTGAGACATCACCCAACCCGTCGTCAGGTTCTCCGTGGTCACATTGAACCAGTGACCATCCTGCGTTTGCCCAAGAACAGTCAAAGCCGCAAGCGCTTGCAGCTTTGTGATCACACTCGCTGCCGTGCTTGGGGCTTCACGCAGGCGCAGACCACCACCCGATGGCGCAACGTATGCGTGTGTGGCATCACCCGGTGCCAGGTACATGGTTGACGCCGCGTCTGTCGGGATCTGTAGCTGGCTAAGGTCCACCGTCCCCGGCGCAGGAATCACGAGCACGTCGCCGGGGAAAAGTTGATCGGGGTCTATCTTTGGATTGGCCACGATCAGCTCATTCAGGCTCAGGTTGAACTTCATCGCGATCCCCCACAGTGTGTCGTCTTGCACGACCGTGTATTGCGTTTCCTGGGGTGCGGCAATGGTGAGGGTGCTTACAGGCACAGGCGTCTCAACAACCGGCTGAGCACCGAGACGCGTGTCGTCGCTCTGCGGGGCTTTTGTGACAAACGACGCTGGGTAGATCGTCACCACGATGTCGCTGGGCGTGCAAGACGACACACTGTGGGGGAT
>JAMDDR010000006.1 GCA_023488685.1 Chloroflexota bacterium | reverse complement strand
GTAGATCGCTTCGATCTCTTCGCGTGTGACCATCTTGCCGACGCTTTATACTGGTTCTTGGCGCTTATTTCAAGCCCCATTAGCCTGAGCAGTTACTTTCAGGGAATCAGTTCGTGGCGAACTGTAGCAGCACTGATTGCGGGGGGTCGGCTGGGACACGTCTGACAGGTCGGTTAATCTTTAAGTGAATTTGACATGTTGTTACAGCGGATGCGTATGGGATCGTATGACGAATGCGGTCGCAAGGGGAAGGAACCATAATTGCAGCCGTTGCGGTCACGCTACTGTTTGCGTTCTCGCTAATCCTCTTTGTTTATACGCTGGCCTCCTTGCGACCCGAGCTGCGAAACATATCGCTGGATTATAGCGAGCGCATCGCGGAAAGGCTGTCGAATCCAAAGGGTTGCTGTCAGGTGAAGGCGTGGATACCGAACCATCCGAAAATATTCGCGCGATCGCAGCGAAGGATGCCGCCGTGGATAAGCTTCCGCCACAGCCGGAAAAGATGAACGCTACAGGCGAGGAGGGGTGAGTGCCCGATCACATTCTCCTTGTAGATGACGACGTGTTGTTGCGCCGCAGCCTGGCGTTCAACCTGGAACAGTCCGGCTATCGCGTGGGCACGGCCGCCAACGCCGAGGACGCTCTGGCACTGGCACGGCGTGATCGCCCCAACCTCGTCCTGCTCGACATTGGCCTGCCGGGTATGACTGGCCTGGACGCGTTGCTTGAGTTTCGCAGACAGACCAACGTGCCGGTCATCTTTCTCACAGCGCGCAGCCGCGAAAGAGATCAGGTGCTGGGTCTCGAACTGGGCGCGGACGACTATATCAATAAGCCCTTTGACTTCGACGTGTTGATTGCGCGGGTCAAAGCTGTACTGCGTCGGTCACAACACACTGGCAACATATCCGACCGATCAGCGCCGCTGCAGGTGGGCAACCTGACCATTGATCCGGCCGCCCACACCGTCACGGTCGATGGGCAGCCGGTGAACTTGCCACCACGTGAATTCAACCTGCTGCACGCCCTGGCGCTGCAAGCCGGTCACGTCATCTCGACCGAGGATTTGCTGGCGCAAGTCTGGGGGGCCGAATACCAGGGAGAACCCCAGGTCATCTACGTGCACATCCGCTGGCTGCGCGAAAAGTTGGAGCAGGACCCGAATCATCCACGCCGTATCGTTTCGGTGCGTGGCGTGGGCTATAAGCTGGAGGCGCAGGCAGCGTGATTCTAAACACCCTGCGCGGTCGCCTGATCGCCAGCCACATCATCCCAATGTTAGTCACCGTGCCCATCATGGGCATTGCGCTGATTTACGGGTTGGGCAACCAGGTGGTGCTGGACGAGGCATCCAGGCAGTTGACGCGCCAGGCCGTCCTTGTGGCCGAACTCGTAAAAGACCGGCCCGACATCTGGCAGGACCCCACCACGGCGCAACGCTTTGTCGATCACGTCAACCCGGGGATGGGCATGAATCTCGAACTGCTCGACGCGAGCGGGCGGGTACTGGCATCCAGCGATCTTACGGGCGAGGACACCCTGTCGCAATCGATGCAAGCCACGCCCGTTGCGCGCACACATTACAGCGAGCGCTTGCAAACCATGGTAGCGGACGTCATCGTGCCGGTGATCGGACCCAACCAGCACGTCATCGGCGCCGTGCGCCTGACGGATCAGCTTGCCAGCTCGTACGGGACGTATCAACGCGTGCGCTACCTGGTGGTCGCGATCCTTTTGACCGGGTTCCTTTTGAGCGCCGCCCTGGGTTGGGTGCTGGCGTTGGATTTGCAGCGCCCATTGCAGCAAGTCACGCAAGCAGTGCTGGAGTTGTCCGATGGGCAGCGGTTGCAGGCGCTACCCCATCAAGGTATCCGGGATATCGCGCTGCTCACCGAGGCCTTCAACACGCTGAGCGAGCGGTTGCGCGCTTCGGAAAGAAACCGCCATCAGTTGCTGGCCAACGTCACTCATGAACTCGGCCGGCCGCTGGGTGCGCTGCATTCAGCCGTGCAGGCGTTACTCAACGGCGCCGATAAAGACGTTCAGTTTCGCCGTGAGTTGCTCTCCGGCATGGACGAGGAACTACAAAGTTTGCGCCGGCATCTGAAGGACCTGACCTTGCTCGATCGCCGCTCCGTGCCATCTTCCGAACTGAAGTGTCACCCCACCGAATTCTGCTCGTGGCTGCTGGCCGTGCTGGCACCGCGTCACGTGCTGGCGCTGGATAAAGGGATCGATTGGGAAATGCACATCCCAACGAACTTGCCCACGCTCAACATGGACCCAGTCCGCATGGGCCAGGCGCTCGGCAACCTGCTCCACAACGCCATTCAATACACACCACCAGGAGGGAAGATCATCGTGAGCGCCGGCGTGCAAGAAGATACGGCCGGAACAATCGTGTGGGTGCGGGTGAGTGACAGTGGGCCAGGCATGACGCCTGAGGAACAGCAGCACGTCTTCGAACCGTTCTTCCGGGGCAACTCGCTCTCCTGTTCTCCACAAGGCATGGGATTAGGCCTCACCATCGCACGTGACCTGGTGACCGCACATGGGGGCCATCTCACCCTCGAAAGCGCCCCCGGCGCGGGCAGCAGCTTTACCATCCGGTTGCCCGTGCAAATCGAGCCATACCCTTAAGCTCAACTTAAACTCACTGCAAGGTTCGCTTAAAGTCAGGTGTCACCCAACGGCTTACCCTAAAAGCCGTTTGAGCAATCCGCGCTTGTAGGAGTGAATGACCATCTAAAGATGGTCTTTAGACCATTCGGGATTGGCGCTCAGCCCGCCGGACACCGGACGGTTCGGTCTTCGGGGCATGAGCATTCGCGGGATGTGTTGAGTTTATGCCACTCGTGCTGATCATCCTGATCAGGATGGTGCTCGCGCTGATCGTGTGGGGGGGTCTACGCCATCTACGCCAGCAGAGTCGTTCGGCGTGGCTGCCGGCGTGGCTGCAAGATGATCTCCTGATCGGTGCGTTGATATTGGCGGCATTTGCACTGGGGGTATTTCTCACCTACAGCTTTTTGGCTACCGATGGGCACTAATTGACCGCCAGGAGCAAGGAATCCACTCCTGCTCGAAGGCATTCACCATGTGCTGTATCACACCCACGGTCAGAAGGTGGCTGTCTGGCTGTCACAACGAGGCGTCTTCTGGAGACATCAACAGGGCCGGCTTGCAGCCTCTTTCACGCCTGATGTGCCAACCGCCTATCCGATGGAGATCGGCGGATCACCCCACACGCTGATCCTGGCGAAGGCGGAGCCTGGTGCTGAAGCATTGGTTCCACTCACGCGGAAGCCGTGCTTGGCGCCGAACAGATTCCATCTGCCGTCATACCAGTAGGCCATTTTGATGTCATTTGGGCCACGCGACTGACTGTAATCGTCGGGCAATAGTTCCACCTCGATCTCGACAGGAGGCTTGATCTCACGGCCGCGTTTATCCAGCACCAGGTTGATGACATGTCGCCTGGGCCGGAAGTCAGCCTGGTTGCTAGTGGTTGCAGGCACATCGTCATCACTCTGGATGGTGACATCGTCGTCCTTTTTGTCGTCCTGCTTGGGCACTCTCACCTTCACCCTGGCATTGTTGAACTCGTGACGCTTGCCACCACCCGTTTCCGCCCGAACTCGATCCGCGTTACGCTTAGCCATTTCCGTTATCCTCCTCGACCGAACAACGCTACTGGACAGCGAGCCGCTGCCACAGCGCGGCAATGGCGCGATGCTCCGGCACATTTTCCATGAAAGAGCGACACCAGGTAGAGTCACTGATCTTTTCCGCACGTTGCATCAGTTCACGATACCCCGCGTCTGCAGCCGCGCGCGCATATGCTTGTTCGCCCGCCCTCTCAAAACAATCTGCGCAGATCACATAAGCCCATATCGGGAATTCCATACCCGCAGCACCATGGCGTTGCAGGCTGTCCCATATCGTGGCAGCAATACGCCGCGCCTCCGCCCAATGCCCTTGGGCAAATTCACAGCGGGCGATGCCGGCAAGAGCATCGATGGCGTAGCCGCGCACACCCAGCAACTCAAGACGATCCTTCGCCTCACCAAACTGCAACGCCGCGCGGGCGTAATCACCCGATTGCTCCATGACAAGGGCGGAATAAGACTTTCCGGCCGCCCGCGCGAACGAGTCACCCATGGCGACCAGTTCGTTATCCAGTTCTTCGAGCACCTGCCGCGCAGCGCGATCATCACCGCTGCGCCATCGAGCCAGCGCCAGGTTCAACTGGCTATACGCCAGTTCGCGCCGCATCCCGATCGCCCGGCTCAAACGGATCGACTGCTCCAGCGCGGCGCTGCCTTCCTCGAACAGACCCAGGCATACACAGTCGTAGCCCAGGTTTGCCAGCGCGTTTGCCTCTCCCGCACGGTCGCCCAGGCGCTGATTCAGCATCGCCTGTTCACGGTGCAGTTGCAGTGCCCGCGCCAGGTCCCCGGCTTCGACGAAGTAAACCGCCACGTTATTCAAGGCCTTGACCGCAATGGCCTCGCCGAGCTGTGCGGCGCACGCCAGCGCCGCTTGAGCGGTGCCGGCCGCTATCTCTGCCTCACCCAAACGATTCTGGCTGATGGCCATCAATGCCAGCAACGTCGCCTCGAGTATCCGGTTGCCGGTACGGCGCGCCAGCGCCAACGCCATCTCATACGTTCGCAGCGCAGCACGGTAATCGCCCGAAGAGTCCATACAATAACCCTGGCGATAAAGGGCTTCCGCCAGGTGCTGATCGTCCAACTGCTGCGCAATGTCGAGCAGTGCTCCCACCGTCACGCTATAGGCCTGGTTGTCGCCAAGCATGCGCAACACATCATTCTGCCCCAGCAGTGCGTGCCAGCGGCGCTGCAGATCCGACTCCGGCGCCAGTTCCGACACACGCGCATAGTACTGCTGTGCTTCCACGAATGCGCCACGCACCCTGGCGCGATGACCAGCCCGTAGATACCAGTCCGCGGCAGCCGCCAACTCTCCCGCGCGTTCGGCATGGTCGCCGATCGCCCCGACGAACTCATCCAGGCGCCCCACCTTCTGCGCCTGTTGCTCCAGCCAGACCGCCGCCGCTTTGTGCAGTTCCTTACGCTCACGCCGCAGCACACTCTCGTAAGTCACCTGGTGCAGCAGATTGTGGTGAAAGCCCCACTCCGTGTCGCCTGCCAGCGTCGAATCAGGTTGTTGATCGACAAAGCCGCGTGGTTGCAGCCGCGTGAGTACGCCATTGCCCTCATGCACGTTCAGCGCTTCCAACCCGCCTTCCCAGAAATGGCGGCCGAAAATGGAGCCGCGTTGCAGCACCGCCCGCTCCGCATCGTTCAACGCGCCCAAACGCGTCAGCAACAGGTGCTGGAGCGTCGCCGGCAATGGCTGTTCGTTCAGGTGTGCGGGTACGAAGTGCCAGGGTGTGGCGTGGGTATCGATGATGCCGCGGTCGATGAACCAGTTGACCATCTCCTCAACGAAATAGGGCACACCTTCCGAGCGATCGACGATCAGGTCCACCACAGTCTTGGGAACGCCCTGCACGTGCCGCAACAGCGCCTGGGCCAGTATGCGGCTGGCATCTTCGGAGAGCGGCTGGAGCGGAATTTCCTGGTAACCGGGCGTCTTACACAGGACTTCGGGCGGGTTCCATTCAGGCCGCGCAGTACCGAGCACCACCAGCCCGTGCGGTGATACCGCGCCGGCATCTCCGTCATTCAAAATCACCTGGACCAGGTAGTCCCATGACGAAGCGTCCACCCAGTGCAGATCCTCCAACAAGACAGCGATAGGCGTCTCGGCACGCATAGCCGCCAGCAGGTCACGGCTCACGACGTAGGCCAACCCCTTCAGTTGTGCCGGGTCTTCTCGCAATACGCGCAGGTGAGGGCTCGGACTGCCAGCAAACGACAGACCGACCAGCAACCCGAGGGCCTGGGCTGCCTCATCCTCCTCAGAAGCACCATACGCTTTGAATTGCTCCATCCAGTGTGCTTCTGCATCCGCAATTGGCGCATCTTCGGCAATCTGAAAGCGGTCGAACCACATACGCCGGACGAGCGAGAACGGTTGCCGTTCATCCCCCTGGAATGCGCGGCCTCTCAGCCAGCGGAAGACCTCTGGCCGTAACTCCAGGTAATCCGCTGTGTCGCCAAGCAGGCGGGTTTTGCCCACCCCTGCCTCACCTACCAGTTGCGCCCACACCACCTGGCGGCCCGCTACGGCCGCGGTGACCGCGGCTTGCAATTGCTGTTGTTCCGCCTCGCGCCCGATGGTGCGCGTCTCCACACCGGCCACGCCGCGCGTGGTGGCGCGAAATGGGCGCGGTTTGGCGCGGTAAACGAGATAGGACTGCACCGGCTCCAGCTTGCCCTTCACCGTGAGTGGCGGCTGCGCCGCCACGTCGAACACGCCGCGCACATGGCGATAGGTGTCGTGAGAGATCAGAACACCGCCGGCAGGCGCGGATGACTGCAACCGCGACGCGAGGTTCATGGCATCGCCCAGGGCGGTGAACTCGCGTTTGGCCTGCGAGCCGATATCGCCCAGCACCACCAGGCCGGTGTGAATCCCCACCCGCATTTGAATGGAGGCATGGCCGGGCAGACCGTTGTACAACAAGCTGCCCTTGCGCGATGCGAGTTCGGCCTGGATGGCCAGGCCGGCACGAATGGCGTTCTCGGGATCGCGTTCATCGGAAGCTCGATCGCCGAACAAGGCGAGCAAGCCGTCCCCCTGGTATTGCAGCACAGCACCATCGTGCTGCTGGATAAGTTGCCCCGCCATCTGGTGCACGGCGGCGATCACCTCGCGCCAATCTTCGGGGTCCATTTGCTCGGCCAGCGAGGTGGAGCCGACGACGTCGGCAAACAGGATGGTGACGATGCGGCGTTCTTCGGCGTGTGTGGGGGGATGCCTGATACCCGGTTGTGCTTCCAGGTCGGCCAGTTGGCGGCGCAGCGCGGCTAGCGCAGGCTCGACGATGGCCTCACCCAACAGCCCCCGTTGCGCCTCAAGACCAGCCAATGCCGCGCGTACCCTTTCCAACTCCGTCTGAGCCAGGTTCGTCATGAACGTCCGCCTTAACCCACAATGGACCCTTGGACCCTTGCAAAGGTTGCACGCACAAATCACGGTTTGCCCAGGCAACCTTTGCAAGGGTTGGCCACGGCCATGCTACCGCGGTGGAGGTGGACGACGAATGCCTGATGGCCGGTCAGCCCCGTAAAACGTGCCCTATCGTTCGCACACTCGATACCAGGCGTGTATCCCGCAATCATAACCCGAGCGATATCAACCATACCT
>JAMDDR010000378.1 GCA_023488685.1 Chloroflexota bacterium | reverse complement strand
TGTCCCACCAGGATGGCTCGCAAGGACAACACCCCGAGACGGTGATGAGCATCGAGCCGCGCCCGGTCAGTGGCCGCCCACCCCGGCCGCGTCCCGAGACGGGACGCTGAGCTTGTATTGGGATGGACGCTGAGCTTGTATTGGGATGGGCGCTGAGCTTGCATTGGGATGGACGCTGAGCTTGCATTGGGGTGGGCGCGAGCCTGTATGGGTCGGTCCATCGTCCTTACGGCGTCGCGGACGGCGCCACTGTCGCTTCTGGCGTGGGCGGCAGCTTGAGGAAGTCCTGCTTCGACGAGGTCACCAGGCTGCCGACGCTGACACTGCTCACACGCGCGTAGTAGGCGGACCCCGACGCGCCGGCGGCATAGGTGCTGTCGGTGGCGTCCAGGGCGCCGATGGTCAGCACCTTCGGCACCGGGCTGGCGGCATCCGATTTCGCCGTCAGGGTGATGGTCGCGCTGGGTGGCTGCAACCCGTACTCCGGCTTCAGCGTCTTGCCCAGTGGGCGCCGCATGGTGAGCGCCGATAACGGCGTCAGCAGATCTGTCACTTTCTGCGCGTCGAGTTCCTCACCGGCAGCCAATCCCTTCATCTTCCAGTCGCTGCCCTCTTTTTCAAACGTAAAGGTGCCATTCTGATTCGCCAGGGTGACCGTGCTCAACTGGTCGAGCGTGACGGTGAAGAAGGCGGTATCGATCCAGCTCGCCGCGTCGGTGCCGGCGTCGGCGCTGCTCAGGCTGTCGGTCAGATACACCCCGTTCGCGCCATCCAGCCGCACGTGCACCGCACCGCCGGACGGTGAGGAGCCGACGAACAGCGTGCGGGTGCCGCCATCGGCCAGCTTCAACTCCACCCGGCGCACGTAGTTGCTGTCGGACACTTGCAGCCGGTCGAAACCGGTCGCCGTGTTGGCGATCAGGCGGCCGGTCTGGATGCCCACCAGCTTGTCGAGAAGTGCGCTGACCGTCGCCGTCACGACGGGATAGTCATCGCTTTGCGGCAACACCCAACCATCGCCCGATCTGGCCAGCTCGATGCGATTGCCGTCCTGGTCCTGGATCGCGAGTTGGGTGATGCCGGCCGCTGTGACGTTTTCGAGCAGGGGCTTGGCTGCACCCGATGCCGCCGGCGCGCGCCAGGTGGCCAGCAACAAGATCAACACGACCTGCGCCAGCAGTGTCGCGAGTAGGATCAGATTGCGTCGATTCATGCTTTGACCTCCACCAATTCCATCGGCGTCTCGTTGCGCTGGCGCAGCCGCCAGATTGCCCCGATGGCAATCAGCGCGAGCAGCGCAATCACGTAATTGGCCACTTCCCACGTCGTGCGCTGGCTCTCGGTCAGCGGATTCAGCACGCGAGAGACCGTGCCGCGCGAGCGGATGGTGAGCAGATCCAGGTCTGCGACCGACCAGTCCACCACATTCTGGGCGAGCTGCAGATTGTTCAGATAGCGGTCCTGGCTCAGCCGCGACGACAGTTGCAGGACGATATCGTTGAGGAAATCGCTGCTGCCGATCACCACCAGGCGCGCCGTATCGGGTGACTGTTCGAGCGCGCTGGACGGCCGCACCGGCGCGGGCGTGGCCGTGGCTGCCTCCGGCGCCGCAGCCGTTGCCGCCGGCTCCTGCTGCGTCAACGGCGACGGCTTGCCCTTGAAGTAGCTCTCGAATTGACCCTGGACGGCGACCGCCAGCGGGTATGACTTGCGCTCATCCCCGACCGCGAAGCCAAGATCGGGATAAGCCTGGAAGTTGGGCTGGATGTCCGTGTCGGTTCGCAGCCAGGCCTGCGACGTGGAATGCAGCAACACACTGGTCTTGCGGTTCGCGTTCTTGGCCGGGTCCAACTCCACCGGCGAGACCCAGTTCATCGTGACCGCCGGCAGGCTCGACACGATCGCATTGCTGCGATCCATCCCATCGGTCCGCACATCCACGAAGAACGGGTAGTCGACAGCCTGGACCTCCTGCACCGTGTAGCCCTGGACCTGGCGCTGGACCTGGGTGGGGAATGGCTCGTTCTGCGGGTCCATCACCAGCCCGGTCCCGATGTTGACGCCGTAATGAGCCAGCATATCGTTCAGCCCATTACTCACCTGTCCCAGGAGAGCCGTGTCGTAGGACAGCGGCGACAGGTAATAGTTGCCGCCGGCGATGACGACCGCCCCCCCTTGCATCAGGTACTGGTCGATGGCGTAGCGCTCCTTGTCGCTCATATCGCGCGGGCCGATCACCAGCAGCATGTCGATGTCGGACGGCACTGCGCCGGTGGCCAGATCCACCGTACGCACGGTATAGTCGCGGCTCAACTGCCTGTTGATCATCTGCATGGACGTCTGCGCCGACTGGCCATATTGATCCGTCATGGCCGGCGGCGTCCACAGGCCCACCACCTTGATGAACCCGGTCGACGAACGCTTCAGCGCCGATTCCAGGGCGGTGCGCACCGCGGTCTCGCTGTAATCTCCCTCTGGGTAGAGCGCCTGCGCCTGGCCGCCGGAGATCAACAGCAGATTCAGATAGTAGGTCTGATCGGAGAACAAGGACACGGGCGTCGATTGCAACTGATATTGCTCGCGCAACACCGTGCGGGTCAGCGTGCTCTGCGGGTCATCCGGGTTGACGACCTGGTACTCGAATTTGCCATTCGACTTCTGCTGCAACTCCTTGGCTACTTTCTCCATGGTTGCCGGCGCATCCTGGAAGGCCTGCGGCAGCGTGTCGGGCGTGGCGATGATGAGCAGCTTGACCGGGTCCTTGTACGAGGCGAACAGCGCGTCGATGCTCTGGAAGCCCGAGCTGACTTTCTTGATGGCGCTGGTGAGGTCGTACTCCAGGTTGCGCAAGCGCACGTCGACGGTTCCATCGCGCTGCGAATTGACCTCGATCATGTCCTGGAAGTTCAGCACTGTGTTCTGGTCGCCATAGCGCACCAGGATGTCGAAGTACACGTTGATGAGCGACGCTTCGTAGCGTCCCGACACCTGCAGCGGCGTCGATTGGATGCCGTAGGTGCGCGCGGCTTCGTTCTCGGCCTCGGGGTCGCTGATCGGGTCGATTACCTCGGCGTTCACCTTACCGTTGCCGGCGATCTGATACTCGCGCAACATGTCGCGCACCTGGGGCGCCAGCGGCGCGAGCAGCGGGTGTGTCTTCTCGCTGATGTAGGCGCGGATGAGCAGCGGTTCCTGCAGACTGTTCAGCAGATCCCAGGTCGTCTGCGACAGGCTGAACTCTTGTTGCTCGGTCAGGTCGGCGCGCAACCCCTGCAGCGGCGCGACCCAGATGTTCAGCGCCAGCAGATTCAGCGCCACCAGCGCGCCGGTCACGTTCATGTTGCGGCGGTAATCCTGCGTGCGCAGCCCGCTGCTCCAGCGTTTGCGGTCGAGCGACCAGGTGTTCAGGAACAGGAACAGCGCGGTCAGCGAAAGATAGTAGATGAGATCGCGCAGGTCGATGACGCCGCGCTCGATGCTCTCGAAGCGGCTGCCCGTGCCGATGGCGCGCAACAACTCGGCGATATTGGCGCCGGCGAAATCCGTCACGCCGCTGCTGCCGACCAGGTAGAACAGACCGCCGATGAAGGCCGTCACGATGAGGGCGACGACCTGGTTATCGGTGCGCGACGAGGCGAACAGGCCGATGGCCGCGTAGGCCCCTGCCAGCAGCAACGCGGCCAGGTAGCCCCCGACGACCGGCCCCCAATCCAGGTTGCCCAGCAGGCCGACGGTGATCGCCAGCGGGAGCGTCAGGCCCAGGGCGATGGCGACCAGTGCCATGACGGCCAGGAATTTGCCGAGCACCAGTTTGATCGTTTGCGCCGGCAGGGTGAGCAACAACTCCAGCGTGCCCGAACGCTGCTCCTCGCTCCACTGGCGCATGGTGAGCGCTGCGACCAGGAAGATGAGCAGGATGGGCATCCAACGGAAGAGCGGGCGCAGTTCGGCGACGCCGCTGGAGAAGAATGCCTCGACCCAGAAAAAAGTGAACAGGCTGGCGACCAGGAACGCGCCGATGAAGATAAGCGCCATGGCCGAGCCAAAATACGCGCTGAGTTCCTTGCGCGTGATGGATAGGATGGTTTTCATGGACCTCTCTCAGACCCTCTCTCAGACCCTCTCTCAGACCCTCTCTCAGACCCTCTCTCACGAGTGCCGATTCGAACGGCGCATGCAAGTTCAGGCGGATGCTGCGGCATCTGCCGATGCTGTAGCATCGACCGATGCCGGCTCTTCCTCAGACGGGCTCTCGTCCGCGCTCGCGCTGGTGGCGAGTTCGTTGAACACCGTCTCCAGCGTGCGCGCGTCGCGGCGCAGCTCGCGCAGGGGCCAGCCGTTCTGCCGGGCTACCTCGTAGACGGCCGGGCACACATCAGCGCCGGGGTTGCCGTAGACGCGATAGCTGAGATAGCCATCTGTAGATGGGCCATCCGTGGACATACCGCCGCTGGCGGGCAATGGCTCGACCTGGCGCACCTGGGCCAGTTGCTTCAAGCGTGTTTCGATGTCGGGCGCCGGATGCTGCGTTGTACCCGACGCCGTACCCGACGCCGTTGTACTCAACGCCAACACCAGGATGGCGTTGTCGGTCGCCTCAAGGTCGGCCAGCCGCGCATCGGACCTGATCCTGCCGTTCATGATGATGATGGCGCGATGGCACAGCGCTTCCACCTCGGACAAGATGTGGCTGGAGAAGAGCACGGTGCTGTGTTGGGCCAGCCGCCGGATCAAGCGCCGCACCTCGACGATCTGGGTGGGGTCCAGGCCGACGGTGGGCTCGTCGAGGATGAGCAGTTTGGGCTGGTGCAGGATGGCCTGGGCCAATCCCACGCGTTGGCGCATGCCTTTGCTCAGCTTGCCGATCGGCCGGGTGAGAAACGTTTCCAGCGCCGTGGCGCGCACGGCTTCGGAAATGCGAACAGCCTGTTCAACCAGGGGCACCTGGCGCAGGTCGGCGATCAACTTCAGATAAGCCTGAACGGTCAACTCCGGATACAGGGGCGCGTTCTCGGGCAGGTAACCGATACGCGTCTGTACTTCACGGGGATTGGTTAACACGTCCAGGCCATCGATTTGGACGTCGCCTTCGTCGGGTTGGAGATAGCCGGTCAGAATTTTGATGATGGTCGTCTTCCCGGCGCCGTTGGGACCGAGCAGCCCGACGATCTCACCGGCCGACACCTCGAAACTCACACCGCGCAGGGCCTGGACATCTCCATATTGTTTCGTCACGTCTTTGACGTGGATCATGTCACTTCCCTCGATATCGATATTCAATTTAGGCTTGCCTTGGGGGCCACAGTCGGAAGGTTATTGTAAGGATTTACCTGAGAGGAAGCTGAAAGATGGGATGGGGAGCGGGGCTTACACCAATTGGGTAACTACCAGTCAACCTTGTCTATGTAGACAATCGCTCCGTACGTTGCTTTTGAGTCATCGCCGGCTGCCATCTTTACCCCAACCACCCTAATCCGGCTGGGATCGAATCCCGGGGTGATAGATCCCCCGGCTTGTGCGGAGCTGCTAACAGTCATCGTAATCTGGATCCACCTACCTTCAGCGACATCGCTCCAGGGGCCGTATAGGCTCCGGAACTTCTCATCCTTTACGAAGATCTGGAATCCGTTCGGGTGTTGATCATCGCCTCTGGCGCCTTGAGGGGCATATACTTGTGCCGTAACTATACGGTTTGTTAGATCAAGTGGTATGGATTCACCACTTGCGGGGGGACTGGTCATCATGTCGACCCAGGCTTCGCCTTTGCGTTTGCGATCATCCGGATCTGCGCCAACAAGGTCCATTCTCATCGCCAATGAGTAGCGTCCCTCGTAGTGCATCTCGCCAGTTCGAGATATTTCCACACAGGACTGGGAGTCTGTGTAGACTTGTTTTACCCAACCCATCACACCTTGTTCGAAGCTGTATTTTGACGTTATCGGTTCTGGGGTTGAGGTAGAGGGAGAGGGTGGTGCTCTGCTGGCTATGATGAGGCCAATGGCCCCGATAAGGGCCACGAGAATCGGAACCACTACAGCTATCCACGAGAGTAACTTATTTAGCTGTTTTTCGCGCGCCATGCTGTTCCACGGAATGGGTTGCCAAGAAGCACGGCGAACTGCACTGTTCCACGGAACGGGTTGCCAAGAAGCACGGTGAACTACGAGTAGCCGCCAAGCCTTCTGGCTCGCTGTATCCAATGAACCAAAGGCTGTGATCGAAACAACACGATATCGGCCGTTGACAAGACCATGAATCTCTGACCTAACCAGCGTATCAGACGCTTCTTGTGGCAAGCCGACTAACAAGCGCAAGCTGCCCCATGCTGCACCAATCAGCTCCACCTGATCCACGTCAATCCTAAGCTTAGCAGCAAGGTCCGCAACTATTACGCTCAGATTTTCTAAAACGTCCTGAGCCACAATGATCTGTACCTTCGTGCGGGGAGAACCGGGAGGCAACCTAGCAGAGATCCGCGCCACAACACAGTCATACCGTTGACTCAGCGCCTTAGTCAGCAGACAATTCAGATTATCCCTGCGCTCGAAATGACCAATCAATCCCATCGATAATTCGGTTGTGGTCGTGTGAGGCAGTGCGTTGTAATCGATGCCAAGATCAAAAGCCAGAGTCTCTAGCTCCTCAAAACTAAATCGTTTCTGTAAGAACTCACGCACTTTGGCTCTGTCGTCAGGCTCTAGTGTTGCTGCCATAGTTCTCCTTTACGGGAAGTATGACACTTGCGAGGATTCAGTTTTGCCCAACTGAACGGTTACCACAAACCAATGGCGCTTTGTTCATTGCGCCGTCCATCGCCAGCCAACTCCAGTCAATCCCTTTTGCATCGTCATAGGCCTCCAGGCTGAGTTCCCACAGCTTCTCAAACACGCCAGCACCCGCCATTCATGAAAGCGCCGGTGCGCCGTACTGCTGGAGTAAATCCCCGTAGCATTCAGCGCAATCCACTGGCATCCGGTTCGCAGCACAAAGAAGATCCTGTCCATGGCCTGCCGATCTGGTACCCGCGGGCGATGACACCCCAAAGGGTGCGGGTTGCACACCGGGGGCAGCAAGGGCACGATCTTCGCCCACAGTTCGTCCGAGATTCGATACGCGTTCACGCGTGCTTTCGGCGTCATGCCATACACTCACTATACCTTCCTATTGGGATAGGCTTTTGGGTGACGATTTCATCAGGCACGTTCCTAACCCGGCAGAGCCGGAACCAAACAGGATATGAACGACGAAAGGGTGCCCCTAACGAAAGTGCGCACCTGTTGTATACCTAGCTCAGCCCAGTTCGGAGTTGAGCGATGACGACAGAACCCAAG
>JAMDDR010000385.1:382-7355 GCA_023488685.1 Chloroflexota bacterium | reverse complement strand
CTTGGGTTCTGTCGTCATCGCTCAACTCCGAACTGGGCTGAGCTAGGTATACAACAGGTGCGCACTTTCGTTAGGGGCACCCTTTCGTCGTTCATATCCTGTTTGGTTCCGGCTCTGCCGGGTTAGGCTTTAGCCAGGTTACAGGCAGTATGGTCAGGAATGAAAACGCATTAGACAGGTCGGTCAGCATCACTCATCCTTGTTCACACCGGCCCAGCTGAAAATGACCATCTCGTACAACGGTATTCGGCACTCCGGCGGGTTCGGTCAAAGAGGCTTGGCGCGTCAACGCGTACTGTTGCGCATGGGTGCTGACGGGCGCGATCGCAAATGAAAGCATCGTTGTGATCAAGTTACACATACTAAACGGGCGACGGCGCAAACGTCATGCAGGCTCCGCCGTTACCGTCCTGACCATCCAGGCTGCAAGACCCCTTGCAGTGCAAGGCCACTTGCCGTCTGTAAAATCGATGCAAGAGAGTATCACGGCGGAAATGGCGTGTCAAGGTATATATCACATATTACTTGACATCGCGTTTCGGTTGTGATAGTCTCACGCCAACAACTGAAGAGGCATCAAGGTGTCCTGTATCCCGGATGGTCAGGACAGTAAAGGCGAAGCCGGTGAGAGTCCGGCGCTGTCGCGCAACTGTGAGCCAAGAAGTTTGGCAAGTCAGGTCGCCCGCCTTGAATGCATATACCAGCCACCTCGCAGATAGGAGAAGGTAAGTATGTTTGACGTTAATGAGTCTCGTCGGTGTCATGTTCTTGTGTTACGAGTGTTCCCGTTGCTGGGCGCAAGTAATCCATTCGCAACCATCCTGATAGCTCCGTCTATCCCCTCGGGTGGTCTTTTCTCCCAATTCAACCTGTCTTCCGGTTCTTGATTCATTGGGACTGCATGAGACCGGGTTGAAGGTCACGGTTTATGCGGCATGGCTCGAAACCACGCTGCCCAGCTGTACCGAATGGGTCAGGTCCATTGCAGTTTCCCCGACATTCTATCCACGGAGTTCACCATGATTCGCAGATCAGTCCTCTTAACAATCGCTTCAATCCTGATGCTGATCGTCGTCGGGTGTGCATCGCCCGCTGTCACGCCAATGCCGTCGAGTACCCCAACGCTCGCGCCAACAACGGCGCCCACCAGCGTGCCGACCGCGACGGCGGCGCCCGCCACCCCTACAGCATCGTCCATGACCATCACCGACGTCGCTGGGCGCAAAGTCACGGTCAACGGAATCCCTCAGCGCATCATATCGCTGGCGCCCAGCAATACTGAGATTGTGTTCGGACTCGGCGACGGCTCCAGCGTTGTCGCGGTGGACGACTTCTCAGATTACCCCGCCGAGGCCAAGTCCCTGCCCAGAATCGGCGGCACGAGCGACAAATACAACTTCGAGCAGATCGTGACACTCAAGCCCGACCTCATCCTGGCCGCAGGACTTACGCCGCCCGACGTGCTCAAGAAACTCGAAGACCTGAAGCTCACGGTCGTAGTGCTTGGGGTTGAGAAGACTACCTATGACAGCATCCTCACCGACATTTCTCTCGCAGGTCAGATCACCGGGCGCGCGGACCAGGCTAAGAAGGTGACGGATTCGATGAAACAGCGCGTCGATGCAATCAAGGCCAGGGTTGCGGTGGCGAAAACAAAACCGCGCGTTTACTGGGAGCTGGATGCGACTGACCCAACGAAGCCGTACAGTGTCGGTCCCGGCACGTTCGTCAACGACATCATCACCATGGCCGGCGGTGTGAACGTCTTCGCGAATGCCAGTTCGCCGTACCCCCAGATCAGCGCGGAACAGGTTGTTGCGCTGAACCCGGAGGTGATCATCCTGCCGGACGTCGCCTACGGCGTGACGGTGGACTCCGTATTCAAGCGGGCGGGTTGGCAGGGCATCGACGCGGTCAAGAACAAGCACGCCTATCCGATTGACGACTCTCTCGTCAGCCGCCCGGGGCCGCGCGTCGTGGATGGCATTGAGGCAGCTGCCAGGTTGATCCACCCCGAACTGTTCCGATGAGAGAATCTCGACCTCACACCTATCCCGCCGCCGTCGCCCACCTTCGAATGGGCGAGGGTGGCGCAGCTGAGAGTATGGCGTGGCAGAGAGCGCGATGAGCCTGGGAGAGATAATCCTGGCGCTATACGTGCGGGGGAAAACCGCGCGTGTCGCAGCTCCGCCGTGGGCGATGGCAAACGGAGCGCGGCCGCGCATGCTCATCATCATCGTGGCGCTTGGTGTCGTTGCCATTGCTCTGTTGAGCACCGGCGTCGGCAGCGTGTTCATCCCGCCGCTGACGGTGATCAAAGTCCTGCTCTCGCACCTTCCTCTCTTCCAGGTGCAGGTTGACGCGCCGAGTACATACGGGGCCATCCTGTTCGACATACGCCTGCCGCGTGTCGCCCTGGTCGCACTGACCGGCGCGGCGCTCGCCACATCCGGTACAGCGTATCAGGGTCTATTCCGGAACCCCCTTGCCGACCCCTACCTGATCGGGGTGGCGGCAGGCGCTGGCCTGGGCGCCATCGGCGCGATTGCGTTGCGCACGACGAACTCACTGAGTATCAGCGCATTCCTGGTGCCCCTCGCTTCATTCATCGGTGCGCTCGCGACGGTAGCGCTGGTCTATCAACTCGGGCGCGTCGGCGGAAGTACGCCAACGACGACATTAATCCTCGCGGGGGTCGCGGTAGGGTCGCTCGCCACGGCGCTGTCCACCTTCATTCTGCTGCGCCTTGGGCAGCAGGTAGTGCACGTGATGGCCTTCCTCCTCGGCGGGTATAGCGCGGCCGGTTGGGAGGCCGTGGTCGCCGTCGCACCGTTCGCCCTCATCGGCTTTGCGCTGATGTACGTGTACTCACGCCCGCTCAACCTGCTGCTCTTTGACGAAGAGCAGGCGCGGCACCTCGGCGTCAACGTCGGCCGGGTCAAGTTGGTCATCATCGTGGCGGCGACGCTGACGACGGCCGGGGCAGTGGCGTTCAGCGGTCTGATCGGGTTCGTGGGGCTGGTCGCCCCGCACGCCGCTCGCCTGGTCATCGGGCCCGACCACCGGCGGCTCCTGCCACTCGCGGCGCTCGGGGGCGCGGGTTTCCTCATGCTCGCTGACTTGCTTGCGCGCACGGTGATCGCGCCCGAGGAGCTCCCGCTCGGTGTAGTCACCGCCTTCGTCGGAGCGCCCTTCTTCCTGTATCTCTTGCGCCGCGCCAGGAACGCAGCCTTCTTTTAGCCTCAGACCGAGTATGAAATGCTGAATATCGAACACCTTTCCGCCGCATATGGCAAGCGCATGGCGCTGAACGACATCTGCATTGAAGCTCGTGCGGGTGAAGTTGTTGGCGTGATGGGATCGAACGGCGCCGGCAAATCATCGCTGCTGCGCGCGATCAGCGGTTCCCTGGCGCCAACGCAGGGTCGGGTGCTGCTCAACGGCGTCGACCTGTCGCGACTGAGCGTGGATGTGCGGGCGCGCCAGATCGCAGTAGTGCCACAAAGCTCTCGTCTGCCAGGGGCGTTCACGGTCGGCGAGGTGGTACTGATGGGTCGGACTCCTTATCTGCCGTTCCTCGGTGCAGAGAGCGCGCATGACTACGAGATAGCTCGCGCTGCGCTCACTCGTACCGCGACGGAGGTTCTGGCGGAGCGACGCATCGGCGAGCTGTCGGGCGGGGAGCAGCAGCGGGTACTAATCGCCCGCGCCCTCGCGCAGATCACTGGTGACACGGGTGCGCAGCCGCGCGTGCTCCTGCTGGACGAAGCCACCGCACACCTGGACATAAAGCACCAGGCTGCGATCTGGGAACTTGTGCGCCAGCTCGCGCGCTCAGGGCTCATCGTGATCGCCGCGCTGCACGACCTGAACCTTGCCGCGCAGTACGCCGACCGCCTGGTGCTGCTGTCGGGCGGGCGCCTGCTCGTGTGCGATAGACCTTCGCAGGTGCTTACGCCCGATTGGCTGTGGCGCGCCTACGATATTTCCGCAACCGTCATCACCCACCCGCTATACGGCACACCGCTGGTGACACTGACCCAAAAGGGAGAATCGAAATGCGACAGGGACTTGTAATTGTGAACACAGGTAACGGGAAGGGTAAGACGACCGCCTCGCTCGGCACACTGTTCCGTGCGTGGGGCAGGGGAATGCGCGTATGCGTGGTGCAGTTCATCAAACACGAGAAGGGGAATTGGGGTGAGATCCAGGCCGCGCGAAAACTCGACATCGAATGGCACGCCATGGGCGACGGCAGGCGTGGGCGCTGGCGCAGGGAAAGATCATCAGCGAAAATTATGACCTCTTGCTTCTCGACGAGATGACATACGCCTTCCACCACAACTGGCTCGATGTCCAACAGGTCGTCGCCTGGCTCAAGGAAAACAAGCCGGCGGGAATGCACGTCATCATCACGGGGCGAGGCGCCCCGCCCGAGTTGGTCGAATATGCCGACCTCGTCACCGAGATGCAAGAGGTAAAACACCCCTTCCAGCGCGGTATCCGGGCGCAGCCGGGCATCGAATTCTGAGTCGTATGCGCGATTCGACGAAAGGAGAAGCCGTGCCAGGCCATAACATCCCCCGCCTCATTCTCGCCGCTCCCATGAGCGGCAGCGGTAAAACCACGCTCACCGCAGGACTGATCGCCGCCCTCGTGGCGCGCGGTGTGCGCGTCGCGCCGTTCAAGGTCGGCCCGGACTATATCGACCCCAGTTATCACACCCTCGCAGCAGGGCGTGCGTGCCACAACCTCGACGCATGGATGCTGGATCACGAGCGTCTGCGTGCCTTGTTCGCGCATCACACCAGCGATGCCGACCTGGCGTTAATCGAGGGTGTGATGGGTATGTTCGACGGCTATTCGGGGAAGGAGGACGCCGGCAGCAGCGCGCACGTCGCACGTATTCTGGATGCGCCGATCCTGCTGGTACTCGACGTAAGTGCTATGGCGCGCACTGCGGCAGCGATCGTCCAGGGCATGCGCGATTTCGACCCGCGCGTGCGTCTGGGCGGCGTGATCCTCAATCGTGTCGGAGGTGCAGGGCATGCGCGGATGGTTCAGGACGCTATAGAGTCAAGCGTCGGCGTGCCGGTGGTGGGCTACCTCAAGCGCGAGGACGCGCTGTATTTGCCGGAGCGGCGCCTGGGATTGATTCCTACGCTCGAGCCTGGGCACTGGCGCGCATGGCTCGATGCGGCGCGCGAGAGCATTGCGGCGACAGTGGACCTCGATCGGGTGCTCGCGATCGCGCGTGCAACGGCGCCGCTACCGAGGAGCGATGAAACCCCGTTCTCTTCCATCCAATCTCATGACGGGACTGTCATCATCGCTGTCGCGCGCGACGAGGCTTTCAACTTCGTTTACGAAGATAACCTCGACCTATTGCGCGCCGCCGGGGCCAGGATCGCCTTCTTCAGCCCGCTGCACGATCATGCGTTGCCACACGGCGCCCAGGCGCTCTATCTCTGTGGTGGATTTCCCGAAGTTTATGCCGCACAACTCGCGTCGAATGAGGCCATGCGCGCTGGCGTGCGTGCCGCCTTCCAAATGGGCATGCCAATTTACGCGGAATGCGGCGGGTTGATGTACCTCACAGGTGAAATCGTTGACGCCGAGGGCAATTGCCACCCGATGGCGGGCGTTCTGCCGGGGCGTTCGGTGATGACGGGGCGGTTGACGCTGGGCTACCGCGTCGCCCGCGCACCGGCGGACAACTGGCTCTGGCGCACGGGAGAAATGATCCGCGGGCACGAATTCCACTACTCGGTGTGGGAGGGCCGCCCCGCGGACCTGGCGCCGGCATACGAACTGCTGCCGGGCGAGTTCCAGCCGCAGATGCGCGTCGAGGGCGCGTGTGTAAACAACCTCATCGCTTCATACGTCCACATCCATTTTCTTGCACAGCCGGAGATTGCCGGGCGCTTTGTCCGCGCGTCCGCCGGTTTTACGAAGGAGTCCATATGAGCAACGACTGGCATCATGTCGAATATCCGTCGCGTATCATCTGCACGACGACCGAGAGTGTAGATATTTTGTACCGGCTGGGGCTGGGCGACCGGATCGTCGGCATCTCAGGATTCACCGTCGAACCACCTGAGGCGCGGCAGAAGCCCAAGATCGGCGCCTACACCAGCATTAACCTTGACAAAATCAAGGAGTTGCAACCCGACCTCGTGGTTGCCTTTTCAGACTTGCAGGCGCAGATTACGCACGACCTGGTGAAGGCAGGCTTCACCGTCTTTACGATGAACCAACGCACTGTATGCGGCATCCTGGAGGCAATCCTGATGCTGGGGTCATTGGTAGGCGCCGTTGAACCGGCGCGCAAGCTGGTGGAGGATATGCAGCGCGCAATAGAGGCTATCCAGACGCACGGCGCCCGCCTGTCACATCGCCCGGGCGTGTACTTCGAGGAGTGGCACGACCCCCTGATCAGCGGTATCGGCTGGGTCGGGGAACTGATCGAGATTGCGGGCGGTCGCGACATCTTCCCCGAGGTGAAGGGCGCCAACGCGCCGGAGCGGGTCGTCACCGCGGACGAAGTCCTGCGCCGCAACCCGGACATGATCCTCGCCTCGTGGTGCGGCGTGAAGGTAAACACCCAGAGCATTCTGCAACGACCCGGTTGGGACCAGATGGAAGCGGTCAAGCACCAGCGCGTCCATGAAATCAAATCGGCTTACATTCTAGAGCCGGGTCCGGCTATTCTGAAAGGACTCGAGCAGATTCACGTATTGATCATGAAGGAGTTCAACACATGACGACAACACTGAAAGTACCTTTGGCATTGATACAAGACACAGTACAGGCAACCCAGCCGCCCGACGAAAACGCACGGGGCGCGGCGCGTGCGCGCCAGGACCAGTTGACGAAACCCCAGGGCAGCCTCGGTCGCCTTGAAGCGCTCTCCGTTCAGCTTGCAAGTATCACGGCACAGCCGCGCCCGCGCTTCCACCAACCTGTCATCATC
>JAMDDR010000385.1:0-372 GCA_023488685.1 Chloroflexota bacterium | reverse complement strand
CAGGGCGTCAGCGCTTACCCCGCCGAAGTGACCCCGCAAATGGTCCTGAACTTCCTGCATGGTGGCGCCGCGATCAATGTCCTCGCGCGGCACGTCGGCGCGCGTGTAGTGATCGTGGACATAGGCGTCGCGTCCGACCTCCCCCCGCACCCCGATCTGATCAGCGCCAGGATTGCCCCGGGCACGTGCGATTTTTCAATTGAATCGGCGATGACGCGCGCGGAGGCCGAGCGCGCGGTGGCTGCCGGGATCGAAATCGTTACGCGTGAGATCAGCCGCGGTGCAGACATTATCGGCACAGGCGATATGGGCATCGGCAACACCAGCGCATCGAGCGCCATCGTGGCGACCATCACGCAGCGTCCCGTGGCC
>JAMDDR010000544.1 GCA_023488685.1 Chloroflexota bacterium | reverse complement strand
CTTCCGGCTACATCCAAAAACGTACTCCGAATAGAGCATCTGACAAACACTACGATAAACACTCCAACAAACACTCCGAACACTCCGAACACTCATGTAGAAGTATAACGGCCAATGCCTGGTGTTTGACATGTTGCTGAGAACGAACGATCAGGGTCTTTTTCAGCCGGTTCTAGGCGGTTGTCAGCCCCAAGTGAAACGGATTCCCAGGTGTTCGCAGTCCTTTGGGAGGAAGTAAATGAGTCTGTACCCATGTCTCCGGGTCGCGCTGGAAGTCGATCAACATCTCACGCGCTGTCGCGATGGAGGGGGATAGCGGCATCACATCACCCTGGTTGTCTACATCTGCCTGTAACAATTGTTGGAGCTTGCCGATCAGAGGTGTCGATGTGCTGCCACCAGCGGCAAGCGCGGCACGGATGTGTTTCGCTACCAGTGTTTCCTGGATATGGTACTGGTAGGTGCGTGCGCTGCGCTGCAGCTTGCCCAAATCAGCGGTCCAGTCACGCACGTCCTCTTGCAGACTGCCAGAGAGCTTTCCGGCAGCGCGGCGGTAGTGTGCCAGTGCCTGCTCAAATCGTGTTGAGGCAAGTTCATAACGCAAGCCGATATCTTCGAGCAACCACGGATGTGGCTCCATAAGGTCTTCCGTGGTCATGAAAATAGCGCGGCGTGTAGACTGCCAGCTCGGGCTGTCCGCAACCGTGCCACGCACAAACGCAGCATCCCAGCCGTGGCAAGGGTTGAGGTAGCCCATTTCACGCCCCAACCAGGAAATGTTCCATGGCAACAGTTCAAAGCCAGTGGCAGCCTGTTCCCACGCGGCCAGGATGTCTTCACGCGCAGGAGCATAAGGCGTGCTCAAGTGCGCCAACGCCTGCGAGAGGCTGATATCAGGGTTATTCAGGAGCATACCTGCCATTTCCAGGTTTGGGTCGTTGCGGTCGGGCAGCAAACCGTAATACTCCTTCACTCCTGAAACGCCATCCACGGCGTGCAGTGTTGTGAGCTGCCTGTAGATCAGGCGCGGATAGAGCACGTGCTGGAGCGGTTCTATCTCTTCGCTGCAACTGCTCATGAACAACTCGCCTGTGACGGGGATGCCGCGCGCCTGTGCCAGTTGCGATGTGGTGCGGAACCATGGGTCAGCCGTGTGGGTGACCTGGGCTTCTGCGATGTTGGCGTGCAACATCAGGCCGAAATTGTGTGCCGGGAGTTGCTCGACCATGGTATAAATCTGTCCTGCTGACAGCTCCCATGGCTCCCACCACAGGGTGCCATTGGGTCGATGCTGCGCCCAGGTGTCACGCAACATCGTCAGGAATGCAGGCAGGCGCTCGTGCAAAGGCATACCCTTGCAGCGAGGGCAGTCGCCAAACTCACTGCACTGCCATGCGTCCTGGTCGTAGGTGTATACCAGGATATCGTCAACAGCAGGAAACGCCGCTGCAAATGTTGTCAGAAGCTGGTGATAGCGCTGGACTGTTTCGGGCAGTTGGATGCACGCCTTCAGCGCCTGTTTGAAAGACGGATCACCAATCACCTGGTAGAGCTTGGGCACATACGGCGCACCGAAATGAAAGAGGGTACGGAATCCGTGCCGTTTGCACGCTGCAGCGCGGCGCTGGATCTCGTTGCGGCGCTCGGTCACGCGGGGAAGTTCGGCTTCACCAGGCAGTTGAATGACATCCTCCAGATTGAGCGGCTCGTCGGCCGGGCGTGCCCCCCACGCGATGTTAAGTTGAATGGTGTTGAAACCAAGGCGCTTCAGATTGGCCAACTGGGCGTCGTCGTAACGCAGATCGGGCACCGTTGGGTTTCCGACGATAGCGATCTTGTGGGTGAAGGTCATAGATACTTCCTCCAGTAGCGGATTATGACTAATACCGAAACTCAGGCCGTTAAGCGTCGAATCGCGGGATCTCTACTTGGGCACCTTGTTGCAGCGCGGATTGGTGTGCGCATATACCTGCTGCTGTCCAGTTCGCGGCGGTCACCGCATCGATCGCGGGTGAGCGGTTCTCGACGATACTGTTGATGAACTCGTGCACCAGGTGCGGGTGTGAACCGCCGTGGCCGCCTCCCTGGAGGAAGGACAAGTGCGGGTTGGTTGCATCATAGACGCCCCTCTGTGTAAATCGGGCGATCTCTTGAGGTAAAAGGTCCTGACGATCAGGCGCGTTGATGCGTTGTTGCGAAATCGGCCGCCCGCGGCCAGGCTGCAAGGCATCCATCATAAAAACCACCGGTTGCTCGTCCTCAACTTGTTGCCACTCAAAGGTCATTGCCTCGCCGTAAACGTTGAAACTTTCCGTGTAGGCGCGTGCTGTGTGGAAGAGTGAACGCGTCACCTCCGCCGCGATGTCGATGCCTTCCAGTTGGAAAATCGCTGTCTCGATGGGATATGGATTCCCATAAGGTGTGTGCAGTTCCGGTCGTAGCCAGCCCGAACCAAAGCAGTGCACGACGCGTGCACGCGTCCTGGTCAGCGCCAGCAAAGGCGCGATGGCGTGTGTGGCATAGTGCATCGGCGGCAAGCCCATCCAGTACGGCGGCCAGTTTTCCATATCCTGGTAGTGCGCGCCACGCAGAAACTGGATTCACCCGAATTGCCCCTTGCCAACCACATCTCTGACGAACAGAAACTCGCGCGTATACACGGCGGTCTCCATCATCATGTAATGTTTGCCGGAGCGACGCTGGGCTGATACGATCGCGTTCAAGTCCTCCAGGCTGGTGGCTGCAGGCACGGTACACGCACAATGTTTGCCTGATTCCAGCACGGCGACTGCCTGTCTTGCATGCAGAGGGATGGGCGTCACCAGGTGGACGGCGTCGATGTCTTTTGACTCAAGAACGGCTCCCAGGTCGCTATAACGGGATTCCACCTCGTACTTGTCGCCGACTTCGTCGAGCACTTTTCTGTTAGGGTCACACAGGGTGAGCCGGTTGACGTTGGGATGGTGTAGATAGATGGGGACGAATTCGGCGCCGAAACCAAGACCCACCAGGGCAACATTCAGTCTGCGTACTGTGGACATATCATTCCTTGGGTATTTTTCAGCCCGTGCCAGACGGCACGGGCTGAATAGCAAAACGGCTTTAGTGGATCACCGATTTTGAGGTCGGCTCAAGCCGAGTGACTGCGATACGGCTGCGGTCGAGCAACAGGTCGGTCTTGGGCTTGATCACATTGACCCATTCATCGCTTTCATATACGGCCTTGTAGATGCGCTGGCGTTCCTCTTCGCTGTCGAAGCGCCTGATCCAGACATACAGATCAGGTTCTTGTTCGGCGATGAAACTACCAATCACCACCACACCCTTGGAAGTCTGAAACGGGATGATCTCCTCTTCCATCAACTTGACCCACTCATTGCGCTTCCCGTCTTTGATTCGATATTGTCTTAGCTCGAATAACATGATTGTCTCCTGCAGTCAGATACAAAACCAGATTACCAGGCAAACTCGACCGCGTTGAGGAATGCACGCGTAAGCACCATATGTCCGGTCACATTTGGGTGCACGCGATCCCATGCCAGCGATGCCGCATGGCAATGTTTCAACACACTGTCGAACGCGGCCTGGGTGTCAACGAAAATGGCGCCATGCCGCTTTGCCACCTGACGCACGACGGTCCCATAGCGGTCCATCGTGGCACGCATCGCATCGGCACGATTCGGTTCGATGAAGAAAGGCGACATCAGCACCAACCCCTTGAGCGTGGGTTTAGCTGCCAGCACCAATTCGTCAAGCGTGTGCTCGTACTCGGCGATGGGCACATGCAGTTCGGTTTGCAACGGCAGGTCGAACTGGCGCCACACGTCATTGATGCCGATCATGATCGACAACCAGTCGGGGCTGAGATCCAGTACATCACGCTGCCAGCGCGCTTTCAGATCGCGCACCGTATTGCCGCTGGTGCCCATATTGACGACACGGATGTGCCGGTCCGGGTAAACTGCGCCGAGCAGCCCTGCAACATAGGCGACGTAGCTTTTGCCGTGTGCCTCGAACAGCCCTTCGCCGACAGGTTGCGCGCGGCCACAATCGGTGATGGAATCGCCGATCATGACTAGCTTTTGGTTTGACTGAATTTTCATGGCTTACTCGGTTGCTGCTTTGGTGCGCGCCTTTCGCGTTTGTTGGGCGGCTTTGGTGTCGATCACCAGGGCGGTGTGAATGTGAAGGCCTGCAATCGTGGCGGTAAGCACACCTTGCGACCATTTCCAGGACAGGCCTTTGTTCTCAGGTGCGAGTTTGACAGACACCGGTCGTGCCGGGCATTGCACGCGTACGGTGATCGGTCCGACAACAGGTACGTCTTCAACGAAGGGATTCACCGGCGACAGTGGGTTGGTGGTGGCTGTGTTGAGCAGATGAACGATGAGCTGGCCTGTCTCCGGCCGTTGCCGTACCGTGAGCTGTACGTAAGGCGGTGCGTCGATCTCGACCGGCATGGTGCCTGTCAGCGTCTTGAGCACGGTGCCAACAAAGGAGCGGATGCGCGGGTAACGATAGTCGGCGTAAACCGTGCTTACCGGCCCATAAATGGCGGCAATACTGCCCTTGCCAACTTTCTTGATGGTTGCGGCGGGATGACCGGTCTCACCCCGTTTCGGCTCCTGTGTTTTGAGCAAGGGGGCAAGCGCCTTCGCGCCACTGGTGTTCACCCGTTGCCAGTAGCCACTGACAGGCACCGCGCCGCCGTCGGCCGGCACGTATACCCGCTCCTCGCCGGGTTCACCTGCAGCGGTGACGCCCAACACTTCACCATAGTCGCGCACGATGTGACTGCCCGTCAGCAGCAGCTTGCCGCCACGCTTCACCCACGCTAACAGCGCGTCCTTGAGGGATTGCGGCAGATGTGTTTGCTCGGCCACCACGATCACTGGGTACTCGTCCATACGGCGTTGCAGGGTTTCCTCGTTCATCACGTCCGTGTGATAGTGGTTGTCGAGCAGGAGGGCCAGCGCGCCTGTCAGTGTACGGACGGGCACGCCCTCGTTGTAGACCGAAACCGTATTCTCGGGGTGGTTGTTGGCGTAGAAGTGGCTCTGGCTGTGTAGCAACGCGACGTGCGGTGCTGACTGCGTGCCCTGGCACACAGTCTGGCGTGCGCGCATGAACTTGCCCACCTGGGCAAAGACGTCCATGTGCCACTCTACCAACCGGCCGTTGCGCACGGGTGTGTCATAAATCTGGAACGCGCCACCGTTCGCAGCGACAAGCGCGCCTTCTGTGGCGAGATGGGCGAACGACTTGGTCGTCCATTTGGCCCTATTCATCTGGCCGGACGTGGTAAAGCCCCACGCCATCAAGTCCCAGGGCAGACCACGGCTGTCCATGAACTTGGCTTCGAGCGCTGCACTGTCAAGCCCAAACGCCCAGGTGAAATCCCCGCTCAAGTAGTCAAGTGGAACGCTGATCTCGTCAGGCATGCGCACTGTGTAGGCCCAGTTGGAACACACGGCGAATGTCGATTTGTGTGCGTGCAGCGCGTTGGCATAGCGGGTGATGTAGGCCTCGAAGCGCTTGCGGTTGAACGCCATGTATGCGTCCCAGTAGGGATCACCAGGTTGGTGGAAACCTGACGCCTCGGGGAAGGCGGGGTTCTCTTTGCGCATCTCTTCGACAAAGCGCTTGCGTGTCCAGTCGCTCCAATCCGGTTCGGCCGCCCAACACTCACCATCCACCCAACAGCCGTCGATGTCATACCAGTCGATGACCTCTTTTAACTGCGGTACGAGGATCTCGGCATCGTAAGGGCTGTCGGCGGCCATCGAGTGCGGGTTCCACCCTTCACCGCCATAAGGCGTGCCATCGGTTTTGCGGCGTGCCCACTCAGGATGCTGCTTCCACTGTACGCCGTCCCATGTGCCGGAGTAGTGGACGACGATGGGCAGACCCATATCATGCGCCACCTTACTCCAGATCTTCAACGCATCGCCCACAATGCCCGGCGAAGGCGTGCCTACTTTGGTTGGGTACCCGGTGTAGCCGGGGTGACCTTTGCAGTCATATTGCACCCAATCAGGGTTCACCTTCTGAAGTTCGGCGCGGATATGTTTATGCGTGGTTTCCGCACCCAACTCGGTGTCGTGCTCGTTGGCATGCAGATCAAAGTGCAGCCCGAAAAAGACGTTCGTGTGCCAGTTCGGTACAGCATTACTCATGAAGTTTCTCCTCATTCGATTGGTTCTTTCCGCAACCATGCGCATGATCGGCATCGCGAGCGCATCGGCTACGGATACAATCTTATTAAATCTCAATTTGCGGAGGACAGGGCATGAAGATCGGCGTAGCAGGATTTCTCCCTTCTGACTGGCGCAAGATTGATGTGGCGGCGACCCGGCGTGTGGTGGCTGCAGGGTTGAGCGGTGGCCAGGTGTTCGTGAACAAACCCTTGGAGGCTGATCCCACGGACGTGATCCGCGTGAAGCACGCCTTTGACGAAGCCGGCCTGGTGGTGGCGCAGACCAATGGCTGGTATGAGTGCCTGATCAACCCAGACGGCGCGACGCGCGCCGAGGGCATTCGCGGTTTACAGGCGCTCATCCGCATTGGGCGGCAACTGGATACCCGTTTTGTGTACGTGCGCCCCGGCAGCATCAATCCTAACGGGCACTGGTGGCCGCACCCCGACAATCACCTGCCAAAGACGTTTGATCGGTTGGTGGATAGCATGCGGCAGGTATGCGCGACGGCTGAAGCCGAGGGTGTGACGTTGGGGGTGGAGGGACATGTGGTGTCCACCCTCGATACGCCGCAGCGAGTGCGTGACCTGTTGGACGCAGTCGGCTCGGCGCGCCTGAAGTTCAATATGGACCCGGTGAACTTTACCGGGACGGTTCATGACGTGCATGACACGTCGAGAATCGTCAACGAGTTGTACGATGTCCTGGGCAAGGATATGGTCGCGCTGCATGCCAAGGATTGCGCCATATT
Organism: Chloroflexota bacterium; assembly: GCA_023488685.1. Classification (GTDB taxonomy): domain Bacteria; phylum Chloroflexota; class Anaerolineae; order J036; family Brachytrichaceae; genus CAIXPS01. Next base: position 423 of record JAMDDR010000544.1, on the reverse strand, counting down.
AGATGAACACGTGGTTCACATCGTCGAAGTCGTGCCGTGCACGGGTACGATGAACTACGATATTCTGATGCGTCGCTGGGTGGAGTGCTGCCCTGAAGGTTACTTCCTCATCGAACATCAGCCGGATGACAGGGTGATCATTGCACGAGAAGCGATTGGGCGCAAGGCAGCGCAGTTGGGAATCCCCCTGGAGTGATTGGCAAATCGGGGAATGGCAGCATGTTAGAGTAACGGGCGCGCATGTTGCGTGTTTCCTGACACACGTTAATCGTCGATGATGCATGTTGCCATCTGCACTATTTCACCATTCAAAATGAGTCTCAACATATAGGTGCCGCCGGGCAGTCGCTGCAAGCTGTTTAGGCGCGCAGTGAAGGAAAGGTCTGAACTGCTGCCCCCACGGTTGTCGATGGAAGTGAGTGT
>JAMDDR010000009.1 GCA_023488685.1 Chloroflexota bacterium | reverse complement strand
AGGAAGGTGCTTGCTGTCTTTGATGTCCCAATCCACACCAGCGCGCAGAATGTGGGACGTGCGCTCGCGGCAGGATTGCCCATTCTGCTGTCTTTCGAAGTTCCCGTCTGCGAGCATTGCCGCGCCCTGGCGCCGACGCTCGAAGAACTGGCACGTATGTTCGTCGGCCGCGCGCTGATACTGCGTGTGGATAATACTGAGGAAGGTGCGCTGGCTTCGCGCTATCGCATTACGCGCGTGCCAACGTTGATCTTTTGGCGGGATGACAAGGAGCAGGCGCGTATCGAGGGCGCGGTCAATTTTGCCACTGTGCGCGCTTATCTGGAGTTCTTGCTCGGCCAGGCCATTCGCCCGCCAGCGGTGAACGGTCCGAGTATGACATTGTCGGCCGCGGCCGGTGCTGCCGCATCGATGTTGCCACATGGTGCGAAGAATGGCGACCCGGTCATCGTAACGGATGCGACCTTCGAGACGCTGGTATTGCAGTCGCCGTTGCCCACCCTGGTGGATTTCTGGGCGCCCTGGTGCGGGCCATGCCGGCCCGTCTCGTCTGCCATCGAGGACCTCGGGCATGAATACGTTGGCCGGATGCGTGTCGGGAAAGTGAACACGGATGAGAATCCGGCGTGGGCTGGCCGCCTGGGGATCATGGGTATCCCCACGTTGATTTTCTTCAAGCGTGGTCGCGAGGTGGATCGCATCGTCGGTGCGGCGTCGAAGGCGTCGATGCGCACACATATCGAACAAGTACTCTCCGCGACCTCATAACTCGTTGTGCGGAATACTGGAGTCGATCCTCCGTTGTATGGTCTGATGGCACACAGGGCCGGTTTTCACCGGCCCTGTGTGTTTTTCCGTGTTCTCGTTGGTGTAATAATCACATCCATGGGAGAAAAAGCGGAATCGTTAACGTTGCGTATCGCGGCAACACAGGCCGGCCTTCCGGCGGTTGAGGCCATGATCGAGGCGGTCCGGCGGCACTATCGGCGCATGGGTGAATGGGTGACGTTATTGGCAGTGTGTCCCAATTCCGAAGCCGTGCTCAAGGCGGCGCTGGTGGCGGCGCGGGATCAGCGCGCGCCGATGTTATTTGCCGCCACGTTGAACCAGGTGGATCTGGATGGCGGTTACACGGGCTGGCGGCAGGCTGATTTCGTCAACCTGGTGCGGTCGTACTGCCGTGAGATTGGCTGCACCAGCACCGTGGTGTGTTGCCTCGATCACGGCGGGCCGTGGTTGAAAGATAGGCAGCGCCAGGCGCAATACTCATACGAGGCCGCGATGGCCGGGGTGAAAGACTCGCTCGTCGCATGTATCGACGCCGGCTATGAACTGCTGCATGTCGATCCCACGGTGGATGTGCGCTTGCAGGCCGGAGAAACCATCCACATACGTGTTGTTGCGCAGCGCACGCTTGAACTCATCGACCATGCCGAGCGCCATCGCCGGGCCAGGGGGTTGCCCAGGGTCAGTTACGAGGTCGGCACGGAAGAAGTGCACAGTGGATTGGCGAATCTTGACAATTTCCGCGCACTGTTGGATGCGCTGAAGCAGGGATTGCCGGCGCGTGGATTGGGTGACGTGTGGCCGGTCTTCGTCGTCGGCAAGGTGGGCACAGACCTGCACACGACCGAGTTCGACGCCGAAGTGGCTGGCACACTCGCTGCCGTCGCGGAGCCCTATGGCTCTGTGATCAAGGGACATTACTCCGACAATGTCAGCAACCCGGAGGCTTACCCGCGCTCGCGTATGGGTGGCGCCAATGTGGGGCCGGAATTCACCGAGATTGAGTACGAGACGCTGATCGCGCTGCAACAGCAGGAGATGAGTGCATTAGGGCGCACTCAAGGCGTCTCGGATATTGGAGCGGTGTTGGAACACGCGGTCGAGCGCAGCGAGCGTTGGAAGAAGTGGCTTCATCCGGATGAGGAGGGGCGGCCCTTCGGCGCGATTGCACCGGAGCGGCGTGGCTGGTTGACGCGCACGGGTTGCCGTTACATCTGGACCGACCCGGAGGTGCTGGCGGCGCGGCAAACACTCTATCGCAACCTGGCGACGCGGGGTGTGGACGCGGAACGGATGGTGATCGACTGTATTGCACAGCGGATTGGTCACTACTGCAGGGCGTTTCACCTGGTAGGCGCAGAGGAACGGCTGGCGCAGGAGATGTAGAGAGGTTTCTTCTCAACACGCTTCGGGCAAAGTCACCAACCAGATGTTGCGGTCACGTGCGTTGAGGTAGACGATCTGCCTGCCGTCGGGTGAAACATCCCAGTCACCGTTGCCTATCTTAAATGGCGAATCGGTACCGGCAGGGATGAGCGCCCTGGCCTGGCCGGTCGTCACGTCCAGCCGCCATAGCTCGTTGCTGGGCGCGGAAGTCTGGAGCGGGATGTAGTACAGCGCCGTCGGGCTGCACCAGCGATAGGCGCCGAAAAAGTCAAGCCGCTGTGGTATCGCCGGTGTGGCGCTGAGGTCCAGCAGGTACATGCCGTCTTGTGTCGCATCGCTGGCCTGGCTGACGTAATAGACGATGCGCCGATCGTCGGGAGAGAGCAGCATGCTGCGCGAGCGTTCGACGTCGATCAACTGGGTCAGGCTGCCGTCGGCTAGCGAGAGGATGCTCAGTGCTGGCACGGCGTCGCTGCGGTTGGCCTTGCCGATGACCAGCATGCGCGATGAGTCGTTGAACCAGGCCTGGATGCCACCGCCGTAGAGCGTGGCGACGCGCCGGGCGTTGCTGCCGTCGAGATCAGCCAGCCAGATATCAGAACGCCGCACGTCGAAGTTGCCCACTTCCTCGCCGACTGTCCATGCGATGCGTTGGTCATCCGGGGAAAACAGGATACGCCGCCGCCCGCCGTTGTCGATCGTCCATTGCGTCCCGTCGCTCATCCGCTCGACGATGGTGCGTCCGCCCTCAAGGAACTCGTTGAGTGAGAAGTCGCGGCTGAAAGGGCCCAGCCGTTGCGTGTACAACATCGGGGGGGCCAGTGGTTGTGTGACCGTCACCGACCACAGACCTGTGTGCGCATCGGCCGACGGCTTATCCAGGTACAGGATGCGTGAGCCGTCGGGCGAGAAGAAGGGCTGTACACAACAGCCGCCCTGGGTCATCTGTGCGAAGGTTGGCTGTGCCAGCGGCGTCGATGAGGCTGTGGGCAGCGGTGTCGCCGGTTCGGGCGTGGGTGGCGGCGTTGGCGTGCCTGCCACAGCTTCCATCACCGGTGATATTGTGCCAGGTAACGACGTCAACGTTGGCTGGATGGCTGTGTTGTTGGCGTCAGAAATCGTTGGTTGAGGGTTCGGTTGATTGGGTTGATTGGCGCAGCCAGCCAGCAGGCCGGCGACGGCTGCCAGGACGAACATGACGCGCATGATTGAATGGTTGCGTGACTGCATATCAACCTCATGATCGAAGCGCGACATGGTTTTGGAACCTATCGCCAGTCATACGGCCACGTATTGCGGAACTCATTGATGAAAGGACCATCGAATCGGATATCCGGCTGGTCGTACACGCTCTGCCACTTGCGCGGGTCGTCCAGGTTGCGCTGGAAGCCGCGCCCAAATGAGCCCACCAGTTGCAGCGCGTCCCAGTCGGCGTCGATCAGGTTATGCGCGTTGAAGGCCGTGCCCAGGCCACTGTTGCGAATCTCCAGGTGCAGGTGCGGGCGCGAGGTGCAGGTCAGGTCCGGATCGCCGGTCAGGCCGACGGGGTCGCCACGTTTTACCGCCTGTCCCACGCTCAGGGTGGGGCGTTCCACCAGGTGACCGTATAGCGAGACATAGCCGTTGGGATGGGCGATCAGCAGGTTGTGTGGGCCGGAGCCGTTTTCACGCGCGTCAACTTTGAGCACCGTGCCGTCGCCGATGGCGACGACCTGGGTGCCGCAACGCGCGGAAAAGTCGATGCCGAAGTGGATGCCCTGGCCGGCGGCGTACCACTCGCGCCGGCGCACAAACGCACCGGTGCTGTTGCCGTAGGGTTGTTGGTCGTTCATCCGCCTGCTGTAGCTGTGCTTGCGTGGAAGCAGAGGCTTGATCTGGCACGCCAGTTTCTAGTGCCCATCCACCCCATATACTGATCAGAACGCCAAGCGCCAGTATCCAACTCTTCTGGTTTCGCATGCCTGCTCCCGCTGTGTGAGGACTACAGGTTCATACGTTAATCGGCTAAGCTGAGTGCTGGATGAGAGCACGCCCTTGTGGCAAGGCGCAACGAGGCATCTGGGGAGGCTTTGCCGCCTCGACGCGTTAGAACCGATTCTGGTTCAACTCTTTGATGGAGGGGCGATCCATTTCGTTGCTGACAATCTCCCACACCTGGGCGCTACACGTGCGTGTCTTGACGTCTTTGACTTCCAGGGTAAGAGTGTTCTCTGAAATGGCCACGACCGTGGCACGCTCGGTGACGATGATTCGCTCGTGCCGATGCCGCCACATCACGGACGAACCGATATGTATCCCACGCTCCTCGGGTGTGCGAACGTCATGTTGTTGCTCAGCTTGCCAGTCTTCGAATGTCCTGTACACGCGCGGCTGATGGCCCCCTTGCAGCGCAATTGACTTGGGTCGTGTATTTGCCATGAAAATCGAACCTCCCGTTCCCATTCCCGATTGTCTACTCTCGCAGAAGGATCCCAAGGAGTCATCTGAGGAGCAATTTGGACGAAACGACTACCGGAAAAACATATAGTAATACCACCAACTTTTGCACTATATCATACTTTGCATGGGCATACGGCGATGGTTGGCCTGGCGCAGAGCAACCGCCGGTTCAATGACGTTGCAGCCACGCCAGGTTCGGCCGCACCTGCAACGCCGGTTTCCCTGCCAGGATGTCGTCCCAGTCAAGATTTGCGGCAAGTTCGCGGCCGATGGTGATCAGTTCCGGCACTGCACTCACGTCGTCCATGCCGATGTCACGCGGCAGTGGTGGGTTGATGCGGTACGTGCCTGCGGTGGTGAAATGTCGTAAAACCAGTTCCGTCTGTTGTTCGGCTGGCACGGCCAGTAGTTCGCCGATGATCCAGGTGACCCATTCCAACAGATGTCTGGGGGCGGCTGGCTTGGGCGAATAACCCGTGCCCAGCGATACGACAACGGTGTCGGATGGCGTATAGGTTCCCTGCGGTGAGTAATAGAATGCCTCGACACAGGTCTGATAGACGGGGTTGCCGGCAATACCCACGCCTCCGTCCACGCAGGCGCCGATGCCGGGCACGTCATAGGGTTCGAAAAACGTGGGCGCCGCTGCCGAGGCTGTCACGCAATCCACCAATCGCAATGAGCCGGTACTGCTGCTGTTGCAGGCGTTATCACGCACGAAGTACCAGGGCTTGCCGTCCGAGACGCGCGTGGCCGTGACCATGATGTCGATTGGCAGATCGTTGAGCGTCACGTCATCGTAGTAGATCTGTAGCAGTTCGGCCAACGGCTTGCTGCGGTAGCGAAACGATGCCAGGCTGGTCAGGAAACCGAACAGGTCGAATCGGAAGACGTTGGGCCCTAATGTCTGGTACAACTCCAGCATCTGCTCGGCGCTGAGGCCGCACGCGATGCCGCCGGCGATGATGGCGCCCGTTGACGTTCCGGCCACATAGGAGAACCAATCGCGGGCAGGGCGCTGCGTCTGTCTCTCCAATTCGGCCAATGCGCACAAGGGGATGATGCCTCGAATACCTCCGCCGTCAATGGACAACAGTGCGCGTTTGGACATGCCCGTTTAGACCTCCGATGATGATGGTCCCTCTTGTCTCCGCAAGGAAAGGAGCCAGGAAGGCTGTGATGACGTTGAGCACAAAAGTGATTGATCCTCGCGCGCTACATTGTAGCAAGAAATATTCATCAAACCGTGTTATAGTTGGTTCCTATCTTTCCGCTCTCGAGCGAGGATGCGGGCACGCTTGACGCGCGTCCGCTTTTTTGCGAATAAAGCGAGGGCAATATCCGTGGAAAGGAGCATAGATCTGTGACGCGTAGTTACGAACTAACGTTTATCGTCAAGCCTGACGTTGACGCAACCAATCTGACAGCCATCATCGACAGGGTTAAAGAGTTTATCACCGCAGAAGGTGGCACGATCACCAAAGTGGACCAGTGGGGGCTGCGCCGGCTGATGTACCCCATTCGCAAGTATCGCGAAGGCCACTATGTCTTCGCATTGGTGCAATTGGATGCTCCATCGATCGCCAGGATCGAGTCTCGTTTGCGCTTGACCGAGGATGTCATCCGTTACCTGCTCATTCGAGCGGATGAGACTGCTCCTGCGGCTGTCGAGCCTGCAGCGACAGAGCCAGCGCAGACCGAGGCTGTCGCGCCAGCAGTTGCGGAGCCGGAGGCTGCGGCGCCTGCGAGCGAGCCCGCGCCTGATACTACGACAACTTAATCTTACTATCTTAATCGTGTGTGGCTCTGTGCTGTGTTGAGTAATGTGAGGTCGTCTCCATGCGCGGATTGAATAAGGTCATGATCATAGGGCAGCTTGGGCGCGACCCTGAGATGCGCTATACGCCGAGTGGTAAACCCGTCACGTCATTTGCTGTTGAGACAAAGCGCACGTGGGTTACCCCGGAAGGCGAACGTCGCGAAGACAGCGAATGGTTCAATGTCGTTGCCTGGGGGAGTCTTGCCGAGATCTGCAAGCAGCATCTCGTGCGCGGCCAACAGGTTTACATCGAAGGCCGTTTGCAGACGCGCGGATGGGAGGATGCTGAAGGCAAGCGCCACTACCGCACCGAAATCGTGGCAAACGAGATGGTGTTGTTGGGCGAACGGCGTGCCCACGTTGCGCATGAGGAGTATAGCCAATTCGATGAAGTGGAGCATGATGAAGGGTTTCCCTTCTAGGTCCGATTGTCTGTGAGCCAGTGGTTCAAGCGCGGCGTTCCTCCCCGGTGATAGTGGGGAGGACGCATCACTTGAACGTTTCCCCAACGTCCTATGCCAAACAAGCCCATTCTGCCTCAGCATGTACTGGAACAGCGCACCCTTTCCCGATACGGGCGCGAACGCCGTACCCGGAAATACGTCGTCATCGGAAGCATTGTGGTTGCCTTTCTCGTGCTATTGCTCGTCGCTGCGGCCGCTCTGCAGATTCTCGTGTTCGAGCCGAACCAGGCGGTCGCCACGGTTGGCGGCGAAACCATCACCGTACAGCAGGTACAGGCGCGCGAGCGTCTCGAATGGGAGGAGCTCGGATATAACTATAGCCAGCTTGCTCAGCAGGTCCAGCAATTACAGCAATCCAACGATGAGAGCAGCTCTTTCCTGGTCCAGTTCTACCAACAGCAGCTTCAACAGGTGATTGCGAATGCCAGTGTGGAACAGGTCTCGCGCACCGCGCTGGATGCGCTGGTCGACGATCTGCTCATCCGCCAGGAGACGAA
>JAMDDR010000383.1 GCA_023488685.1 Chloroflexota bacterium | reverse complement strand
CGACCATCAACGGCTGGCGCGCTTCTACGACTCGGCCAAACGAGCCATCCGCTACCAATTTTCGTTGGACGACGACGGCGACGGGCTGGTCAACGACCAGGCGCACGTCGCGCCGGGCGAGCACTGGCCGGCCAACCAGTTCTACGACATCTGGCCGTGGTGGGGCACGTCGGCGTACGTGGCGGGCACGTGGCTGGCCACACTGGCCTGCGGCATGGCGCTGGCGATGGAGATGGATGACGACGAGTTCGCCGCCGAGTGTAACGAGTGGCTGAATCGCGGCCTGGTGGCCTATCACGACAAGCTGTGGACGGGTGAATACTACCGGCTGTGGAATGACCCGGCCAACGACCAGTGCAGCGACGTCTCGCTGGGCAACCAGTTGATGGCGCAGTGGTGTGTGAAGATATTGGGCCTGCCGGACGTGCTGCCGGAGGCGAACGTGCAATCGGCGCTTCAAACGGTGGCGCGCCTGAACATGGCTGCCACCGCGTATGGGCTGGCGAACGGCGTCACGCCCGAGGGCCAGCGCTTCGACGCGGGTTGGCCGCAGGAAGGCGATCACGCCAAACACACCTTTGTGGGTGAGAACCTGTGCGCCGCGATGACGTTCATCTATCACGGCCATGAGGACACCGGGCTGGAGATCGCCCAGCGCATCTACGAGGCTATTGCGCTCAAGACGCGCTCGCCATGGAACCAGCGCTGCCTGATCAGTTCGGAGACAGGGCTGCCGGTGTGGGGCGATGACTATTATTCCAACCTGGTGATCTGGGCCGTTCCCATGGCGCTGGCGCGCGCAAGCGTGGGTGAGTTTGTGTTGCCCGGCACATTGGTGGATCGCATGATCCAGGCGGCGAAGGGTTTAACCACAGACGCGAAGCGCACAGAGAGCACAGAGGATAAATAGAAGGACTCTGTGTCCTCTGTGCTCTCTGTGGTAGGCATTCCGTAGGGATACCCAAAACAGGAGCTAACATGGATTGGACAGGACGAGTCGCAATTGTCACCGGCGGCGCGTCGGGGATCGGCGCCGCCGCCGCGTGCGAGTTCGCCGCTGGCGGCGCCAGCGCGGTCATCTTCGACATCAACCAGGCCGCCGGCGAACAGGTCGTCAACGACTTGCGCGGCAATGGACGCGCCGCGTATTTCTGGCGCGTCGACATATCCGACGCCGAGGCGTGCCGCAACGCGGTCCAGCAGGTGGTGGCGCAACTGGGGCGTGTGGATTACCTGGTCAACAGCGCCGCCAGCTTCATCGGCAAGGGTCTGGACGTCACCACGGCCGATTGGGAGCGCAGCCTGGGGGTGAATGTGCGCGGCTACGCCAACATGGTGCAGGCGGCCCATGCGCCGATGCGCGCCGCCGGCGGTGGCGCCATCGTCAACATCGCCAGCATTTCCGGCCACATCGCGCAGCCCAACCGCTGGACCTACAACGCCTGCAAGGGCGCCATCCTCACCATGACCAAATGCATGGCGCTCGACCTGGCCCCTGACAAGATTCGGGCCAACGCCATCAGCCCCGGCTGGATCTGGACGCCCGAGGTGGCAAAAGCAGCCAGCAACGACCGCGCCAAATGGGAGCCGGTGTGGGGGCGCTATCACATGCTGCGGCGGCTGGGTGAGCCGCGCGAGGTGGCGCGCGCCATCCTGTTCCTGTGCAGCGACGACGCCAGTTTCATCACCGGCGCGGAACTGCCGGTGGACGGCGGCTACCTGGGCCTTGGCAGCGAGGGCCTGGGCGACACGTCAACCTTTGCGGGTACTGCATAAACACGCACACTAACCAGCGAGTATTTCCATTGGATACCCCGAATAGAGGCATTGAACGAACCGCCAGGTATCATGAAAATCTTTCCCTTGGTGCCCTTGGTGGTTGCCTGATAGTAATACCTGGGTGGTTGGAATCAAGGAGGACAGCATGAACTGGGACGGACATGTGGCTGTTGTGACGGGGGCAGGCAGCGGCATCGGCCAGGGTATTGCCGAGTGCTTTGCCGAAGCCGGCGCGGAGGTGGTGCTGGCCGAGGTCAACCCGCTGCGCGGCCAGGCGGTGGCCGCCGACTTGCAGGACCGTTTTGGCAAGGGCCTGTTCATCCAGACGGATGTGTCAAAGGCCGCGGACTGCAAGGCCATGGTGGACTATGCCGTCAAGACGTATGGCCGGCTGGACACGCTGGTTAACAACGCCGGCGTCAACTTCGTCAAACCGACCCTGGAGATGGACGAGGCCGACTGGGACCGCGTGGTGAATGTGGACTTGAAAGGCACCTTTCTGTGCAGTCGCTATGCGTTGGAGGTGATGGCGCAACAACGTTCGGGCGCCATCGTCAACATCGCGAGCGTGCACACGGTCGCGACCCTGTCCGAAGCCGCCCCTTACGCGGCGGCCAAAGGCGGTGTGGCCATGTTGACGCGCGCGCTTGCCATCGAAATCGCCCCGCTCGGCATCCGCGTGAACGCGGTCAGCCCCGGTCTCACCGACACGCAAATCTGGCAGGATATCCAGAATGCGGCGGAGAACGTCGAGGAGGCGCGCCAGCACTGGTTCGACAACATCCCCATGCGGCGCGTGCAATCGTCGCGCGAGGTGGGCAACGTGGTGTTGTTCCTGGCCTCGGACCAATCGAGCTACATGACAGGCGCCAATATCATGACGGATGGCGGCATGACGGCGCAGCTCATCAACCGTGCCCGCTACGCCAGCAAACCGCTTGAGGGAAAGGTGAATCGTTAGGCCAACAGGCCAACACCTGACAGGTCTTTTGAGACCTGTCAGGTGTTGGCCGGCAATGCGTCCACCAGTAGCATGTTGAGTGCCTCACGCGCGGCGGGCAACGTCTGCATGGCGGTCCAGTTGTCCACGAAATCGGCGGCATGCGCCACCGCCAGCAGGTGCGCGAAGGGGTCCGTCTGCACCGGCTGGCCGGCCGCGCGCGTGCGCGGCCAATACTGCCCCAGCGCCGGTTGCCAGCGCGGATAGCTTTGTCGTAGACGTGCCCGCAGGCGCGTGTGCTCGGCCTCATCTGGCGCCGCGGCTGCGCCGCCCTTGTACACGCGGATCACCAACGCTTCGAGCGCATCCCACTGCGTCACAAACTCGACCAGCGCGCGGTCTTTGACCTGTTTCAGCAGCGATTGGGTAAACGGATTCATCGCTACGCCGACATGACCGCTTTTGCCAGTTCTGGCGTGAACAGGCGTGTGCGCACCGGCCCGGAGCAATTGAAGGCGATGCCGTCGAGCGGCATCTCACGCAGATCGTCGAACAGGTGCTCGCCGGGAATGGCGCGTGTGACCGGCTCGAAGCCAAGCTCGCCGTTGCGCGTGTCCGTCAGAAACGCCTGCAGCGTGTCCTCCGCGGTGAACACCGCTGCCAGCTTGCGGCCATGCCGGTCCGGCGCCAGTGTGAGCGCGAAGCCCTCTTCGACTTTCTGCAGCACGATGTAAAAGCGTGCGAACGCCTTCAGCAGGCGCAGGTCGGGTTTGGGGGTCGCCAGCGTCTGTTCGACCCGCACCGTCTGGGCCCACTCGCGTAACGACGGGATCTGCTCTTGCTTGAAGAAGATTTCCGGCGGCGAGCCCCAGTTCACCGCGATGACGTCCGCGTCGTCGCTCAAGTCGGCGAACAGGTCGATCCCCCTGGCCGTCATGTAGCGGTTGCCCATCAGCGCCTCGCCCACGGCGGCGTGGCTGGCCTGGTACGCTGGCTCGTCGGTGCACAGGAATTGGAAGCGCTGCCCGTCGCTGTTCTTCACGTAGAGGTAGTGCGACGTGCCGCCGTCGTCAATGGTAATTGGCACGCGCCACTCGTCGTGGGCGATGAGTTGGCGCAGCAGCGCGCTGCCGCCGAGTTTGCCGTCGAGGGTCTGCTGGATCGCATCCCGGAGTGCTGTGGCTATGCCGGTCATGTGCCGATTTTACGTCCGCGGTGTGCGGTTACGTGTATCATAGGTGCAGGAGTAGGGTGGTATGGCACAACAACCTGCGTATTTAGAAGAGACAGGTATTGAACCCAAGCAGACAATATTTGTCCAACAGCTTGCATTTATAGCAGCAAAACGTAACCAGGATGAGGCGACTGTACTCGCACAAGCCGTACAGAAGGGTGTGCATGCACTCTATCAAGAAGCCTTGATCGAAGCTTACCTCCTGGGTCAGGTTTCCCGTGAACGGTTGCTACAGGAATTGGGGGCGGAAGAAGTTGCACGCGTCGACTATCTACGTGATGCCCTGAAGCACGATGTGACGTGGGGCGCGCATTAGAGATCAATGAAGAGTCACTCGATACCACAATATGCCAGAAGCCATTACCACACAGAGTTCGCTTCATCTCAGTCCGGCATTCCGAGCTTACGTTCGACAGTTGTTGATGGACCTATAGGCAGTCAACATCGTGGGATATTTCTATTCCATCACACTCGTGCATCGGTCACATACATCATCTGGGTCGGGTAGGCAAAATCGATCCCCTGCTGCTGGAAGCGCTGGTGCAGCGCCAGGTTGATCGCCTGCTGGCAATCCATGTAAATGTTGTAATCAGGCGTCAGCACTTGGTACACCGCTTCGAAGTTCAATGCATAGCCGGAAATCTCCTTGAAATGCGCGCGTTCAAAGCGCACGTTCTCTTGCGCAGTGACGATCTCCTTGACCATCTCGGGGATCGCGACGAGCTTCTCGTGCGGCGTCTGGTACACCACGCTGATTGAGATGACGACGCGCCGCTCCTGCAGGCGCTTGTAGTTCCGGATGCGGCTTTTGAGCAGGTCGTTGTTGCTGATGATGATTTGCTCTCCGCTCAGGCTGCGCACCCGTGTGGTCTTCAGCCCGATGTGCTCCACGCTGCCCATGTACCCGCCGTCGAGGTTGATGAAATCCCCGATCACAAATGGCTTGTCGAGCGCGATGGAGAGGGAGGCGAACAGGTCGCCCAGGATGTTTTGCAGCGCCAGCGCCACCGCCACGCTGCTGACCCCCAGGCCGGCGACCAGCGCGGTGATGTTCACACCCAGGTTGGCCAGCGCAAACAACAGGATGATCGTCCACAGGGTCAGCCGGGCCAGCAGTCCGATGGCGTTGATGGTCGTCGCGCCGGTGGCGTCCGTTTCGAGCCTGTCCCGCCGGTAGCGATTCACCCAGGCTGAAATCAGCCGGTTGCCCCATACCGCTCCCTGCGCGATGAACCCGATAATCAGCGCCCGGTTCATGAACTCCCGGACGTCGGGCGGCAGGTTTAGCGCCAGCGAGGCGATGTAGACGGATACGAGCAGGTTGAACAGCGTCAGGTTGGTTGCGAATAAGCCGGCGATGAAATCCTCTACGCTGGCGTGATTGCGTTGGACCAGGTTTGCCGCGCGCCTGAATACGGCCCGCTTGGCGATCTGTAGCGCGGCCAGCACGACCAGGGCGATGCTCGACGCAATGAGCCAACGCAAAATGGTATTGTCGTATAGTACTGCCTCCAAAAACAGCATGTGCATCTCCTTCCTTTTTCGTTAAAATTGTCACATGCCGCTATCTACCCTAACCCCCCTTGAGCGTGCACGCAAACACCCTATTGTTTACCACAAACCGGCCAGCAACTTCTTTGAAGGTGCGTTGCTGGGCAACGGCGGCCTGGGCGCCGTTGTCACCACGCGGCCGGATGCGGTGGTCGTGCACTTCGGTCATAACAATGTGTGGGATGTCCGTGTCGCCGAGAACAACCAGGACAAGATTGGCTCGTTCCAGACGATCTTCGAGAAGGTGCAGGCCATCCCATCCGATTACGCCACGCTGGAGCAGGACGAGTGGTACCGCGAATACTGCGAGCTGATGCAGCAGAATTACCGCGCCCCGTATCCACGCCCCTTCCCATGCGGGACGCTGGTGCTCGGCTTCGACCGGCGCGAGGCCGAGTTGCTGGGGCACCGGCTCGACGTGGCGACCGGGCTGTGCGAGGTGTTCCTCCTGGCTGGCGGGCAACGCCGCACGTTGCAGCTCTTCACGGACATGGCCGCCGACCGGCTGTGGCTGCGCTTCGTCGATGCGGACGGCCAGCCGGCCCCGTCGCCGTTCGAGCGCATCCGCCTGTTGCCCGACCCCGCCACGCCCGACGACATCCCGCCGTTCACGACCGCCGAGGACCCCGCCGCCAACAGCCTGTCCTTCCGGCAGGTGCTGCCAGCGTTGCCCGGCAACGCTCAGAACGACCGCGCCTTCCGCCTGAGCGCCCGCGCGAACGTGCCGCTGGCGTGCCGCAGCCGCATCAACTGGTCGGGCGTGACCGAAAGCATGGGCCCGCTGGAACGGGCGCTGGCCGATCGTGCCCCGCTGCTCGTGTGTGTGCAACTGGACGAAGGGTCCGCTGCCGCCATCGGTGCAGGCGTGGGGGATGTGCCGGCGCCGTCCGCCGATGCGTTTGAGGCGGCGCGCGCGGCCGCCGGCCGGGCCTGGGAAGCGTACTGGGCCAAATCCGGTGTGGCGCTGGAGGACGAGTTGCTCGAACGCACGTGGTACTGGAACCTGTACTTCCTGAACTGCGCGGCCCGGGCCGGCGCCAACTGTCCCGGCCTGTTTGCCAACTGGAGTTACCGCGACATCGGCACGGCCTGGCACGGCGACTATCACATGAACTACAACACGCAGCAGCCGTTCTGGTGCACCTTCTCCAGCAATCACGTGGAGAAGCACCTGCCCTACGTCGAACTGGTGCACTTCCTGCTGCCGCTCAGCCGCAAGTGGGCGCGCGAGTATTACGGGTTGCGCGGCGCCTACTTTCCGCACAGCGCCTATCCCACCGAGATGAACGTCATGCCTTATCCCGTGCCGACGTGGGGCTGGGAGATTTGCGAGACGCCCTGGACGGTGCAAAGCCTGTGGTGGCACTACACCTATACCCAGGACAGGGCATTCCTGGCGCAGCGCGCGTTCGAGCCGATCAAGGACGCCGTGCTGTTCCTGGTGGACTACAGCGCCGTGATGAACGGGGCGCGCCGGCTGGCGTACTTCACCGCCGTCAATATCGACGGCAAAGCGTTCCAGGATGTCTCGCGGGATTCGGATCGCTGGAGCTTCGACCCGCGCATCGACCGCAACAGCCAGATTGGTTCCGAGTTGTATGGCGATAACGATCTTGACTTCGGCCACCTGGTGCGCCGGCTGGACGCCGCCTGGGGCAGCACACCCCAGGTTGCCAGAATCGCCAACGACGACACCTTTCACCTCACCAATTGTGCGCCGCAGCACAAGCTGTTCAACCGTAACAAGAGCACCTGGGCGGGGTTGGAGGATTACATCCTGTCGAACGCCATCGCCACCAACCTGAAAGTGTCGGTGTTCACCGGCCCGGTGTTCGGCGATGGCGATCCCGAATACCGCGGTGTGAAACTGCCGCAGCAGTACTGGAAGGTCGTGGTCATCCTGAAGCAGGGCGGCGG
>JAMDDR010000539.1 GCA_023488685.1 Chloroflexota bacterium | reverse complement strand
GCGGGCCGAGAGATAAAGCTGACACCTTCCCCAGCCAACCTGCCATTATTTGCGTTTATCCTTGTCGCGCTTCTGTCGTTTGGGATGGGTCAGTTGCCATGGTTCATGTCTGCACAGCCGGCACCTTTGCGTGCTCAACTCGGAGAGCTAGCAGTCTTTGTGTTGTCAGCAGGCGCCTTCCTGCTCGTAGGGAACCAGGTCAAGAACTTGCGTTGGTTGAAACGGATGACCTGGACATTCCTGGCTTTGGGTGGCTTGTTAGTCGCTGGTCGATCTGTACCCGGATTGAATTCACTCATTGGTCTTTTGTTTAGGTCTTTCTCCGCCGGTAGTCTCTTCTGGACATGGCTGGTTGCCATGGCTTTCAGCCAAGCCCTACTCAATCAACAATTGTCTCGTAGCTGGCGGCTCGTACTAAGCGCAGTTGTAGCGGGTGCAATGTACATAGGTTTGGTGCAGGCTTCGGCTTGGAGCTCTGGTTGGCTGCCTTCGGTGATCACGATAGGGGTCATTCTTTGGCTCGCAAAGCCGCGGCTGCGAGTCCTTCTTGCTTTGGTTTCCATCGCTGTAGTAGCGCTGTTTAGTCAACGGTTATTTGGCTTCGTTATGGAAGGGGATAATGAGTACAGCTTAATCACTCGGACCGCTGCTTGGGAAATTATCGGTCAACTCGTTCTGGTCAACCCGATTCTAGGCCTCGGGCCTGCGAACTATTACTGGTACACACCCCTGATTCCTATAATGGGTTGGCGAGTGGTTTTCAACTCACATAACAACTATGTGGATATCATTGCCCAGACCGGGTTACTGGGTATGGCATGCTTCCTGTGGTTCATGTGGCGAATCGGACGGCATGGCTGGCAATTGCGCAATCAAGTGCCGGAGGGGTTTGCGCGGGCCTATATTTACGGCGCGTTAGGGGGGCTGGCAGGGACACTAGTAGCTGGGATGCTTGGGGATTGGGTGTTGCCTTTTGTTTACAACATCGGCCTTACGGGTTTACGCGCATCCATAATAGGCTGGCTGTTTCTGGGCGGAATAGT
This sequence comes from Chloroflexota bacterium, assembly GCA_023488685.1. Classification (GTDB taxonomy): domain Bacteria; phylum Chloroflexota; class Anaerolineae; order J036; family Brachytrichaceae; genus CAIXPS01. Next base: position 6,382 of record JAMDDR010000539.1, on the reverse strand, counting down.
GACGATAAGCCAATTAACTCATGCCACACATTCAACTCCACAAGCTGAATAAATCCAATGGACTTGTCGATCATCATCGTGAATTGGAATACGCGCGATTTATTGAGACAATGTCTTAGCTCAATTTTCGCCGACCCACCGGGCATACAGTATGAAGTCTGGGTTGTGGACAATGCATCCAGTGACGACAGTGTTCAAATGGTGCGCCGGCTCTTTCCACAGGTGCAAGTCATCGAGAACCCAACAAATCTCGGATTCGCCCGCGCCAATAACCATGGGTTGGAGTTGGCTCGGGCGCGTTACGCGCTGTTGCTCAACAGTGACACAATCGTCCTGCCTGGCGCGTTGCAGGAGTTGGTTCGAGTGGCGAATCTACATCCTGAGGCAGGGATCGTTGGTTGTATGTTACTCAATTCCGACGGCTCGCTCCAGGAGTCCTGGGCTAGCTTTCCCACGTTGTGGTCAGAAGTGACCGGGCGCAACATACGGACGCGCCGTTCAGTTGGGAATACTACTGGCCTCTACGATGTGGACTGGGTGGGCGGCGCTTGTCTACTGGCACAATCACAGGCAATCCGGCAGGTTGGTCTCCTGGATGAGTCTTACTTCATGTACTCGGAGGAGATGGACTGGTGTTATCGAATGAGGCGGTGCGGTTGGAGGGTCTACTACTCGGCGAGTGCGAAGGTTGTCCATCTGGGAGGTGGCAGCGCCAGTCGAGCAAGTGCTTCGCAACTGATCCGCCTCTACGATAGCAAGATCCGGTTTTTCCAGACACATTACGGCGCCAGGTCAGCAGGTTTATTGCGCTTTGGTTTGATTACCGTAAACACCGCGGCTCTGGCGCGGCGTTCACTCACGTGGGCTATTCGACATAGTAAACGGGTTGAAGTGCGTAACCGCTTATCTGCACAATACCAACTTTTGCTGTGGTTAATCCTGGGAAATGCCCAAAATCCCCATCCCAATAACCATGGAAGCGATCGGAACCAGTCGTACCTTTCGCCTCAGCATCTAATACTACAACGAGACTTCGTATTACTACGAGATTTCGGGCTGTAAACTCACGGAGGACATCCAGCGAAAGGAGGCTGCCGTGAGTAAGATCAGCCGAACTAAGAAACCAAGCGTCAAGCGACCGCCAGCCAGTGGACGCAAAGCATCGCGACGGTTGACCGGGCGAGATATAGTCACCAGCGCTGAGGAACTGGTCACTTACCATCAGCAATTCCAAACCGTGTTTCAGCGGCGCGAGCAGCAGCGCTGGTCGCTGTTCTACCTGTGTGGTCAGTTGTCGAACCTGGAACGCAAGACGATTGAGCCAATGGTGCTGGAACTGCTGGGGACAGACACGAATGCCGTGCGGGCGCTGCAGCACTATATCGGACAAGGGACTTGGGACGCGACCGCTGCGATTCGGCGCTGCCAACAACTGGTGGCTCATGGGTTGGGTGAAGTCGATGGCGTCGTGATCGTTGATGGCAGTGGCTTCCCGAAACAAGGCGCAGCGTCGGCGGGCGTGGCACGACAGTATTGTGGCGCGTTGGGCAAAGTGGCCAACTGTCAAGAAGGCGTGTTCGGCGTGTATGTGAGCCGGCGCGGCTACAGCTTTGTCGATGCGCGCCTGTATCTGCCTGAAGTGTGGTTTGAGGATGCCCATCAGCAACGCCGGTACACCTGCGGGTTGCCCGAGAAGTTGAGCTTCCACACCGAGCCCGAGTTGGCGCTGGAGATGGTCAACGACTTGGTGACACACGGCGAGCTGCCCTTTCGCTGGGTGACCGCTGATGAGCATTTCGGCCAAAATCCAGGCTTTTTGGACGGGGTGTCGGCACTGGGCAAATGGTATCTGGTGGAAGTGCCCGTGGATACCCGCGTGTGGCTGCGCACGCCGCGGGTCGAGCCTCCGGGGTGTGGTCCACTGGGACGCCCACGCACACATGCGCGGGTCGCCAGAACCGCTCCCCCTTCGCAAGCGGTGCGCGACGTGAGTGCCCAGTTGTCAGCGGCCCAGTGGACGCGCTATACCATCAAAGAAGGTTCCAAAGGTCACTTGGTAGCCGAGTTCGCATTCTTGCGCGCGACCACGGTGCGCGCGGGGCTGCCGGGTCCGCGCGTGTGGCTGATCTTCCGCCGCAGCCTGACCCACCCGGCCGACGTTAAGACTTACTTGAGTAATGCACCGACGCACTGCCCACGCGCGGAGTTTGTGCGCGTGAGTGGCCTGCGCTGGCCGATTGAAACCGCGTTGGAAGAAGGCAAAGGCGAAGCGGGCATGGATCAGTATGAGACGCGCACCTGGGTGGGCTGGCATCATCACATGGCTCACACGTTCATGGCCCATCTCTTCCTCACTCATCTGCGTCTGCTGTTCGAAAAAAGAATCCTGCGCTCACCGCTGCACAAGCGCACCAGTTGGTGGCCCAAGCGATTGACGAGGACGCCATGCCAGTGGACATTACCGACCTCATCACCTACCGGCAACATCGTAATCATGCTGCTTACTGCTCGCACGCTAAGCGCACGGCCGCTCGTCATCGTTCAGGTCGCCGAAAGCGCGAAATCTCGTAGTAATGCAAAGTCTCGTTGTAGTATTAGATGCTGAGGCGAAAGGTACGACTGGTTATGCGGCAGTACGACCCAAGCATCTACTCAAAGCCGTGATTCCCCTCCCGCCATTGGACGAGCAGCGACGCATCGTAGCACGCATCGAGGAACTGGCCGCCAAGATCGAAGAGGCGCGTGTTTTGCGCCAGCAAACCATCGATGAAACGCTATCTTTTGATCGCTCATACTTGACCCGCATCTATGTGAACCTAGCAAAGCGTTTCCCAACGCAATCGCTAAGTGAGGTGTGTCAGTCGATTACCGACGGCGACCACAATACGCCTCCCTTCACCGAAGAGGGCGTACGGTTCATCTTCGTCGGGAATGTCTCCTCGGGGCATCTTCATTTTCGCAACTGTAAATGGGTTGACCCAAAGTATTTCAAAACGATTAGCCCTCAGCGCGTTCCAAAAAGGGGTGACATTTTATATAGTGCTGTCGGTGCTACGCTCGGAATACCTGTTGTGGTTACTACAGATGAACACTTCTGCTTTCAACGTCACATCGCAATTATTAAACCGGATCGCAACTGCCTTGACTCTGACTTTGCATGGCATATGCTTCGTTCGGAAGTTCTTTACCAAAAGGCTTGGGCGTCAACCACAGGTTCAGCCCAACCAACAGTTCCATTGAAGTCAATCCGCCGATTGCCTATTCCCTTGCCTCCTATATCGGAGCAGCGTCGTATCGTTGCCTACCTTGACAATATGAAAGCCAAGATCGACGCGCTTAAGCTCCTGCAAGCCGAAACCGCCACCGAACTAGACGCCTTACTACCGGCGGTGCTGGACCGGGCTTTCAAGGGTGAGTTGTAATGGCAGGTTTGAGCGAAACGATTCCTGGTGGTGCGTACTTGACGAGTACAGGAGAGTGGGTGGATGCAAACGGTAGGCCACTATCACGTGAAGCTCTAATCGCGCTCAACAAACTGCGTCCAGGAACGGCATTTGTTCCTGTTCCTGATGAAAGCGTAGCGGCACGTCTCAAACGGGCGACTGCATTTGTCGGAAGACAAAAGCTTACCTTGTATATCGGTATTGAATTTAGCATTCTGGACGCTGCCGTTCAGGCGTGTATTCCGCACCAAGACGGTACTATTCCGGATTTCTTCGCCAGCCGAACTTGCACGATTACCGAAGTGCAGACCATTTACAAATTCACAGACGAATTCCTCGGTGACTTGGGCAGTCTGGTGTTGCGAAAACACGCTGATGGCGGAGCTATTATTAACGTTCTCCTCCCATCCCCATGCCGCGTGGTTTTTGAGATCGCTGGAAAAGTATCGACTGATCTACAAGAATTGATCTCCAATGCACCTGAAATGCGCCGAATCCGTGGCCGATTTGCGCCCGATGAAGTCTCTCAAGAAGAAGTCATTACGAGAGAGTTACCACTCGACGAGATTGCTCATCTGGAGGCCATTGCTGATCGTGGCGAGAGACTTATCGCATATGTCTCGCTCTGCGAGACATGGGCACATGACACCCAAGCCCATAAGAGAGAGCACCATGGCAGGATCATTGCCGAGTTGTTTCGCCGTCTGGACAACGACCTAACACTGAGTTCCGAAAGTCAAACGAATGACTCGCAATTGAGAAAGAATATTTGTTTCAACTTTAGCCCAGAAGAGTTGAAGATCCTCTGTGACGATATGAATATCGATTACGAGAATTTTCGGGCCGATGGCAAGGAGGGTTTTGTTCAGGAGCTAATCAAATATTGTAGGCGCCACAGTCGAATGCCCCATTTATTTGAGGAGCTTAAAAAAGAGCGACCTGGCGTCAAATGGTGGACGCCGCCGGAATGATTGTGATGATGATGTGCAGGTTCGGCGCTCTGGCGCAATGCCACTAAGATTTCGCGGTTTACTGGACTCAAGGCTTCAGCCGGTTACGTCATCTGCCCGAATCGATGGTGTTTTCGAGACCGCGGTCGTCCGGCTAATCCTAACCCGGCGAAGCCGGAACCAAACAGGAAAGACGAGCACGTGTAGGCATGTAGGCACCTGACAGGAGAGTCCATTCGTTGTATACCTGACTCAACCCACTCAATCCTAGGAGGCGTGGAGCGATGAGCACGGAACAAGCGCCGCTGTTGCATGAGAAGTACGCCACACAGGTGGAAGGCATCGTGAGCTGCTACGACCGACTGATCGTGATCGGCAGCATCCAACCGCTATGCTATTCGAAAGGCATGGGCTGCTTTCTGAGTATGAACGGGGTCAGGATTTTCGACTATGCGACGTGGGCGCTGCCATGGCGTGAGCGGATCCGAGAGAACGCAGAAGCGGTAGCTGCGGCGAACCAACTCAAGATCGAGTTCATTCAGCGCAAGAACTATCGCAAGGAAGAGCGAATCGCCAGCCTGTTGAAAGCGCGGGGCGAGCAGCCGGGGCTGGTGCATATCTTCTCGGCGATGGAACGATGTGACACGTACGAACCGTGGCATGACAAGGTCAGCGGCAAGACGTACCTGAAGTACGGCGAAGCGAAATGTCTGCACTACTACTTCTACTTCATCGACGCCCAGTGGGGGTTATGCTACTTGCGGGTGCCGACGTGGTGTCCATTCCGGTTGCAGTTCTACTGTAATGGGCACGCCTGGCTGGCCCATCAACTCCAGCAGCGCGGGATCGCGTACACCCTGCGGGACAACGCCTTCGTGCATGTGGCGGACTACACCGTCACCGAAGAACTGGCGAACCAACTGAAAGCCGAGTTGTTGCATGCCGTGCTCGATCAGGCCGCTCAGCAGTATTGCCCCGTCCTCCCAGGCTTGGGGTTGAGTTGTACGTGGAGCATCCTGCAAGCCGAGTACGCGACCGATGGGGTGTTCAAGAGCCCAGCGGACCTGCACGCCCTGTATCCCCTTTTGGTGGAAACCCTGATTCATACCGTGAAGCCGGAGGACATCGCGACCTTCCTGGGTCGCAAGTGGACCGGCCTCTACCAGGGCGAGGTCGGTTCGACCTGGAAGACCCGCTGGCTAGGCACACGGATCAAACACACCATGGGGCCAGCCTCGATTAAGATGTATGACAAGTTCGGTCAGGTGTTGCGGATTGAGACCATCATCAACGATGTGTCGTTCTTCCAGCAGTACCGCGCCGTGCATCATCATGATGGCACGAGTGACACGCGCTGGACGAAAATGAAGAAGACCCTCTACAGTCTTGCGCCGCTGCAAGAGGTGATGGCGGCGGCCAACCGCCGGTATCTGGGCCTTATCTCCGCCTTGGAGCGTCCGGATATCGACATGGTCGGTACCAAGCGCCTCAATCAACTGACTCAAACCCAGACCGACGCGCAACATTGCTACAAGGGCTTTAACCCCCTTGCCGATGAAGACAGCACCCTATTTCGGATCCTGCTGCGCGGCGAGTTGGCCATCAGCGGGTTTACCAGCCGTGCCCTACACGCCTTGTTACCGGACAAAACCACGGGGCAAATCAGTCGCTTGTTGAAACGCTTGCGCGTCCATGGCCTGCTCAAGAAGGTGGGCCATCGTTACAAGTACTACCTCACCGAGTTCGGACTCCGTGCGCTCAGTATGACGCTCAAACTGCGGGAACTGGCTGTGATTCCCTATCTGGCCGGCCAGCCAGCGCTATGATCTTTGCTTTTGATGCAATCATTTGATCGGTAAGATCCTAACCCGGCAGAGCCGGAACCAAACAGGATATGAACGACGAAAGGGTGCCCCTAACGAAAGTGCGCACCTGTTGTATACCTAGCTCAGCCCAGTTCGGAGTTGAGCGATGACGACAGAACCCAAG
>JAMDDR010000192.1 GCA_023488685.1 Chloroflexota bacterium | reverse complement strand
ATCGTTCTGTAACAGCAACAACCCGATGGCGCGCCTGGAGAGCTGATACGTGCCACGCAGTTGTGTCTCGATGGACGCCAGCGCCTGCTCGATCAAGGCGTGATATTGAATGGTCGCCCGGCGTGCTGCGGGTGCGCAGTGGCTGCAATGCCCGTTCAGTTGTCCGCCGAGCGTATCTTTCAACTCGGCCGTGCCGCGCCCACGTGCCAGGGCGGTCGCCACCACGGGCACGCCCAGCGCCTGTTGTAGCGCAGCGATGTCCACCCGCAAACCCAATCGGTCGGCTTCGTCCATCAGGTTTACGTCCAACACCACCGGCAACCCGGCCTCGATCAATTGCAGCGTCATGGGCAACATACGCCCCAGGTTCTTGGCATCCGTCACGTGCACGATGGTGTCCGCATGCTCCCCGAGCAGGATCTGGCGCGCGACGCGCTCCTCCTCCGTGATCGGCAGCAGGCGGTACATGCCAGGGGTATCGACCACGCCGACCTCCGCGCCCGCCAGTCGCCCTTTACCGCGTGACACCTCCACCGTGGTGCCGGGATAGTTCGAAACGGTGACGTAGGCACCCGTCAGCGCGTTGAACAGCACACTCTTACCGACGTTGGGACAGCCCACGATCGCCAGGAGCGGCAAGCCATCGGTATTCTGGTTAGGCCCGCCGTGGCAACTCGCGCCACTGGAATCTGCATGTCGCTTCTGCGTTGTGTGACGGTTGGTATGAGGGTGTGTGTGCAGTCCCCCGCCTCTCCATCTCATCTGCCAGCGCAACGCATTCCGCTTCTGCTTTGTGTGATGGTTTGTGTCCTGGTTTGTGTCATTGAACGCCATTGTTAGCCCTTCCTGTTGTGTCATCTTGATCAATCACACGGATCCAACCCGCATGGAGGCGGTGGAAACCACTTCCCCATGGCCACCGTCTGTTGCTTGCACGCCCGCGCTCCGGCATGCTTCACACAACCCCCGCAGCACCAGCGTCATGCCGTCCACGCGGACGTGCAGCCGCCGGCCCCATTTTGCCCCGATGACTTCAAGCGCAGGTTCGGAGAACTCGATCACTCGCCCGCACGACACACACAGAAAGTGGTGATGCGCTTCCGCCTGCCCAAGGTCGAAACGACCCTGCCGTTGTTGCCCTTCAAAGCGTTGTGGGCTTACCAGGCCCTCAGCGGAGAGCCAGCGCAAGGTGCGATAGACCGTGGACAGATTGAGACGGGGATCGGAAAGGCGGGCCTGCTCGTAGATTTGCTCGGCGGTCGGGTGTCCGCTCAGCGATTCCAGCGTGGAGAGGATCAGTCTCCGTTGTGCCGTCATGCGCCCGCCCTGAGAGTGCAGGCGTTCGGCTGCGTCGTTTTGAATATCGACCATGTGTCATCGCCCCGGTATGGTGGATTGCTTACTGCAAATGACTTGCAATAAGTGTAGGATAATCGGCTCCCCGCGCCAGTGCCATCCATCACTAGACCGTGACGCCAAATGTCATAGTCATAGCCGGGACGTGGGGCAAACTGACAGTTTGCCCTACAGCGTCAACGAATGGGGCAACGAATGGGCCGACGAATAAGCCCGCGAGTGAATTCGCGGGCTGACACGAAAAACGCGCTCAAAGCGCGTTGAACCTGCTTGAGCAGGTTTTCCGTATCAGACGACGAATGCATTCGTCGGTAGCCCGGCGCGCGCCGATGGGTGTGGTGCACGTTCGCCGGCTCATTTGTCGGCATTCGGCAGCAGCCGCGCCGCCAGGCCGTCCAGCAGGCAGTCCAGGCCAAATGCAAACCCCTCACCATCCGGGGGCGCGGCCCCCGCCCGGTAGAAACGCTCGAAATTGGGGAATTCACCGCTGGCAATCACCTGCTGCACGTATGGCGCCGCCAGCGCATGCTTGTCCTCTTCGGTCAAACCCGTGCGCCGCGTGTTCTCCTCTTCCGCCAGTTCGTAGCTGACATACCCCATGACATAGACAAACACCGCCCCGGCGATGCGCATCATCACGTCGATGCTCAACCCCAGGCCGGCCACCGTGCTCAGTAGGAACTCAAAATAACGCAGGTAGTTCGGCCCAAGTGGCGGGCGGCTGCTAAGCAACACCGCCAGCCAGGGATGGCGCTTGAGGATCGTGCGCACCTCCGCGGCCAGTTTGCGCAGATCGGCGCGCCAATCGCCCGAAAGCTGCTCCGGCAGCGCCAGTTCGCCGAAACCCGCGTCGAGCATCAGATCCAATAAATCATCTTTGCTGCGGATATGCCGGTACAGCGACATGGCCGCGGCGTCAAGTTCGGCGGCGATGCGCCGCATTGAGATGCGCTGCAATCCCTCCGCATCCGCCATGTGCATGGCAACTCGCACGATCTGCTCGCGACTTAACGAGAACTGCGCATCGCGTGGCTGGCTTGGTCGCGCCCAAATCAAATCAGGTTGTGGTTCTTTCCTGGACATGATGTTGGTTACACCCTACCCAATATCCCTGGTGAGCGACTCACGTACCGTGAGCTGCTCCCGTACCCATGCCAGGACATCACCCGGTGTACCGATGCGCAACCCGCTACGCTTGGCAACTTCTGGATCATTCAGGAAATGCCGGGGATTGAGTGTTGCCAGGAAGTCAACATTGGCCTGTCTGGCTGAGACCAGGATGGGAACATCGGCGATATGGCCGATCCAATCCTGATGTTTTTGCACTTCTTCATTGGGTGGGTCACGCAGGATACGAATATTTGCGCTCAAGATGATCTCGCGAACGAAGGGCAGCGCCTTAGGTACCTTACGGGCGACGTTACGCTCCACTTCAGCGATGACCTGCTCAGAAACCGTGAGGATGATTTTCTCGTCTTCACCGAGCAGCAACAGCGCGCGAGCTGCGCCCTGACCTGAGATGATACCTGCAATGAGGGCACTACTGTCCAGGAAGACATCAACCTTCGGCATAATGGTCGCGGTAATAGCGTTCGCGCTCTTCGTCCAGTGTGTTCAATAGGTGATCCAGGGAAATTTCTTCTTCTTTCAGGATTTCCGAAACACGATCGCCTAATCGATTGATTTGAGATACGCGAGGTGTCAAAAGAAAAGAACCGTCGCCCAGGTCTATCAAGGTGAAGACATCGCCTTCATCCAGGTTGTATTTATGCCGTAATTCCATCGGAAGGGTCAAGCTCCCCTTCTTTCGGATTTGAATCGTGGTTGTCATGGCCGACAATCTCCTTTTCCGAAATATGGATTTTTGGATTCATTATATCCTCCTTGACAATTTCTATTCTCGTAGTATACACTGTACGCATAAGCGTACAGTGTACTCATCCCCTCCAATGGATGCCTTAAATGAATATCCAGAATACAAATACAATCACCCCAACTCAATCCCAGACCCGACCACTCATCTTCGGCATTTACCCGGGTGGGCAGGCCAGCCTGCCCGAAACGGACGTAACGATTGGTCCTGCGGACGATCCCGCGCACATCCATGCGGCCCTGGCACAATTGCAGGCACCAGGCCGCCCATTCATCGTGCGCGCGTATATGGGGTATGTCGGCGGAGGACAAACGAGTTTCTTCACGCCAGCGGACGTGGAGCAATACATCAGCGCCGGCAGAAAGCTCGACCTGGTGCTATGCTATCGCGCGCCTGCTTATGATGTCGCCGACTGGTGCCGATATATCCGAACGACCATCCAGCGCTACGAACCCTACCTCGGCATGCTGCAAATCGCCGAAGAACCCAACTCCACCGGCCCAGGCGGGAATGGCGGCTTTCCGCATGTGCGCCAGGCCGTCGTCGACGGCGTCCTGGCAGCCAAGGAGGAGGCGGTGCGATGCGGCGCTGACTTCCAGGTCGGGTTTAACGCCACACCCAGTTTCAATCCACAGGATGACTTTTGGCACACCCTGGGCCAATTAGGTCAGGCACCTTTCGTCGCCGCGCCCGACTATGTCGGACTGGATTTCTTCCCTGATGTATTCCGCCCGATTGCGCCGGATGGACTGCAAGACGCCGTATCGATGGTGCTCACACGTTACCGCCAGGTCAATCTGGCCGACGCGCACATCCCCGCTGCGGTGCCAATCCACATCGGCGAGAACGGCTGGCCAACCAGCCCTACCCGCTCTGCCGAACGCCAGGCCACCGTGTTGGAAACCATCGTGCGCGCTGTTGCCGGGTTGCGCGGCGAACTCAACATCACGCATTACACCTACTTCGATCTGCGCGACGCCGACAGCGCGCACCCGGACTTCGGTTACCAGTTCGGGCTGATGCGCGATGACTACGCCCCCAAGCCCGCCTTCGAACGCTACCGCAAGCTGATCGCGGAATGACGCTCACACTCCCGGAGTCTCGGAGACTCCGGGAGTGTGAGCCGTGTGAGCCGTGCGGCGCAACAGTTGTGCGTTGATGGCCACGATCACCGTGCTCAGCGACATCAACAGTGCGCCCGCCGCCGGCGATAAGAGGATGCCCAACGGCGCCAGCACGCCCGCCGCCAGCGGCAGCGCCACCACGTTGTAACCCGTGGCCCACAGCAGGTTCTGGACCATCTTGCGGTAGCTGGCGCGGCTGAGCGCGATGACCTTCACCACATCGAGCGGGTTGCTCTGCACCAGGATGATGCCCGCCGACGCCACGGCCACGTCCGTGCCACTGCCGATGGCGATGCCTACGTTGGCTCGCGTCAGAGCCGGCGCGTCGTTGACGCCATCACCCACCATCGCTACACGCCGGCCCTGCCGCTGCAACTCGGCCACCTGCTTGTCCTTGTGCTCGGGCAACACCTCGGCAAAGTACTGGTCGATACCCAGTTCCGCCGCGACGGATTGCGCCACGGCCTTGCTGTCGCCGGTGAGCATTGCCACCTGCACGCCCATATCATGCAACTGCTGCACGGCGGCGCGACTCTCGGAGCGGATCACGTCTGCCAGCGCAAACGCCGCCACGACCTGGTTGTCATGCACCAGGTACACCACGCTCTGTCCCTTTGCGCTGGCTTGCTCGGTGAAACGGGCGAGTGAGTCCGGTAGGGTCAGGTTGAGCGATGCCAGCAGGCGCGGTCCGCCCACGTGCACCGTATGCCCAGCGCTTGTTGCGCGCACGCCACGGCCTTTTAGCGCTTCGAAATCCGTTACCGGCGGCAACACCAGCTTGCGCTCCTCCGCGCTGCGCCGGATGCCGCGCGCGATGGTGTGTTCGGAGTCACCCTCAACCGCAGCGGTGAGGGCCAGTGCGCGGCCGTCATCAGCCGCCTAATCGCCGGTTTAGCACAGGCAATTTGGCGGGTATCGATATCCCTATTCTCATCCTGGTGTTGTAATCTATGCCTATGGGACAATCAACACTATCGCGACGCCAATTTTTGAAACTTAGCAGCGGCACCATGGTGGCCGCCGCATCACTTGTGCACGCGGCGGCGCCCGCGTTGGCACAAGATCCCACACCCACCGCGCCAGCACCGGAACCAACGACTGCGGCCAACAGCCACGCCGGACGCCGGTGTGACAACAACAGCACCTGCCACCCCTGCGCCGGGCGAAATCGTCCCTGCGCGCCGCCCGTTCGGGCGCGTCATAGCGGATGGGTTGGCAGTGCGCGAGCAGCCGTCGATCAAGGCTGCGCTGGTGCGCGTGTTGAAGTTGAACGATATCGTCAGCATCAAAGGTCAGACCAGCAGCGACGACAGCCCCACCCGTTACAACAAGACCTGGTATCAGATTGACGATGGCTTCAGCTACTCGGCCTACATACAGCCGGCCGAGAACACGCCCAACCAGCCGCTCGCAGAGGTGAGTGAACAGGGATTTTGGGGTGAGATCACTGTCCCCTTTACCGAGGCACGCGCCGCGCCCGACCCGGCAGCACGCCAGCGCTACCTGTATTATTACGGCTGCGTGTTCAAAGTGATCGCACGCGTGGCCGGCCCGGAAGATACAGTGTGGTACCAGATCGAGGACGAATACGCCGGCACAGGTTTTTACGTGCGCGCCGAACACATCCGGCCGATCCAGCCGGAGGAGTTCACGCCACTCTCGCCGGAAGTGCCGCCCTCCCAAAAACGCATCGAGGTGGACCTGACCAACCAGGTCACCACCGCCTATGAGAACGATCAGCCGGTGTTCAGCGCGCGCGTGGCGACCGGCGCATCGTTCCAGTTGGCGGACGGCACGGTACAGAGCTTCCGCACCATCCCTGGCGAGCACCGCATCTTCCGCAAGACGCCCGGACAGCACATGGTGGGCGGCACGGCGGGCGACAGCGATTTCTATGACCTGCCCGGCATTGCCTGGGTGTCGTACTTCACCAGCAGCGGCATCGCCTTCCACGGCACCTACTGGCACAACGATTATGGCCGTCCGCGCAGCCACGGCTGTGTGAACATGCTGCCCGAGGATGCCCAATGGGTATTCCGTTGGACCATGCCATCGGCGTTGTACGAGCAACGCTGGACCACGTTCCGGCGCACCGATGGAACGCTGATCAAGGTGTTCTAGGAGTTCGGAGTGCTGAGTGCCGAGTGCCCAGTACGCAGTGGTGGCGTTGAAAAGAAGCATGCCACCTTGCGAGGGTTGATACCGCCTTTATTGAGGCGCTGGCTGCTGGATTTCGCACGTTTATGCAGTTTGTCGGTGCAAGTAACATCGACTTCAAGGCGCTCGCGCCAACAACGTTCTTTCATGCGGTGCTGAAAAAATTGGACTTGCCTTGACAGCAACCTCGATCCACCGATGTTCAGTTCGCATCCTCAGATGCGAACTGAACTGACAGGATGCGCGTGCGGGCACACCGACAACGCACCATAAAAAAGGCCCGCCCACTAATAAACCTAATAAACAAACCCTCACACAGAAAAAATATCCCTTAGGGATACTGACACTGCCAGCGCTATTTGCTATAACCCTTCTCAGGCGAGTAGATATGATGCGGAGGGCTATTGTGTAGCGCATCTGCGCTGAGCAACCCTTCACACGCTCTACGCGCCTGTTCTCGTTGCCCGTCGATCATTTTGCTTCATTGTCACCCTGAATGGAATCGGGCCTGGTTGAACTGTCTGAAATTTAGGGAGGATATGGACAGTGAAACGCAAAATATTCACGCCACTTGCTATTGGATTGACCGGCGTCTTAACCCTCTTCGCACTCATCGCCCTTACGCTTGCTCCATCACGTACGAACGCACAAACGTCCACCAGCAGTGGCTCGCCGGATGAATTGCTGCGTAACGCGCTGCAACAGGCACGTAACGCCGGCAGCTACCGCGTCCAGATCGACGTGACACAACGTGTCCTGCCGCTGCCAAACAGCGACCCCATGTTGGCGCCCATGCAGCCGCACAATAGCGAAACGCTGGTGTATGCCATTGAAGGCCTGGTGCGCGACGCACAGCACATGCGCTTCTCGCTGCGCGACCGGCACGCCAGCAACGGGCTACAAGGGTCGCTGAACC
>JAMDDR010000448.1:1630-7460 GCA_023488685.1 Chloroflexota bacterium | reverse complement strand
TCACCGGCCCCCACTGTGTCTACAACGGTGACGGTGGGGCTGGCGGCGTGATAGTCGTGCCCGGCCACGTACAGGCTCGCGCCTTTGTCCCCGCGCGTGACCACGAGCGCCTTCAGTTCGAACTGTCCCACCACATCCTGGGGGTCCCCGGCGCCGCACATGCGTTGCAGCACCGACCATTCATCCTCGTTGAGCTTGGCAATCGTCGCCGCGCGCAGCCCCGCCAGCACCATGTCATCCGTAAAGTAGTGCTGGCGCAGGTTGATATCGAAGAAACGCTGGGTTGGGTTGAGCGCCAGCAACTGCGCGAGCGTCGCGCGGTTGGCATCCGTGCGTTGCGCCAGCGTGCCATAGTAGAGCAGCTCCGGCGCGTCTCGCAAGGTCGTTGGGAATGGAATCTCATCCCATGCCACACCCTCGTTGATCGTGTAGTGGGGCTGCCCGTGAGTCAGTTTCACATCGACTGTGCCGGTCGGCCTGGCTGAAGCAGCGACATACGTCTGTGAAATACCAGCTTCCTGCAACGCGTGGCGCGCCTGCGCACCCAGCGCGTCCTGCCCGACAGCGCTCACCATCCCAACGGGGATGCCAAACTGGCGCAGGTACCAGGCAAAGTTCAATGGCGCGCCGCCCAGGTAGGCGCCATCGTCGAAGACGTCGAATAGGATCTCGCCAAAGGCAAGCGCTTGAACGGCTGTGTCGGTCATGATCGGGTCCCCACCCCCTCAAGAATTTCAGGCTGTCGTTGGTTGTGTCATCTACCTCAGTGTAGGCAGCATGTCGCGGTTGTCAACCGGCATGGACCCATCGGGTGCGCGTTAACGTTTTGCAAGACCTCGTTGCGCCGGTGCACGGGCAACCGCAAGGGTTACGGCTACGTCGCGTGCAGCTGCGGACCGCAGGGCTGCACGGGCGCGAGCGGGCCGTCACATAGGACGGCCCCTACGTAGGCACAAGGGTTTGCGCGCACCCGCGGATTTGCACGGGCGCGATTGGGCCGGCCCTCTGAAGAGGACTTTCAGCACACAGGCCGGCCCCTACGTAGGTGCAGGGGTTTGCGCGCACCCGGATTCATCTGAAAGCCGGATGGCTGGGCATGGTCAAGTCCGCCTATTGAGCCGATCCTCAGTGTTCCTGAAAGAAGTCTCTGATGAACTTGATATAGGGTTCAAACTGTTCGCGCGCAATCAGGTGACCCGTATTCACAAATCGCACGATTTCAACATTGGGGCGATCCGATTTGACGATCTCAACGGACTTGGGCGCGCCAGGGGTCGGGAAAAAGGAACTCCGCATGATCAACACCGGGCAGGTCAACCGTCCCAATGCCTGCATCATTGCCTGCCCTCTTTGGCCGAGGTCTGACCACAACGTCATGCTAAGCCGGACAAGGTCCAAATCGAGCCGGGCGGCATTTTCGACCGCGGTCACGTACTCGTCTTCCGGAGGGATGGGGGCAGCAGGCGGCTGTTGAGAGAGCGCCGAAACCATGCGCTGCTCGTGCGTCTGCGTCTTGAGCTGTTCGAGCCAGGCCAGCCACGCGTTGTACCAGGCCTGGTAACCCGGTGAACTTGTTAAGTCGGTGTTCGTCCCAGGGGTCTCGTCATTCCCCATCCCTGCGGCAATCAACGAATGCACCAGGTCCGGGTGGGCATCCGCCAAATGGATACCCGTGGCAGCACCCTGGGAGAACCCGAGCACACGTGGCGCGCCTAACCCCAGGATACGAATCACATCGGCAACGTCCTCGGTAAGCAGGTCTTGCGAAAAGCCGGTCGTAATGCGGTCCGACCACCCATGCCCACGCGCGTCAACCATGATGACGTCATAGTCCTGTTCCAATACGCGGGCAGTGCGTAACCACGCCAACGCCCCTTCCATGATGCCATGTAGCAACACCACGGGTGGTTTGGTCCCGCCCGTGTGGTAGTAGTGCTGGCGGATGCCGTTCGCGATCACCGTGTCTTCCAACCAGTGCGACGGAAGGATCTGTTCAATGGGACGATAGCCTTTCACCACGTCACTGGCTTGAGCCATGTCAAACTGTGGCTGTTCGCTCATCTGTTTATCAGCAGCAGCAATAAGGCGGCACCGGCAATCGAGTAGCGATCCGTGGCGCACTCGACTTGCCCAATGACGGTCGCGCCCTTACGCACATGGCCGTGACCATCTACCTGGCCGACTTTATTCGATTCCTGGTCGATAATGTCGCCACGCCTGGTCACCCATCCGACACGCACCCCGTGCTTGTAGATGTCACCATCGCCAGTCACCCAACCGATTTTGCTGGAGCCTTGAAACACTTCTCCGGCAGTGCTCACCCAACCAACCTTGGTGGATCCCTGGTAAACGTCCGTTCCCATATCCTCAGTCCCCTTCCCCATCCAGGACGCCATAACAACGGATGCCTGATGGGGGCTCACTTGGTGACGAATCACATGCTTTTATTACCCTGGGCGCAAGGAGTGTGCAATGAGTGTTCGATGAGAGCGCATCTTATATTACGATCTATGTAGTAGAAGTTAATGGTAGGCAATAAAATGCAAACCGTAAAGTGAGCAATGTCATGGATGGAATGGACGATTGTCAGGTGATCAGGCGAGCAACTCAAGCACCCGAGCGGCGACAGCCTTACCCAACTTCAGGTGTTCGCCTTTTTCGAAGTGAATGCCATCCAGGTCACTCGAAACAATGACCGCCGATGTGTCGAGAAACGCACAACCCAGCTCCGTCGCCACACGCTGGTAGTGCATGGCGAACCGGCGCGATTTCTCTTCGGAGCCGCCGAACATCTCCGCGAAGTCGGTCAACGTTGCCACCGGTGGGGGTGCCATCAGCAATACCTTGGGGGACACGCCGTAACCCGGCCCGGCCCCACTCTTCTGCACCATGTTGACCAGCACACCTGCACTGTTGGCAATGTCAAACGCAGACACGCTAAAGCGGACTTTTAAGTCATTTGTCCCCAGCATGATGATGACGAGATCCAACGGGCGATGCGTCTCAAGACAGGGGATCAGGTATGTCGCACCATTTTTGTAACCCTCAATCGGGTCATCCCACACAGTGGTCCGCCCATTCAGACCTTCCTCGATGACGAGGTAATCGCCACCCAGGGTCTGCCTCAGCACGCCCGTCCAACGGTCGTCGCGCGGGAAGCGGTCTCTGGTGACCGGGTTGTAGCCCCATGTGTTTGAGTCGCCGTAACACAACACTGTTTTCACCGTTCATCCTCCTTGTCGTGATTCGGTCGTGATACGAGGTCGATGCAGGCGAGTGTGAAGGGATGCAGCGATAGGGTGAGCGCGCCGCCAGGCGCTGCCATCGTCTCGCCTTGCCCAGACCGGAACGTCTCCGGCGCTTGCATGGCCGCTTCAGCATTCGTCTCGTCGAGCATGCGCACAAGCACCTGCTCGCTCAAGCCGTATACCGTCACGCGTTTTGTCTGCGCGGTGAGATTTGCCACTAACACGCGCCTTCTGCCGTCCTTTTCCAGGGCAATACCGTCGACCTCAAGGGGTTTCGTCGAGGTGCTCTTGATCACGTGCCCGCCGGCGAACTCACCCACATCTGCAAACACGTGATACATGGGAAAGACGGCACCCGGCGTGGACTGGAACCGATCCGGGAGGAGCGATCCTTGCGCCGTTTCCATCACACCGCGCCAGCCGGTCGTTTCATGATACGTAACGCTGTAGCAGCCACTCTCCGCCAGGTACTTGAGGCTGCCCAGTGTCCAACCGGCGCCAAACAGCGACATCTGGCGCACATCCACCTGCGCCGGCAACTCGCCAGGCGTGAGCGGTGGCTCGGGACCGCTGGCATCCGGATTGAAGCGCGGCTTGAGCGTGACCGGGCTGACTGCCACCGGGCAGTCGCGCGCAAACTCGCGTGCCGTCTGCACGGTTACCCCTTGTGCAGGCAACGTCTCCACCAACGACGCGTTATCAAACGCGTGCACTTGTGGATTGACGGAATAACTCACCAGGTCCAATAGATGCGCCGGGGGGCGGGTGCGATTCAGTTCGGTAAAGTAGGCGTTGGTGCCAGACCCGAATCGGGCAGACGAATCATAGCTTCCCAACAACGACCGGGCAAGTTCAATCCAGCCCGCCGAGGTGGACTTCTCCGCCGTGTGGTAGATCAGCCACGTGCATACCGGCGGGTGAAACGCCGGCAGGACCACCGCCCCGAGGTATTCAAGCTCGTGTGCTGCACCATCCGTCAGGAACAGTGCGGCCTCCAGCGACGTGCCAAGACCACGGGCGGCCGCAATGGCACGATGAAGTGGCACCTCAACGTCGCCATATAAGTTGAGATCGACGCGTAGATGGGATAGATTTAACGCCTTAAGGCGAGTGATTTCCTGCTCGCTTAACGGCTGTCCATGGCCCGCCATACCGAGACCAATCCGGGGCAGACTCAACTGCACAGCGGGCTGCAGTTCAAATGTAACATCCTCATCCACAGCGGGTGTCGTTTCGCCTGGCACAACTCCCGCCATCTGCAAGCTCAACGTGATCGTTTGTGTGATGCGAGTGCCCGCCTTGACCTCTGCAGGATATGGAATACGCAACGGCGTGCAGTATGTCTTGAATGACGCATCGGTCCAATTACGCTGATCTTCCATCTCGAAGATATCGCCGCTAAATCGGACCTCCGCACGCACACCCGGCACAACCGGGTAAGCGATGGCGCGCATGTCGTAGAACGGCTGGTGCGGCGAGATGAGCAGCGGAAACGCGCTGTCTTCAGTCGTACCGTCCGCGTGCTCAACCACACATGGCTGCCCGGCGCACTCGCGCATCGGGTGGAGCACACAGAAGCCGATGCGATTGCGCAGGAATGTGCAGCGCGCTATTCCATCCATGCTGAAGGTGATCGTGCCGCCGGCGTCGCCGGCAACCTCGGCGTGCCAGACAAAGTCGATGTCGCCAAGCTGGTTCGTGCAGTCATAGCTGATGCGAAAAGCGCCAGCAGTCGTTTCAATGTCGAGATTGGCCAGCACCGCCGGCGCCGTGCCCCAGTTGTGATCGCGCACCGCGACGTAGATACGGCGCACCATCTCGTGCGCACCCAAACGGATGTAGCGCAAATCGCCTTGTTCGAACACCACTGACAATGGACCGGCTCGCAGATCCCGACGTTCCGGGAGATCGTCTTTACGCCCGTAATACAGCGCGTTCCGCGCAATCATCTTGTTCACCTCTCAGCCGGCAATCCATTGGCGTTGGGCATCACTATGAGAATCCTACGCTTGCGCTGCACGCCCCTGTGTAATGGCTTTCACTTCCTGGATCACATTCTCGATATCGAAGACGCTGCGCCAGTCGGGTTTGAACAAGCGATCCCTGGCGCGCTCCACCGCCAGCTTTGCGCCGTCGGAAAGGCGCGCGTCGCTGTACCCAAACAGGATGCCGATATTGATGTTCATGTGACCCAGCACGAATTCGCGCGCCGCTTCTGCAGGCACGCCGCGACGCACGGCTTCGTCGATTGCCTCACGCATCACCACCATGCAGGTGAGCACAACTGTCTCGGACAGCGCCGGCTCCAGTATAGCCATCTGCTCGACCGTGACACGGTAGGCGTTCATCACCGGCGCGAACATATGGCGTGCGATTTGCTCGCCGGTCGCGTAGTCATCTTCCGTACCCTGCATCAGCGCGCACACGATGTGTTGCCTGGCTTTTACGCCTCCATAGAAATCGCGCCGGGTCTCCGGATCAGTCTCGTCGTTGACCACCGATGGATGGCACGGATGCGTCACGAAGTAGGCGATGTCGTCGCGCTGCGGCAATTCACCCCCATAAGGCGCTGCCGGGTCAAG
>JAMDDR010000448.1:0-1620 GCA_023488685.1 Chloroflexota bacterium | reverse complement strand
CGTGTCTCGCCTCATCAATGGCACGACATCTGCGGCGATCCTACCGATGAGGGTATCCGGCACCGCGAGGATGACCACATCCGCCTGTGCCACTGCTGCGTCCCTGGGCGTGGGTGTAAGGCCGCGCTCGCGCAAACGCGCCAGCGCTCCCTCACCTGCCTCTACATAGAGCGTTCTGTAATTTTCATCACTCGCCAGCCGGTTCGAGATGCGCGTGCCGATTTTCCCGGCAGCGCCAAACAATGCAATCGTCTTGGTCATGGGTTATTCCTCCGTCTCGCCGATCTCATCATGAGGGTGTTGGACATCCAGGGGCGTGAGTTGACCATGAGACAGGCGCCTCAATACGGCGTGGTCGCGCTTATCTTCGGTGCTTGCACCTGCTTCATCACTGCCAATACTGACTGTGCCGCCGTCGTCAACAGCCGGGTGTCAGATGCCACCGTCACGAAACGAAAGCCTTTCTCGATCATGCGCAACGCATCGTCAGTCGAGCTGGTGTGGATCCCGGCGACCACGCCTTGCCGTTGCGTGGCGGCCAGCACAGCGTCGATCGCCTCGGCCAGGCGCGGTTGCGCAAAAGACCCGCCGGGTTGGAGACCCAGGCTGATGCTGAGATCGGACGGCCCGATATAGATACCATCAAGACCCGGCACACTCACGATGCCATCCACGTTCTTGACGGCTTCAGCAGTCTCGATCATCGCCAGCGTCACGATGGTCGAATTGGCGCGCTGCAGGTAATCGGCGCCGGCGTACACCGCAGCGCGGGTCGGACCTGCACTTCGATAACCCTGCGGCGCATAACGGCAGGCGCCGACAAACGCCTCTGCTTCGGCTTGCGTATTGATCATTGGGCAGATGATGCCGTACGCGCCGGCATCGAGCAGCTTCATGATCATCCCCGGCTCATTCCAAGGGGCCCGTGCGAGCGGTATTGTCGCCGTCGTCGAGATGGCCTGCAACATCGGCAAAGCCACGTCATAGCCGATCAGGCCGTGCTGCACATCCACGGTGAGGCTATCCCACCCTTGATGCGCCATGACCTCCGCCGTCCACGCATTCGGTATCGACAGCCAACCATTTACGACGCTGCCGCCGTTTTGCCAGATCGTCTTGATTGTATTTTCACGCATGAAGTAACTCTCCTGTATTAATGCCTGATTCTAGCCTGCTAAGCCAGTTCGCACAGGGTCAATCTGCGCGTGTGCTAACGCTGCGCGTGTGCTAACGATTCTCTTAACCTGGTCTAATGTCATTTCTACACACCGCACCTAATCTGCAGACAGTTAAGTCAAGCATTCGTTTGATGTTGGGACTGATGTTGGCGCGAACACACGCGCATAAGAGGGTATGGATTTGGTACGCACATTTGATACACCCATCAACACGACCGATCAGAGTATTGATCGGGTGCTGGCCGCACATTTGCCGGCGGCCTTCGTATTCATCGATGGCAAAGCGCCCGCCTCACTCGAGGACACCATGAATCGGCTGGCGCGCGAACATGCCGGGAAACTGCTGGTCGTGCAGATCCAAATCAAGGATAACCCCGCCTCTGCACGACGATACCAGGTTGCCAGAGCGCCTGCAGTCGTGGCAGTCCGCGACGGACAGGTA
>JAMDDR010000293.1 GCA_023488685.1 Chloroflexota bacterium | reverse complement strand
TCCGATCTAGACGAGATCGGGGCGCAGGTGCAGCATCAGCGACGTCTCGTATTCGCACGCGTGGGCGATGCCACCGGGTTTGCTTTTCCGTTCTGCGCCAATGACATCCTGTGCCAGCGTCGGGTCGATTGCTGCGTTGGGCGACATGCTGGCGCAAATCGCCCCCGTTTTGAGCACGATGTTTCGGGCGGCCAGGTCACAGACGGGATGGTTGCTGCCGTGGCCGTTCACGACCAGGATGTGTTCGAAGCCGTGTCGTGCCACGCTCACCCCGACGTCACTCACGTAGTCGATGAGCGTGTGCATGTTGATGCTGATCGTCCCCGGGAAGTCCATGTGGTGCTCGTCGAGGCCGTACGGCACAGTGGGCAGCACGATCATGTCATCGGGTGCTTGCTGTGCGGCGGTGTGCACCATGCTCTCAAGGATGACGTTATCCGTGTTGATCGCCATGTGTGGGCCATGGTCCTCGATCGTGCCGACGGGCAAAATGACCACCGGTTGCTCGGCGATGCGTTGTTTGATCTCCGGCCAGGTGTGTTCGTCGTAACGCCAGGTTCTTGCCATAGACACATTGTACTTAGCAGCGGTTTCATAGTACAGTCATTGCACAAAATCCGATAAGGAGTCAAAAGCCGATTCGAGATGAGCACCGAATACTTTGTTTCGCCACAGGGGAACGATCGTTGGTCTGGTATGTTGCCGGAACCGAATGCCGATGGTAGTGATGGTCCATTCGCGACCATTGAGCGCGCTCAGAAGGCTGTGCGAAAGCTGAAGAAGAAGGGCATTATGCCGGAGCCAGTGCGGGTGACGCTGCGCGGTGGTGTCTATACGTTGAAGCATCCATTGGTGTTCAGCCCGGAGGATTCCGGCTCGCCCGCGCCCGCTGGGGAGTGGAATCGTGTCATTGGCCCAGAACGCTGCGTAACCTACGCAGCCTATCCCGGCGAGTACCCAGTCATCAGTGGCGGCCAACAGATCACTGGGTGGGAGATGACCAGGCTCAATGGACGAACCGCCTGGGTGGCTACGCTTCCAGATGTCAAGCGTGGAAAGTGGACTTTTACGCAATTGTGGGTGAACGGAAAGCGTGCCAGGCGCACACGGCTGCCCAAGCAGGGTCTCTATCAGATCGCCGAACCACTGGGTGAGATTGTGTTCGAAGGCGACCCGACGAAGACGTTGTTCGTCGGTCAGGATGCGTTCCGCTTCGATGGCGACGATCTCAAGGGCTGGCGCAATGTCCAGGATGTCGAAATGGTGGCCTTGCATTATTGGATCGAGAGCCGCATTCCATTCGACGGCATCGATACCGCTGACAAGACGGCAAAGCTGCGGTGGAAATCACGCATGCGCCTGACTGACGATTTTTCGAAGGGCGGGGCGCCTTACTATGTCGAAAACGTCTTTGAAGCGCTGGACGAGCCGGGCCAATGGTATCTTGACCGTCCCACCGGTCAACTCTACTACCTGCCACGCCCGGGCGAGAAGATCGACACGGCTGAAGTGTTCGCGCCGCGACTGCCACAGCTCGTGTACTTGCGCGGAGATGCGGCGGCGGACAAGCCGGTCGCTCATCTCGCGTTCGAGGGGGTGACGTTCAGCCACAGCGAGTGGGTGCCGGGTGAGGAAGCTCACACGGCGACTCCGCAGGCGGCATGTCATATTCCTGGCGCGATCATGCTGCATGACGCACACGATTGCCGGTTTGAGAATTGCGCGATCACGCATGTCGGCAGCTATGGCATTGAGATCACCGATGCCAGTCACGACGTGACCGTGCGCGGTTGTGAGATCACCGACCTGGGTGGCGGTGGTGTGAAGGTTTGGCACTCCTTTAGCGGAGCAGCGCCCGGTGCAGGCGCCGGGCCGGATTGGAACGCAACACGGATGTGCCGTCGCATCGTTATCAGCGATAACGAGATCGCCAATGGTGGTTTCCGTTACCACCAGGCTGTGGGTGCACTTATCGGCAAGTGCACCGGCGTCCAACTCGTGCACAATAACATCCACGATTTTGACTATTCCGGTGTCAGCGTGGGCTGGACGTGGGGATACGATGAGGGATATGCCTATGGCAACATCATCGAGTACAACCATATCTACAACATCGGTCGTGGCATGTTGAGCGACATGGGTGGCATCTATACCCTGGGCGTGCAACCCGGCACACGCTTGCGCTACAACCTGATTCATGACGTGCAATCGCGCGGTTATGGCGGCTGGGGGATCTACAACGACGAGGGTTCGTCCTATATCCTGATCGAGAACAACCTGGTCTACCGCACCAAGAGCAATGGTTATAACCAGCACTATGGGCAGGATAACTTGATCCGCAACAACATCTTCGCCCATGGTGGTGAGGCACAGTTCTCGCGCGGGCGTGTGGAACCGCACAATAGCTTCAACTTTACCCAGAATATCCTGTACTTTGACACCGGCGGCACCGTGCTGGCCGGGAACTGGGACGAGTTGAACGCCACCATCGACCGCAACCTGTACTTCAATGCGTCGGGCAAGGCATTGTCTTTTGCCGGCGGATCGTTGAAGCAATGGCAGAAACGTGGCGCGGACAAGCACAGCCTGGTTGCCGATCCTCTGTTCGTCGATCCGGCAAACGGCGACTTCACACTCAAACCCGGCTCGCCAGCGGAGCAGATCGACTTTGTGCCATTCGATCTGTCCACGGTGGGCCCGCGTAAACGTTCTCGCTAATGGGATGGTTTACCACAGAGTTCGCAGAGGGCACAGAGATAGTATGACTGAATCTCTGTGATCTCTGTGCCCTCTGTGGTGATACCCCTTAGCTGCGCAGGTAGATGGCTTTGCGGTCGATGAAGAACTCCAGGCCGCTCTCGCTGTTCTCCGGTAAGCCGCTGCCGGACTGCTTGACGCCACCGAACGGCATGGACGGCTCCTTGTAGCCGGTGTGGATGTTGACGTGTGCCAGGCCGGCCTCGATGGCGTCGATGTAGGCTTTGGCATTGGCCAGGTCGCGGGTAAAGATGGCGGATGACAAGCCGTAGATCGAGTGATTAGCCAGTTCCAGCGCCTCGTCGAGCGTGCCGAACGCACTTACCGCCAGCACGGGGCCGAAGATCTCCTCCTGGAACACAGACATGCCGGGTGTGACGCCGGCGAAGACCGTGGGGCGGATGAAGTACCCCTGTGCCGCGTTGGGGGTGTCGCCGCCTGCGATCATGCGCGCCCCTTCCGCGCGCGCCTTCTGGATGGCCGCACAGATGTCCTCATATTGCTGTGGCCCGGCGACTGGTCCCATATCGGTTGCCTCACGCGATCCGTCATCGACGACCATCTTCTCGCAACGGGCGACCAGCTTTTCGATGAACGGTTGGGCGATCGCATGATGCAGCAGGATGCGGCTGGTGGAGGTGCACCATTGCCCGGCACAAGCAAATCCAGCCGTCATGGCTGCGTCGACGGCCTTATCGATGCTGGCGTCGTCCATCACGATCAGCGCGTTCTTGCCGCCTAATTCGAGTTGTGTGCGGGTCAGGTTGGCTGCAGCTTTTACCTGGATCTTCTTGCCCACCTCTGTCGAGCCGGTGAATGATATGGCTCGCACGCGCGGGTCCTGCACGATGACGTTGCCGATGGATGATCCCAACCCCGTGACACAGTTGAATACCCCTGCCGGCAAACCGGCCTGTTCGAACAACCTGGCCATAAAGACCCCTGACCAGGGTGTAAACGTTGCAGGCTTGAATACCACGGTGTTGCCCGTCAATAAGGCCGGCAGTGTCTTGCGGCACATCACGTTCATGGGGAAGTTCCACGGGCTGATGACACCCACCACGCCAAGTGGTTGATACTGAACCCAGGTGGTAATGTCCTGGAAAGCCCCTGGCCCGGTGTGGCCGTAGAAGGCGGCGACCTGGTTTAAATGATAGTTCCCCTCGACCAGCGCCGAGCCTACCTCGGCACGCGACTCGCGGATGGTCTTGCCGTTCTCCTGCGTCACGATCGCGGCGAGTTCCTCGCTTGATTTTTGTAGCAGCTTGAGAAATTCGGAAATGTAGTGCTGGCGATCCGCGAGCGGCGTCCGGCGCCAGGCACGAAACGCCTCGTTCGCCGCTGTGATGGCCTCGTCCATGTCCTCCGCCGTCGAAGCCTGGAAGCGGCACAGATCGCTGCCGCGGCGGGCGGGGTTTTCGTCTCCGAACGTGGTGCCGCCGCGTGAAGGTTTCCACTCACCGGCGATGAAGTTCAGGTGCGTATCACTCATTGGTTGATTGCTCCAATCGTATTCGGCGGGCGCGGTCTATCTGCCGAGTTCGCCTGATACACAATCCTAAGCGAATCTGGCGGGAAGGCAAACGGCGTGCATCCTGCGAAGGGTGCCATAAGCAGTTGCCACTGTGGAGCGACATGCTACAATCCCCAAAGGATGCCTACGAGCGTCACAGAAACATCGTCGCAATCCACAGGAAGGCAATATGGATCATCGTCGCATCAGGCTCCTCGCTATCAACGGGTATGGCGCTGTCGAGGGGGACGTGCAGACGCTGCTTTGGGGCCTCGAAGGCTTTGAAGCCGAACCCATCGATTTGTTCGTCGTGAGTAAACCGCGTGGTGAGGTATATGAGCGGCTAAAGTCGTTGCCACATGTCCGGCTCATTCCTATGGAGTTGGGTGGCGCCGAAGCTTTACCTCCACGACGCAATCAAAGGTATTGGCAGACCATCCACTTGTTTTCTGCTGTGCTTAAAACCGTGCTTCTCGTTAGGAAACACCACATCGAGGTGGTCTATTCGATCGATCGAGGCGTGTCTCCCCAACTGGCCGCACTGGTATCCCGTGTAACAGGGATTCCCTTTGTGCTGACAGCAGCATATCCCTTTTATCCGCGCAATGGACTTATGGCGAGATTCGTGTTGCGACAGGCAGCGCGCATTCCCGTGCACAGTTGTTATCTGCTTGAATATCTGAAACCGTATGTGAAGGATGCGACTGTTTTTAGCGTGATTCCCTATGGATTGAAACTCGACCGTTATGATCCTGGGTTGGATGGTAGCCGTGTGAGGCGGGCTTATAACATCGCTCCGGATGAAGCCATGGTGGTGATGATGGGCCGGTTGAACCAGTACAAGGGACAGGATGATCTCATTAAGGCCGCTGCCATCGTGGTGGACCAATATCCCAATGCCCACTTTCTCATCTCAGGGCGCGGTCCTGAAGCACTCAAGCGTCATCTGGAGGGATTGATCGCCGATCTCAACGTGGGTCGTCAGGTCAAACTGGTGGGATATGTCCCCAGCGTCTCAGAGTTCGTTGCCGCCGCCGATATCGTCACCATGCCTAGCTGGGAGGAGCCCTTCGGATTGGTGGCACTGGAGGGTATGGCGATGGCAAAACCGGTGGTGTCTACACGGGCCGGCGGGGTTCCGGAATTCGTCATCGACCGTCAAGTGGGTTTGCTGGTACCGCCCCGCCAACCCGCTGAGTTGGCGCAGGCGATCATCCAGTTGATTGCTGACCCGGCACGGGCAAAGGCCATGGGATACGAAGGGCGACAGCGGGTCGAAAAGTATTACACTGCACAACGTTACATCGATCGGATGACAGAGGTTATCCGATCGGCGGTGTCGGGTTAAGGGGCTATCTGCGCACGAAGCCTGGCATGGATCATCCACTTTTCATATCCATCCACCAGAACTACACTGGGGTCCACATACATCGAACAGGTGAATCATGGATCCACGCCAGAGATATTTGGAGACGCTGCTTTTCGGACGACCTGATCGCGTTCCGCTCGACCCAGGCTACGGTCGCAAATCCACTCGCCAGGCGTGGCACGAACAAGGGTTGCCGGCTGAGATCGATGACGGTGGGCACATTGCCGAGTATGCCTACCGCCTGAATGGCGGGGTGCTGGATTGGCCACAGGGGGGAGAAGACTTCCCCGTCAACACGCGCATGATCCCGGAGTTCGAGGAGGCGGTGCTGGAGCGTGGCGAGCGCACGCAGATTGTGCGTGATTGGAAAGGAAATGTATGTGAAATTTCGCTCGAGTACTCACCGGTGTACCTGCGTAATGCGATCGATTTCGTGACGCGGCGCTGGATCAAATGCCCGGTCGAGTCGCGCGCCGATTGGGAGGACATGAAGTGGCGCTACGATGCCGGTGACCCGGCGCGCTACCCAGCCGACGCGGCAGAGCGCGGCAGGCGTCTCAAGGATCGCTCTTGGCCGATTGCAGTCAACATCTCTGGCCCGTTCTGGCAACTGCGAGAGTGGCTGGGCTTCGAGAACCTGTGCATGCTGTTCAAGGACGACCCGGCCTTTGTGAAGGAGATGATCGCGTTCTGGGGCGATTTCGTCGCGCAGGTGCTCACGAACGCCCTCCGGTACACCACATCGGACGAAGTGCACTTGTCCGAAGACATGGCATTCAAGAGCTTCAGCATGATCTCGCCGGCCATGACGCGCGAGTTCCTGCTTCCCACTTACCAGCGCTGGGGCGAGATCATCCGTGCGGCCGGCGTGCCGCTGTATGGGATGGATTCAGATGGCTATATCGGCCAGTTGATCCCGATCTGGATGGAAGCGGGGATCAACGTATGCGACCCAATCGAGGTTGCGGCGGGGAATGATCTGGTCGCGTTCCGCAAGCAGTTCGGCCGGCGTATGGCCTACAAGGGTGGGGTGGACAAGCGCGCGATGGCAGATGGTGGGGCAGTGATAGAGAACGAGATCAAACGTCTGCGGACGGTCATTGATAATGGCGGGTATATACCCAGTTGTGACCACGGTGTCCCGCCCGATGTGTCATGGCCGAACTTCGTGCGCTATACCGGCCTGCTGGTGCGAGCGACGGGGTGGCTCTAGTGAGCTTCACCCAAGTGGGTTCACACTCCCTTGACCGACGATCTGAAACGCATGCAGGTGGGGGAGAGCTTACGGGATGACAAGGCGGGCTATGCATCGTGCTTATGTGCCGCCGGCGAACACGAAGATGCACTTGCCGATGCGGAGGAGCGTCTCGCCATCGCGGAAGACGCCGTCCTGCATCGGTGCCAGGAAGTACTTCAGCCACCCCAGTTCGCCCTCGAACGCGCTGTCGAACTCGTCGAAGAACACCAGCGTCACCTGGGCCTTCAGGATCATGTCACGCACTACATGGATGGCGTGCACCAAGTCCTCGGGCGAGCGGAACTGCGACAGGTTGAAGCTCTCGGATCTGATGTGGTGGTCATGACCGAGGCTGCGGGCCACCTCCTCCACGCTGAAGGACTTGCCCGACCCCGGGTAACCTAAGACGGCGATGGAGAAAGGCTGCGCCGCGTGGGGCGAGTCCAGGTACTCCCGCATCAGGTTGCCGGAGCTACAGAAGCCTTCGATATCGGCGCGGTCGACCGTCCTCAATTTGCCGAACTGGCCGACCGGCACGTCCTGCAATGCTTTGGCTGTGCCCTGGCGCACTAGGCCTTCAGCGAGTT
>JAMDDR010000369.1 GCA_023488685.1 Chloroflexota bacterium | reverse complement strand
TGCCCTCGGGCCGCAACGCCAACAGCTTCTCCGCCTCGACGTCGTCGAGCCACTGCGCGCTTTGCGGCGCGCCGAGGAACGCGGGCGCATAACATTCTTCCGCCAGCAAAGGCATGGGGAGTTGCATAGATGCGCCAGGCCGTGCCTCTACGGCGGTGACTATGTGATAGCGGAAGCGCATCAGCAGCAGCGTGGTGCGCCGGCTGACCTGGCTCGTGCGGATCGCGCCACAGCGGCGCGCCACACCGTCGCCCAGTGGGTCGATCGCCGTGTCGATCAGGTACGTCGCCAGCCCTTCGACGAGCGGGTGCGTGCGGTTCAGGTAAATCTCGTGCGCCCGTACCGGCAATTCGAAGCGCGCCGTGAAGTGCTCCACGTTGCCGAGCGACTCGCGCAGCGCGCGTGGCGTATGGGCAAGATCTACGTGCATGGTGCCGTTAACGCTCACGGTGGCGCCGTGCGCCTGCAGCGCGTCACGCATGAACGCGGCCACATCCACGCCCGAACCTACGGCCTGCTGCGCCGCGCGCAGCTCGCGTGCCACCTCATCGACCTTGATACTCTCCTGCGCAAACAACGTGCGCGAGCGCTTCTCGCGGTCGAGAGCGGCTTCCCCGTCGGCATACAGCGTTTCCTTCTTGAGCGTGAAGAAGTCCTCGAACAGCAGCATCTGCTGCTCGTTGACGCGGCTGTTCTGCTCGCGCAGCAGTAGCCCCTCGAAGATCGCCTCCACCACCTGGTCGGCGTCCACTGGCACTGGCACCGAAATGCCCAGGTCGTTGCGAATGGCCTTGTGTTTCCTGATGAGCGCGTCGAGCACGATGCCGTCGATCTGGTTGTCCAGCCCGTAGAAAGTGAGCATGCGCACCTGCTTGCTCGGCTGGCCGTAGCGGTCCACGCGGCCTTCGCGCTGCTCGTGGCGCGTGGGGTTCCACGACAGGTCGTAGTGGAAGACTGCGTCGAAGTGGTCCTGCAGGTTGATGCCCTCGCTCAGGCAGTCCGTCGCCACCAGCACGCGCCGGTCGTGCTGTGCCAGCGCCTGCACGCGCTGCTCGCGCTCGTCCGGCGGCAGTGTGCCGGTGACGGCGCTCACCTCGACGGCTGCGGGCAGTGCCTTGCGCAGTGCGGCTGCCACGTACTCGGCGGTCTGGATGAAACGGCAGAAGACGATGGGCTGGCAGCCGTCGTCGATCAGGCCGCGGATGAGCTTGATGGCGGTCTGCAGTTTGCTATCCTTGGAGGGATCGAGCGCGGACGCCAAGCGTGCCATGTCGAGCAGGCGGCGTTGGAGGCTCTGCCCTGCCTCATCCTCCCCATCCGTCGAGTCGCCGATGTTGCTGCCGGGTACCACGTCCATCCCTTCTGACGATTCCTCGTCGAGCAGGTCGAGCACGCTACGGCGGCCCAGTTCATCTGCTTCTTGTGCGCTCTGAGCGTCGGCCGCGGCGGCGCGGTTGCGCAGGGTCGCGGCGGCGGCGGCCGGGCTCGACGCCAGTGCGCGCAGCAGCGCCAGCGCCGACCACCAGCGGACGCGCCGGCGATACTGGCTGCCGCTGCGATCCATGACCGTCTCGCGCGCGTAACGCAGGGCGCGGTCGAAGAACTGCTTATATTCGGGCGTGAGCTTGTAGCTCACCTCCGCTTCCACACGCGTGGGAAATGGGGTGTTTGCCTCCATGTAGTGCTGGATATCGATGCGGCGCCGTTGCGCGAGGTGGGCGGCCAATCGGCTGCGTAGCTTCTGGCGCTCCGGCCCGCTGAGGTCGACGGGCAGGTCGGCAAACTCGGGATCCAGCAGCGAGAGCAACGAGCGGAACGCGTTCTCGTTGCCGCTGTGCGGTGTGGCAGTCACCAGGACCATGTGGCGCGTCGGGTCCCTGGACAGGTCGGCGACCAGTTGATAACGCTGGTGGCGGCTGCCGCGCGTTTGTCCGCCGAAGGCGCAGGTGTGCGCCTCGTCCACGATGACGAACTCGGGGCAGGTGCGCAGGAACTCGGCGCGCCGGCGGTCGGACTTGATGAAGTCCAGCGAGACGACGGTGAACGGGTGCACCTCGAAAAGCGACTGGCCGAGCAGGCATTCGCGTTCCAGCCGCGCCGCGGTGCCGGGTAATACGACCTCGGCCTGGATGTGGAACTTGTCACGCAACTCGTCGCGCCACTGTTCGGCCAGGGGCGGCGGGCATAACACGGCCAGGCGCTTCACCTCGCCGCGGTCGAGCAGCTCGCGCGCGATCAGCGCGGCCTCCACGGTCTTACCGATGCCGACGTCGTCGGCGATGAGCAGACGCACCGGGTCTAGTCGCAGGGCCATGATGAGCGGCACGAGCTGATAGGGGCGCGGCTCGACAGCAATGCGGGCGAAGGAGCGGAAAGGGCCGGCACCGGCGCGCACACTGAGGCGCGTGGCGTCACGCAGCAGCCGGCACGAGGTGTTGTCGCCGGTCTTGCGCGGGTCGGCGGTCGGCAAGTCAAACTGGGCTGGCTCGACCTTTTCCAGGGAGGTCAGGATGCCGGTGACTTCGTCATCCGTGCCGCCGAGGGGGCGCAATACCAGCAGGTCATCCTGCGATTCAGGCAGGACGACCCACTCGCGGTTGCGGGCGCGTACGAGGGAGCCGGGACTTATAGTCATAGTAGCAGTAGACGCTAAGATCACTGTGAGCTTGATGGACTTATATCACATCAAAATGGAATGTCGTCAGGATCGCAAGGTTGAAATGCAGAGACGTAGTATTTCGTGTTCCTGCGCGGCTTTAATTTGTCTTCACCTGTAAGCAACTCATCAAGTATTACCTGTGGCACATCAATCTGCGACTGAAATTGATGAAAGCCATTACGAGCAGTGAGGAGTTGGGCGTAGTTTCCTGTTGCTATTATCTGCTCTTCGATGCGAAGCATCAGCGCCTTGACCCCATCGAAATACAGATCAATCACAATGGCTATTGCCCCTGGTTTTAGCAAGTCTGTAATCGTCTTCAAGCTTGGAAGTAGTGTGTTTGCTGAACCAAGCTGGTCGTTTAGGCAATTCTGCATGACGAGTAAATCAGCCGTTACAAGAGGATGCGCGATTTGTGCATAAGACGAGTCTGGTTCATTCGACGGTTCGGGTGGATCGAGAAGGTCATACCCGATGGGAACAGTAACAAGTGTTCTCCCCGGCCAATATTGGGGTACCAGATGATATCTGGTGATTTCTTGCCCTTTATGCCAACCGTCGGCATGCTTGTCAAACAAGTATGCGACTACGTTAGATACATCGGGGCAGTAATCATTGAGGTAAGCTGCCAACCCCACCACTTCCGGGCCTGGTCCTGCACCAAGAAAGACAGCACGCAGTTTCTCCTTATTAAGACAGCTTTCTATAATCGATTTGGGCAGTTCAGTGAGAACATGGTAGATGGTCTCAATATGATGCGGGTAATATGCTAGTAAGTAGGCCGCTCTGTTGTATGGGGACGAATAGTCAATGTTTGATGGAGATGCGTAGTAGCCGTCGCGCAAGAGTTTGACCCTACTTTGGGTTGCGCGCAACTTCGCACGTATCGATTCGTCATCGTCCATGTCATTTACCATGAACAATTCGGCCATGATTGGTCCATAGGGATTGTGCTTCTTCATCTAGATCCTCAGTGAAAAGATTCATTTGAGTTGATGCTGGCTTTGGATGGGCCAAAAACCATCCCAGTAACGATGGGGAAGCGGGATCATGAGCTGCATAGTTCGATTTAGCCTGTTCAAAGCTACTTGTCGCGTAACAGTATTGGCAACCGAACAAGCAGGAGTCGTACATGCCGATGTCCTTGCTTACAACGCAACTGCAGGCCTCTCTTTGAGATGGATCCTTTTTGGAGGGCACCTGGATGCCAAACACATTAAAAATGTATTGATCATCGATGCACTTGCCTGGAACAATGCCGTAGAGACTTAAGTCAACAACTTCTGCGCAGCTGTAGATCTGCATTTTGTTTGCTTGAGCAACCGCTACTAGGTGGATCATGAGTTCCTTGACTTGTTCTGGCTTAAGCGGTAGCAATCTGACGCCCTGTTTTGCTATATCGCGCAACCGCTCCTGTGCTTTGCGGTAAACATCAATGATGCTTACTACAGATCGCTTCGTATATCCCCGTAGTGCTTCAGCAATATGCTCATAGCTCTGCTTGTGGAAATCCACATTGGTTATCTGTGTAGAAACAATTGGGTCATACCGCCATATCACTTTCTGTGGACCAACACGTTCTGACAACTCACGAAATGTATCAAGCGCACTCTCAAGTGTGGGGCCTTTAACATCAATCTCGCGCGGATTGCCCATCACGGTGTACTGGAAGTAAAACCCGTAACCTCGCTCCTTTAGTTCTGGTAAATAGGGCAATAGAGGGCGTGGATTGCGTGTCCAGAACACAATGATGTCAACATCCTTCGGATGCAAGGACACGTATGACACCTGATTTCGATTCAAAGGGTTGGGAACAGTGCAGTAACCTTCCCTGATCCGATTCATGAACCATTCAGCATAAAAGGCCGGTATATCCGTGCGTCGGCTTGCACTAATGATCACAATCTAACCCCTTGATAAGTCGCATTAGCCTTTGTGCTCAATGGTGTCGCCCATTGCTTCAATAAATTCACTTGGGCGAGTGCCATGCCAGATAAAATGTAGCTGCCTCTTGCATCGACTCATGGCAACAGCGAGAAGTCTGAAATCGTCCTCGCGTTTTTGGGCGCTCCAAACCTCGCCTTGGCCACCACGGAAATCCGGCAAACTGTCACGGTCCGTACCAACCAATAGACACACATCAAACTGCTGACCCTTGACCTGTTTCGCTGTCGTGACTACGATGGAGTTCCGTGGTGTTTGTCTACCTTGTCCCGTTTGGCGGAAAGTTTTGAGACCAAAATCGCTGACGAGCGTACTGTCGACAGACTTCACCACATCCCCATCGAAGCCTATTACAGCAATCTCTCTAGCCTCAACACCATTGTCCAAATGTTTGACTATGATATCGCCTACGGCCTTGCGCATTCCAGTGTCTGTCACAAATCCAATTGATTGTGGTTTGGGGCCATCTGGAGATTTTGGATTGCTATCAATCGGACCCCAAAGTGCGTTGTAGTCATAAACCGGATGGGCCGCAGTCAGGGCACGAAGCGCTGCCAATATCTGCTTCGAATTTCTGAAATTCACCTCAAGCCGTTGTATAAAGAACCGTTCATTGGTGTCATGGCCCATTTCCCTTAGGGTCGGGTATCGTGAATAGACCATCTGTCCCTGGTCAAAGCACATCATGATGTTACGTTCGTCCTTCACGATTGCACCAAGTAAGTGAATCTGATGACGGAAGAAATCATGAGCCTCATCAAGGATGAGATAGTCAAAGCCAAACTTTTCTTTTTCATAGTTCTGCCACAGGGTTTGGCTTACTTGCCGGAAGCAATCATTCACAAGATCATCGGCATCAATCATTCGCAACTTTCGCAATGTTTGATCGTAAGTCTGATATACCTCCCAGACAAATCGCCGATATTCCTTGTCTGTATCCCGCAGCCAGCCGGTGGGGCGCCTCTCGTTAAGGTAAGTCTGCAGCGTGGGAATTGCGCGCGCTTTGATAAACTGTGAAATCTCGGTTTCAATCTCTCGCAAGCCTTGTTTTGATCGAGTATCGAATTCACTCCACAGCGGGTCATATTCGGGTCCATTGAGACTGCTATGTGCTTCATCAACTGTGAGCTGGAATAGTGCCTGACGCTGTTGATCGATGCGATCCGCACGGTAGGGTGCAATAGGCTCAATTCCACGTGCCTCTAAGTTGAGGAAACCCTCACACCACTCCATTAGACTTGTCACCGTTAACCGTTGTGGAGAATATTCATTGAGAAACTCAGTAAATCCAGCGTCTGCAAACTGTTGGTATACCTTCAGGCCCAAATCACGATTGAAAACTATGAACCCTACATGAAAGGCATAGCCATTGTCTCGTGCGTGCTGCAGCAGATAAGCAGCACGCATAATGGCCGTCAAGGTCTTGCCTGTCCCTGGTCCCCCTTTCAGTCGGATAGGTATCTGCAATGGTTTGGTGACGACCTCTTTCTGCGCAGGGGTAAGCAACTCAACCCAGCCCTCATAGCCGAGATTCTTGTCCTCACTGTGTGAGGATCTATTCAACTCGTACTGGGCAATCGAACCAACTGCCTGTTCCTCTTGTCGTCGACGTTGCGTAAGATGGCGTATGCGAAGCATTTCCAGATTGAGCCACTGCTTGTCATTAAGAACATCCATGAGCTGTATCAGATCATCGTCACTTTGACACTGCATTATTGCTTTTATATGCAAGAGGTCGGTGATCTCGATGTCCTCTAACTGTTCTTTGCTGATCCAGGTATCTTCAATATCTGCAACATGAAGCATCACCGCGGGCGCACCTACCTTCCACACCAACTTGGGGAACACTTTGTTATGCCGCTGCATTATCTGTTGATGTAGCTTGTCCCAAGTTGCAAGCTGACCACCTGTAGGCTGCTTAATGGTATTTGCGGTTTTCGGATGAGATGCCCATAGCAAGGAATTGAAGTCGCCAAGTACTACGTTTAGGCCAATGCCAGGTCTATCGGCCATATGCATTCGCACATTCTTCACTGGTAGAAATAGTGATGAAACCACGCCTACGGCTTTATATTCTTCGGGTTGCTTCTTCGATTGGTCGATATTTGCTGCATCGTATAGCCCCTTGCAACAGGCTGACCACATCTGCTTATTGCTAATCCAGTCTTGTACTACATCCGACGGTAGCAGGAGAGCCCGATTTGAGGGTTTTCTTGTCAAGTCTTCAGGGACTGTTGTAGGCCGTCGGAAATCAAAAAGAATAACGGTTTGCAGAACGTCGAAGTAAGATGCTTTCCACTCAATCAGACTGTTGGGTAGGATTCCAGAGGTTATCTCAGGTAACGTCTCAATGTATGAGTCTTCCGGTTCAGATGCGGCTTTGAGAATCTCATAGAGAGATCCAACAGCGGCATCCTGTTCTTCCCTTGACTTATACCAAGTACTAAAGCGGTGCATGAAGTGTGGCGACAACCATATGTTTGGCATGGAGACAAAGTCCTTTGGCAGATGCTATGCAAATATGCCATTAAAGCGGCGAAATTCCTCAGACCAATCTTGTGGACTGCTAAATCTCAGAACGACATAGCCGTGGTCATTCAGACACTCTGCTTTGTCGTGATCCCTGACAGCACGCTCTGAGAAAGTATGATGAGGTCCATCCACATAAACTGCCACCTTCTGCTCGTCGTACAAAAAATCTGGTCGTGTGTTGCACTCTGGGATGAGCATCTGCGCGCGCGACGGCAGCCGCAGATTGTGCTGTTCCAAAAAGCGCAACCAGTCGCTCTCCAGTTCCGACCCGCTCAGCCGCATCAACTCCGCCAGGTGCTCCGCGCGCGACTTCTGCAAACCGTTATTCTT
>JAMDDR010000164.1:4818-7485 GCA_023488685.1 Chloroflexota bacterium | reverse complement strand
ATCTCCACTTATACAAACAATGACTGGTGTAACATCCTCCCCTTACGAAGTCGCCGCGTACTATTTCCCGCAATACCACCCCGATCCGCGCAACGATGCCTGGCACGGGCGCGGCTGGACGGAGTGGGAACTGGTCAAGGCTGCGCGCCCGCGCTTCCCCGGACACCGCCAGCCGATCGTCCCGGCGTGGGGCTACTTCGACGAGTCTGACCCGCGCTGGACTGGGCGTGAGATCGACCTGGCCGCCGATCACGGCATCACCAGTTTCATCTACGACTGGTATTGGTACGAGGACGGCCCGTTCCTGCATGACGGGTTGGAGCGGGGTTTCTTCGGCGCGGCCAACAATCGCCGGCTGAAGTTCGCCATCATGTGGGCCAATCACGACTGGATCAACATCCACCCCGCACTATTCACCGGCGCGCCAGCCTTGTTGGCAACCGGCCGCGTGACGCGTGCTGCGTTCGAGCGCATGACCGATTACGTGGTGGACCATTACTTCCCGCGCCCCAACTATCTGACCATCGACGGTGCGCCATACTTCTCCATCTATGAGATGGGCACGCTCATTTCCGGCCTGGGTGGGCTGGACGCCACACGCGAAGCGCTGGATAGCTTTCGCGCCAAGACTCGCGCACGCGGTTTCCCCGACCTGCACCTGAACGCGGTGGTGTGGGGGGTGACGGTATTGCCTGTCGAGGTCAAGCTGGCCGATCCGGCGCAGGTGATCAAGGTATTGGGTTGTGCCAGCACGACCACGTATGCGTGGGTGCATCACTACAACCTGGGCGAGGCCGGTTTCCCGATGGACAGTTTCGCCGCAGCGGCCACGCGCAACGAACAAGCCTGGGAGACATACGCACGGCAGTTCCCCGTGCCGTATTACCCCAACGTGTCGATGGGTTGGGACCCCAGCCCGCGCACGGTGCAGAGCGACTGTTACGAGCAGCGCGGCTATCCGTGGACGGCGGTGCTCGACGGCAATACCCCCGCAGTGTACAAGCAGGCGCTGCAACGCGCCAGGGCATTCCTCGACAACCACGCCGCCGGGACCAAAATGCTGACCCTCAACGCCTGGAATGAGTGGACCGAAGGCAGCTACCTGTTGCCCGATACCGCCAACGGCACGGCGTACCTGGAAGCTGTGCGCGACGTGTTTGGCCCAGCGAAGTGACCGGCAGCATGACCACATTCTCACAAGTCTTACAGCACATCTACAGCGAGTGCCCCGAACGGGTCACGGTGCATCTGATGCAGAGCCGGCAGGATGACCTGCCGATCACGTATCAACAACTGCTGGAGGGCGCGGCTGGCTATGCGCGCGCGCTGGAGCTGGCTGGCGTCCGGCCCGGCGGTGTGGTGGTCGTCATCCTGCAACATGGCGCTGACCTGCTCTATGCATTTTGGGGCGCAGTGTTGCATGGCGCCGTGCCGTCGATCATGCCGTTTCTGACCGAGAAGCTGGCGCCCGAGCGTTACCGCCAGGACCTGGCCGCGTTGGTGCGGACCACCGGGCCGGCTGCCCAGGCCGCAATCGTCACCTAGCCGGAGTTCGTGGCGGAGGTGGAGGCGGCGATCCGCCAGGCGGCCGCGGGATCGGGCGATGAGGATGCGGGGCAGGGCGCGAACGGCGGTGACCGATTCTCTGTGCCCCCTGTCGTCCTCGTCTCGTCCACCGTCACGCCCGTCGTTCCCGACTTCGCCGCATTGGGCGGCATGCGCCGGACGCCGGATGACCTGGTGCTGTTGCAGCACTCGTCCGGCACCACTGGTTTGCAGAAAGGGGTGGCGCTGTCGCATCGCGCCGTGTTCAACCAGCTCGATCGTTACGCGCAGGCCATCCACCTGGGGCAGGACGACGTCATCGCGAGCTGGCTGCCGCTGTACCACGATATGGGGCTGATCGCCTCGTTTTTGATGCCCATCCTCAAGCGCGTGCCGCTGGTGCTGATGTCGCCGTTCGATTGGGTGCGCGCGCCCTACAAGCTGTTGCAGGCCATCACGCGTTATCACGGCACACTCACCTGGCTGCCCAACTTTGCCTACAACTTCTGCGCCCAGAAGATCCGCGAGCGCGACCTGGAAGGTGTGAACCTGGCCAGCCTGCGTGCCGCCATCAACTGCTCGGAGCCGACCTATTGGTCGAGCCACCAGGCCTTCGCGCGGCGTTTTGAAAAGGCCGGCTTGCGCGCCGGCGCGCTGGCGACGTGCTACGCCATGGCCGAGAACGTGTTCGCCGTCACGCAGGCCGGCATCGACGCGCCCGTGACGGTGGACGAGGTCGATCAACGCGCGTTGCTGGTGGAGCGTGTGGCAAGACCCGTATCCTCTCCGTTCGACGCCTCATCCTCCATGGCAGAGGGGAGCCGTATGAAAATGCTCAGCGCCGGCCGGCCGCTGCCCAACGTGCAGGTGCGTGTGCTGGACGACATGCTGAACGATGCGCCGGAGCGTCACATCGGCGAGATTGCCCTGCGCAGCGACTGTATGCTGACCGGCTATTACAACCGCCCCGACCTGACCGAGAAAGCTTTCCACGACGGCTGGTATCTGACCGGCGACCTGGGCTACCTGGCGGACGGTGAACTGTATGTGACCGGGCGAAAGAAGGATCTGATCATCGTGGGCGGCAAGAACGTGTACCCGCAAGACCTGGAGCGCCTGGCC
>JAMDDR010000164.1:1213-4777 GCA_023488685.1 Chloroflexota bacterium | reverse complement strand
ATGTGCCCGGCGTGCATCCGGGGCGCGTGGTGGCGTTCGGCGTGCTCAACCCGGACGCCGGCACCGAGGACGTGATCATGGTGGCCGAGGTGGACAGTGACGACCCCGCAGAGCGCCAGCGCATCGGCGACGCCATCCGCCAGCACGTCACGCGCGGCTCAGACGTGGCTTTGCGCCACGTGCACATCGTCGACGCGCGCTGGCTGCTGAAGACCAGCAGCGGCAAGACCGCGCGCACGGCCAACCGCGACAAATACCTGGCGGAGATGGAAACTGCGAGAGGTGAAGGGTAGCAGGGTGATGGTTTCACCACCACAGACGCGAAGCGCACAGAGAACACGGAGAAGGCTTTTAAAGTTCCTCCGTGCGCTTCGCGTCTGTGCCCTCTGTGGTAAATCATCCTACGGTCGCGCCCACTGGAACGTGCCGGTGTAGACGTGTGTGTGCGTGCAGTTGGGGTCGGCGTCGGCCACAAACTCGCGATTCATCTCCAGTTCCTTGTCGCTCAGGAACTGCAGCGTCATGGTGACCACGCCATCCTTCAACGCGGTCGGGCCGCTGTACCGATACAGGTTCACCTGCATGCGATTGAACGTATACGGTGCCGGCTCCTGGCTCTTCCAGTTGAGCGTATCGCCCTGCGGCGTGATCTGCACCAGCCCGTAGACCGGCAGCATGGAGCCTTTGGCGCACGTGCCGCTCATGTTGTCCAGGCCCACCGCGGTGTTCCATACCGAGCGTTCCTTCGGCGCGAAGTCCTGCTCGGCGCCGGATGAGCCGGCCGCCGTGGCTTCGGCCGGCGCGGCAGTGGTGGCTGCGGGTGTGTCCGTCGCAGCCGCCGTGGCCGTTGGCGCTGGTTCGGTTGGCGCGGTGGTCGGTACTGCGGTCGGCTCGACGGTGGGTGCCGTGGTGGCTGTTGTCGCCGGGCTGCTGCAACTCGTCGCCAGCACCAGCGCCACCGCGGCAAACCATGGGGTCCATTTAGACATGTCGATTGGTCTCTCCTCTCTCGTAAAAAACCTCAGAGCAAGAGTATACTGTGCGCCATACACTTCACGCAGCGCTCTGACGACAGGCGCCGACAATCGCACAACGTACTTTCACTACAGGAGGCCCACATTGCCGGCTCTTGATGAACGCCTATATGGCAATACACTGCTGACCTGGTTGGTGGCGGCGGCCGTCGCCGTGATCAGCGCGCTCGCGCTGTATGCCGTCAAACGCGTGTTGCTCCATCGTGTTGAAGCCCGCCTGGGTCGCCAGGGGCCGGGTCGCCTGGCGATCGCAGTGTTCAGGCGCACCCGTTTCCCATTTCTGTTTTTCCTCGGCCTGTACGCCGGCGCGCAATGGTTGTCGCTGCCGGATCTGGATGGCAAAGTTCTGCGTGTGGTGTTTGTGTTTGGGCTGGTCATCCAGGTGGCGATGTGGGGAGATGGCCTGATCAGTTCCTGGCTGGAGCCGCACCGCGCGGACAGGGCCGCCGGGATGACACCGCTGGGTGCACTCACGTTTGCGGGCAAGATCGTCTTCTATTCGTTCGTCCTGTTGTTCGGCCTGTCCAACCTGGGGGTGGATGTCAGTAGCATGGTGGCTGGGTTGGGCATCGGTGGGATTGCAGTAGCCCTGGCGCTGCAAACGTTCCTGAGTGACGTGCTCGCCTCGGTTGCCATCATGCTCGACAAGCCGTTCGTGGTCGGCGACTTCATCGTCGTGGACGATTACCAGGGCACGGTCGAGCACATTGGTGTGAAGACCACGCGCGTGCGCAGCGTGGACGGCGAGCAACTGGTCTTCGCCAACAGCGATCTGACCCAGGCGCGCCTGCACAACTACAAGCGCATGGACGAGCGGCGTGTCCAGTTCACCCTCGGGCTGAGCTACCAGATCCCGCCCGAGGCGCTGGCGACCATCACGGCGCTGGTGCGCGACGTGGTCGATGCCCAGGAGTGCGCGCGCTTCGAACGCGCCTATTTCAAACACTACGGCGAGTCGGCCCTGCAATTCGAAATCGTCTATCACGTGCTGGGGCAGGATTACGCGCTGTACAAGGATGTGCAACACGCCGTCAACCTGGCGCTGTATCAACGGCTGAAGGACGCCGGCATCGCGCTCGCCGCGGCTGGCGGGTGAGGATGGATTCTGGTTAATCCATTTAACCCATCAAACCATCACGCTTACTCCCAGGCCTGGCTGTGTATGACACAGCTTGACCACAGCCATCCGGTGGCCGGCAAGCCACTGCCAGCCGGCATCCACACCGTCCACCTCCTCCACCCGCGGCAGGGAGACGCCTTCGCACGTGACCTGTGCCGGGGCCGTCGCCAACCCGCCCAAGAGCGTGAAGCTGGTCGCGCCGGGCCAATCCAGCAGTGTGAGCTGTAGTTGGCCTTTGGAAGACTGCGCGTGAGCGATCTCTGCGCCGCTGGTGATGTACTTCGGCGTTGAGTACAACGTGGGACCATCCTGCGGGCGTAACACCCGGTGATCCAGGTGTACCCGCAACCCGGCCAGCGGGAAGGTGTTGAGGCCGATCAGTTGTGGATTGAGCCACCAGGTGTATTCTTCGTCGCCTCTTACCGGGCTGTACGCATCCGGGTACATACCCTGGTTGGGGCCACTCGTCATCTGTTCCTGCATACCGTGTTGCGTGATGCCTTCTGCCAGGCTGCGCCAGTCGATCGGTCCCTCAGCGGGTGAGTAACGGGCGAGCCTCCACAGGGCGTCCGCGTAAACCAGGCCGTTCCACTGCACGATGACGCCAAACCAGGGTTGCACATCATGGAAGGTGACGCCGAAGACAGGCACCGTGCCGTAGCGCATCACCGGTCGATACCATCCATTCCACAGGTAGGTGAACGGCAAGCCTGTCCAGGCCCAGCGCTGGGCGGCCTGCAGGTAGGTGGCATCGCCCGTCAACTCATAGGCGCCCAGGTTCAGGTCGATCAGGTAAGGCACCGCCAGCACGTCAGGCACGTGCAAATGCAGCTCCCACGTTTGCGCCCCTTCGGGGCGGCGTTGCCGGTTGCACCAGTCAGTGGCATTGCGTATGGCGCCCACGGCGTCTGGATCGCCTGTGAGCAGGGCAAATGGCAGGACACTCAGCGCGCGGGTGGATGTGAGGCCAGTGGCGCTGTCATGCTCTGCGCCCATGCGCGCAAGCCGGTCCTGTGTTTTGAAATCGGCGACATTTTGTACGACATCAGGCGTCCATGCCCATGAACCGTCCGGCTGTTGATCGGTCATCCATTTATGGGCGATTGTGGCCGTTGCTTCCACCGCATCGGCGACGTGGCCGTAGACAAGTGCCAGATCGAGATGGGGCGCGGAAAGCCTATCCTTCTGCCGGGCTCGCGCAATGGCACGGCGCACCTGGTCACGCGCGCGAACGCGCTGCAGTGGGTCGCCCCCCGGCCAGCAGCCATAGCGCCACAACTGATTTGCCAGGCGTGGCTCGTAACGCGGACCCCAGGGATCGGACAGGGTGTGATGCCAGCCCTCTGCCTGCTCATCCCACGCGACATCCAGGTATGAGCGCACGCACAACTCAACGTTGGCGGCATAGCC
>JAMDDR010000164.1:0-1203 GCA_023488685.1 Chloroflexota bacterium | reverse complement strand
GCCGCGTCCGAACGTGTCAAGAAACCCGATTTTTGACAAGCGTTGTACGCAACGCCAAAATCGGGTTTCTGAGGCAGCGGCAACGCCGGGAGCCCATAGGTTTGCACCCACTGGCGCAGGATGCCCACGATGCCACCCCCCGGCACGGCAACCAGGCGCGCCGACAACGTCCACTTGCTGCCGGTGCAGGGTGAGTGGGCCTCCAATTCATTCTCGTCGCGAAAGCGCGGCTCAACGGCGGGTGCGCACAATGCCAGCCAGTGATTCTGCGCGCCGGCTTCCAGGCGATTCGGCGAAGAGAACAGTGCAGCCGGGTGACGCCAGGCGTTATACCAATCCTGGTTCGGGTCCCACATCAGCCCGACCGCGCGACCCGCGTCGCCGACGGCCATCAGTGGGATGGTGATCTTGTAAGGATGCGGCATGTAGCGCCTGGCATGTTTCTCGGACGCAAAGGCCGTGTCTGAGGATGGCTCGCCGTTAAGCAGGTATTCCAGGCCGGGGAAGATGGCTTCCTCGCAGGATGCGCCAAAAGAACCCTCACCGGCGTGAATCGCCGGACCAACCCAGTGCAGCAGACCGCGGCGCTCGCCAGTCTCCAGGACATAGGTGAGCGCGATCTGATGAGGGTTATCCGCCAACGCAAACGTCAGGCGGAGCTTCCAGGCAACACCATCTGCGTCTGTCTGTCCCGCTTCCAGGCACACTTGGGTTGTGCTGGCTGAAACGACGCGGGCAAGACAGTCCCACTCGCAGCGGTTGCCGGCTCCATCGCGATAGATGACGCGGCTGAGCGGTCGTGTGCTGCCCATGCGCTGCCAAACGCCGTTTGCGCGGACACTGAATGAAAACCCGCTAACCTGACCTGCATCTTGATCGAACGTCAAGCGGACGCAATCGTTCTCAAGGGTGTTGTTAGAGTCTGCCACGTCCTACTCCTTTGGGTGGCAGGTTGCAGGCGCGTCGCGTAGACGGCGCCCCGCACCCGCCACATTCATATTGACCTCTCGATGCCAACACAGCGATCAGACTCCCGGAGTCTCCGAGACTCCGGGAGTCTGATCGAGTCTGATCGTCTAATCCCGCAGCGTGACGCTGACCGTTGCCTCGTCCGCGGATGCGAACGGCACGCGCACCAGCAGCAGCTTGCGATCATAGTGCCATGTGGCCGCTGCGCCTTCCCAATTGGCCGAACCCGCGGGA
>JAMDDR010000412.1:482-7503 GCA_023488685.1 Chloroflexota bacterium | reverse complement strand
AGGGGGATTGCCGCGCACAAAAGCCGCAATGGCAAGCGCATCCGCGCCGAGTCGCACCGCGTCCTCTGGTGTGGCGATTTGCTCACAAGCACT
Organism: Chloroflexota bacterium; assembly: GCA_023488685.1. Taxonomy (GTDB): domain Bacteria; phylum Chloroflexota; class Anaerolineae; order J036; family Brachytrichaceae; genus CAIXPS01. Next base: position 7,410 of record JAMDDR010000412.1, on the reverse strand, counting down.
ATCGTCCACGCGGATGGTGCTGCTCTGCACGATCAACGGCACCACGCCCGCGTGCGGGTGCCAGCAATGCGCGGCAATCCCCCTGTGCATCGTCACGGCGTCGGGCCGCGCCGCAACGATGGCCGCCAGGGTCGGCTGGATATGGCGCAAGCCGCCAGGCAACCCTTCCCCATAGGCGATGAAATGGTCGACCGCAACCGAGCATAGGCGGCCGGATGGATGGCTGAAGATTCTATTGAGACGTATTTGCTTTCCGATGTTCATCTTGGGTCTCTATTGAACACCATTTCGCCCTGAGCACATCAACACAATCCGGGCAGACAAACAGATCCGCCTCATGACGCTCTGATGAGCGCACCCGCGTCCGTCACGCCCTCTTCCTTCTCCTCGCGGCAGGCGCCCTGGCCTTACGACATCTTGCTAATGCCTCAGTTGGCCGCACCACCGTGAGAAATGCGGACAGCCGTTCGAGTTGCTGGTGATCCAGTGTGACCAGCGTTGTTTTCTCAACGTGTGCGACTGCGGCATACACGGCATCTGCACCGCGCAATCGATACTGAGCCGCAAGCTGGCTGGCTTGCCTAGCCAGCCTCTCGTCCAGAGGAATCCAGATTTGCCCTGGCAGCAGTCGTAGCGCTTGAGCAAGCGCAACGCCGTGCGCGGCGTCGTTGAAGGCCCGCGCAACCACTGCGGCCACTTCCACCAGTAGCAATGTTGGAGCTGAGACGGGGAACGAATGCTGGTAAACATACTCCAGGAACGCCTGACTGTCTGTAGAGCCTGCCTCCATAGGGCTCAGCGCGTTCACGTGGACACTGGCGTCAATGGTGAACATGGCAAGGCTCTCAGCGCTCGCCCCGTATCTCATCCATGAGCTGTTGTGTGTCCAGGGAAGTGCGCTGCGCCTGGCGCAATGATTCTGCAACGCGGCGGTAGATTTCCCAACCATCGCCGGCGCTCTGCTTCGCAGCACTTAACGTGGCCGAGTTGACCATCTCCGTATCCAGTGGCAATAGAAGCGCAATGGGACGCCCCTGGTAAGTAATGACGTACTCCGCCTTTTCTTCCTGTACTTTGCGCAGCACCTGTGTTGTCTGCTGACGCAACTCGCGCACACCGATCAGTGACATTTCACACCCCTATTTTGAGATACATTTGAGACCCAATTGTAACTCAACTGCCGGGCAATCCCTGCAGAAGTTCCCCGTAATCGCTCCAAGTCAGATGCAAGCGAGGCCCAGTACGAGATTGACAGCCTTGGTTGAGCGTGGTAGGATTAACACAATTGATTCGATAAATACAATCAATCGAATTAAAGCGAGTTGTGATGGCGCTTGAAAAACTCGATTCCGCCTTGTTGCGTTATATCGTCGCCAATGGCTTTAAGCCGGGCGACCGCCTCCCCTGTTTGGACGATCTCAGCACCGAGCTCAAGATCAGCGTTGGGAAACTGCGCGAGCAGCTCGAAGTGGCGCGCAGCCTGGGTCTTGTGGATGTCCGCACTCGTAGCGGCATTCGCCTTGAAGAGTACACATTCCTACCCGCTGTGCGCTTCAGCGTGCTTTATGCGCTGGCGCTCGACCCCGCTCAATTTGACGCCTTCAACATCCTGCGCAACCGCGTCGAAGCGGCCTTCTGGCACGACGCCGTCACGCGCCTGACCCCAGAAGATCATACCCACCTGCGCGACCTGCTCGGCAAGGCATGGGCCAAACTCAACGGGCATCCCATTCGTATTCCCCATGTCGAACACCGCGACCTGCACCTGACCATCTTCGGCCGGCTGCAGAACCCATTCGTCAAGGGGTTGCTCGAAGCCTATTGGGAAGCATACGAGGCGGTCGGTCTGAGTGTGTTCTCTGATTACACATACCTGCGCGAGGTATGGACCTATCACGAGAAAATTGTCGACGCCATCGAAGCGGGCCAATACGACGACGGATACCGCTTCCTGGTGCAACACACGGCCTTGTTGCGCAATCGCGACGGCACGCATCCTGCTGCGCAGGGAGCACCCGAACAGATGGCAGGAGCACAAGCCATATTTGCGGATATCAGCTAATTCACAAACAGACAACTATCTGAACCCAAGTAAGGAGAGACGACCATGATTGTCGCTGAAGTCGAATCGGCACCGCAGGCCGCATCAACTTCCACACCGGACGAGCAAACCCCGGTGGTGAATGATTTTTGTATAAACGTGGCGACAAAAAACGGCTCCGGCAGCGCCACGGCCAACACCACACTGCTGCGCGCCTTGTTTAAAATGGGCATCCCCGTCAGCGGGAAGAACGTATTCCCGTCCAACATCCAGGGCATGCCCACCTGGTACACCATCCGCCTGAGCAAGGATAACTACATTGGGCGGCGCCCCAACGCCGAGATCGTCGTCGCCATGAACCCGGCGACCGCACTGGAAGATCACCAAAAAGCGGAACCAGGCGGCGTGTTCATGTACGCCGACGACATCAAGATCCCACTGAACCGCACCGATCTCTCTTACTACCCCATCCCGGCCAAAAAGCTCGCCAGTGAAAACGAGACCGATCCGAAGTTGCGCACCTACGTTGCCAACATGGTGTACGTCGGCGCGCTGGCGCAACTGCTGGGCATCGACCTGCTCGACATCGAGCGGGCGCTGCTCTACCACTTCCGCGGCAAGCGCAAACCGGTGGAGACCAACATGAAGGTGGTAAAGCTGGCGGCGGAATGGGCAGCAGCAAACCTTAAGAAAACAGACCGCTTCCGCGTGCAGGAGATGCACGCCACGGACGGCATGATCATGATCGACGGCAACACCGCCGCGGCACTCGGCGCGATCTACGGCGGCGTGTCCTTCGTCGCGTGGTACCCGATCACGCCGGCCACCGGCGTGGCCGACGGGCTAAATGAATACCTGCCGCGCCTGCGCATCGACCCCGAGACCAGGAAGCCCTCCTATTCCATTGTCCAGGCCGAAGACGAGCTGGCTGCATTGGGCATGGTGATCGGCGCGGGTTGGGCCGGCGCACGCGCAATGACGTCCACTTCTGGTCCGGGCATCTCACTGATGGCCGAGTTCACGGGCTACGGCTACTTCGCCGAGATACCGGCCGTGATCTGGGACATCCAGCGCATGGGGCCAAGCACCGGCATGCCTACGCGTGTCTCACAGGGCGACCTTATCACCGCCCACTGGCTGGGCCACGGCGACAGCAAGCATGTCTGTCTGCTCCCCGGCTCCGTCTACGAGTGCTTCGAATTCGGCTGGCGCGCGTTCGACCTGGCCGAACGATTGCAGACACCGGTGTTCGTGCTGAGCGACCTGGACCTGGGAATGAACCAGTGGATGACCAGACCGTTCGACTACCCAGACCAGCCGATGGACCGCGGCAAGGTGTTGACAGCCGAAGACCTGAATCGGTTGGGCATCGGCGGTTTCAAGCGCTACAAGGATGTGGACGGCGACGGCATCGCGCCGCGCACACTTCCCGGCACCGAGCACCCGCTGGCTGCCTATTTCACGCGTGGCACTGGCCATGACGAGAATGCCCGCCTGTCTGAACGCCCCGAGGATTGGGAGGGCAACATGGAGCGGCTGACGCGCAAGTTCGAGACAGCGCGCGAGCTCGTGCCCAGGCCGGTGGAAGAGCGGGTCGAAGGCGCGCAGGTTGCCATCATCGCCTATGGCTCAACCGACTTCGCCGTGAGCGAAGCGCGGGAGATGCTGGCGAAACAAGGGATTAAGACGTCGTACATGCGGCTGCGTGCCCTGCCGCTGCCGGAAGAGGCGAAGGCGTTTGTGGCCGCGCACGAGCATGTATACGTGGTGGAGATGAACACCGACGCGCAGATGTGCCAGTTACTTCGCCTGCACGTGCCGGAGGCTGCGGCAAAGATCAGCGCGTGCAATCATAACGACGGCATGCCCCTCACCGCGGCCTGGATCAGCACGACCATTGTGAAGAAGGAAAAGGGAATCCACTAAGCGCACGAAGAGATACGACAGCACATTTTCGCCATCTTGTGTCCTTCGTGGAAAGAGTTGAGGAGATGAGTGATGACTACGGTTCCTGTTGTAAAACCTGTAACGACGACACCCCCTGCCCCCGCCGCAACACGGGCGGCAAAGAAAGTGAACATCATCGGGCTCGAACGTATCGATTACAAAGGCGCAGACTCGACGCTGTGCGCCGGCTGCGGGCATGACTCGATTGCATCGCAGATCATCACCGCCTGCTACGAAATGGGCGTGCGCCCGGAGAACCTGATCAAACTCAGCGGCATCGGCTGTTCGAGCAAGAGCCCGGCCTACTTTATGAGCCGCTCGTTTGGCATCAACACGCTGCATGGGCGCATGGCGCCTGTCGCCACCGGCGCGCTGACGGCCAACCACAAGCTGCACGGCATCGGCGTGAGCGGCGACGGCGACACGGGCAGCATCGGCCTGGGCAACTTCATCCACATGCTGCGACGCAACGTGCGCATGGTGTACATCGTCGAGAACAACGGCGTATACGGCTTGACCAAAGGCCAGTTCTCGGCCACCGCCGACCTGGGCCAGGAGCTGAAACACGCCGGCAAGAACGAACTGCCGCCCATCGACCTGTGCATGGAAGCGATTGCGGCGGAGTGCGGGTTCGTGGCGCGCGGCTTCGCCGGCGATCCCAAACAGGTGGTTGCGCTGATCAAGGCCGCGCTCAGCCATCGCGGCACCGCCGTGCTCGACATTATCAGCCCGTGCGTGACCTTCAACAATAAGGACGAGTCCACCAAGAGCTATGCCTGGGGTCGCGCCAGGGACGAGCGCATCAACGACTTCACCTTCGTCGCGCCACAGGATGAGATCAAAGTGGAGTACGGGCCGGGCGAGATGAAGGAGGTGGAGTTGCACGACGGATCCAGGATCCTGTTGAAGAAACTGGACCAGGGCCATGACCCCACCGATCGTCTCGCCGCCACGAATCTGTTGCAGGATGCGCGCGACCACCAGTTGTTCATCACCGGTTTGATCTACGTCAACACGGAACGGCAGAACCTGGCGGAACATGAAGATTTGGGCGACGTGCCGCTGGCACGCATGCCGGAATCCCGGCTGCGCCCCCCGCGCGAGTCGCTGCAAAAGATCATGGCTGCGATGGCATGACACCAACCCCCACAAACGCGACGACGGCGGATGCGCCCAGCATGACACACCAGTCTGCCCTCTCGTCGCGATGGCGGTTCACAGATGTGCTGCTGATTGCCTTAGCCGCCATGGTGGTGTTATTCGCCGGCACGCTTGGCCTCAGCGCGCTCATGCCGAGCCCGATTGTGCTTACCCTGGGCGTGTCGGCGCTCGAAGTGATCGCCCTGATCGGCAGCGTCTACCTGTTTGGTCTGAAGCGGTTGGGCATGACCTGGCAGGACATTGGGCTGCGCCCTGCTCCGCGCTCATGGGTACTTGTCTCCGTGGCGCTGGGCATCTTGTGCATCTGGCTGACGGGGTTCATCGCCCTACTGGTGCAACTGGTGTTGAACCGGCCCTTACACAATCCGCAACTCCAATTCATCGCCCCTGAAGGCTTCAATTGGGCAAGCGCGATCGGCATGTTCGGGTTGGCCGGGCTGGCCGTGCCATTCGCCGAAGAGCTGTTCTTCCGCGGCGTGTTATACGTATGGCTGCGCGACCGCTGGGGCTTTTGGGTGAGCGCCATTGTGAGCGCCCTGGTCTTCGGCGCCGCCCATGGCGACGTCGCCATCGCCGCAGGCACGGCCGTGCTGGGGCTGATCCAGGCGGCTGTGTTCGAACACAGCCGGTCGCTGTGGACGGTATGCCTCATCCACGCTGTCAATAACGCTTTCAAAGTCGCCCTCTTGTTCACGTTACTGGCCGCAGGAATACAACTTTCATAAAGCATCGTCAGTTCACTCCACCACCGGCAACGCCGCCAAATTCTCCCCGGCCGGCACGCCCATCTCCTTCACCCTCTTCTTCACCCTCCCGACACTCCTAACACTCCCTCAGCACTCCGCACTATAATCCTCGCCTATGGGTCCTAGTGTTGCAATTGATCTCGGCATTTTCCAAATTCATTGGTACGGCATCATTCTCACGATCGGCATGATCCTGGCCACGTATATCGCTGCGCTGGAAGCAAAGCGGCGTGGCGAGAATCCAAATATCGTATGGGATGGTGTCCTGGTGGTGATTGGCCTGGGCCTGGTAGGCGCCCGCCTGTACCACGTCTTCTCGTCGCCGAATGACGGCAGCGGCAGCGGCTGGGAATACTACCGCCAAAATCCGCTGCAAATCCTGGCCATCTGGCAAGGCGGGCTTGGCATCTACGGTGGCCTGATTGGTGGCCTGATTGGCTTGCTGGTCGTCACATGGCGCAACAAGGTGAAGCTGTTCCGTTGGGTTGATTGTGTGGTGCCGGGCGTGTTGCTGGCGCAGGCCATCGGACGCTGGGGCAACTTCGCCAACCAGGAACTCTATGGCGGTCCAACGGGATCCTCCTGGTGGGGTATCACGATTGACGCCGCCCACCGCACTCGCACTGGGAAAATCGACTTCACCGATCTGCAGACTTACCCGCTCGATACACGCTTCCACCCGACCTTTTTCTACGAATCGGCCTGGAACTTCATCGGCTTTGTGACGCTGATGTGGATCGGCCAGCGTTTTAAAAATGTGCTGCGTGATGGCGATATTACCGCGTTCTATTTCATCTGGTACGGCATCGGCCGTGGTTGGGTTGAAATGTTCTTCCGCCCTGATGCGTGGACCATCGGCCAGTTACCGACGGCAGTGTGGGTATCCTTTGGCATCATTGCGGTCGGCGTGGTACTGCTACTGGCCAATCACACCATATTGCCAAGGCGGCAGCTAGTCGCTGGTGGCTAGTCGCTGGTCGTTGGCCGCTGGTACCTAATCTCCAATCACCAATCACCAGCCACCAGCTACCAA
>JAMDDR010000412.1:0-472 GCA_023488685.1 Chloroflexota bacterium | reverse complement strand
CAATTCACTACCAATGCGCACCATCGGCGACGAATATGAACTGCCCGACGAGGGCAGCGATGAATACGGTGGCTGGCTGTGGCGCAAACCCCGCAGGTCGCCTTTGCGCTGGCTTGTGCCGTTGTTGCTCGTCCTGATTCTGGCTGCGGGCGTCTATGGCACGTTGCGCGTGAACAGCGAGCAGCAGAGCGACATGTTCTGCATTGGCTGTCATCGGCCACCTGAGCAAACGTACTATGACCGGGCCACCTCGTCCGTCGCCGGTGCGCTGGCCGTCGATCTGGCCAGCTTCCACTACCAACAGATCCACGGCGCAGGCAATACACTGCATTGCATCGAATGCCATCAGGGGAACGGCAGCCTGGGCCATCGTATCGACCTGCTCACACTCAGCGCCCGCAACGCGCTTATGTGGTTGACATCGCAGGACGACCCTACGATAGAAAAAGGGCGCGCCTATGCGCCACACCTT
>JAMDDR010000133.1 GCA_023488685.1 Chloroflexota bacterium | reverse complement strand
GGGCGGGGCGATTCCGGCGGCAGACAGCACTCACCAGCAACGCCGCCTCCTTGGCGGCCAGCAGCAGCTGGACGCCCGCCTGCGCCGGCCGGCTGTGATGTTTGGCGAAGTAGTAGCGCAGGCTGTGTTGGGCTGCACGATACGAAACCTCCGAGACGCCCTGGCTGGTCCCTCGCCAGTGATGCACCACGCGCCCCGCCGGGACATAGTAGATTTGATATCCGGCCTCACTGATCCGTTTGCACCAGTCCACGTCTTCGTAGTAGGCGAAGAAGCCCTCGTCGAGTCCTCCCACCTGCTGATAGACCTCGCGCCGCACCATGATGGCCGCGCCGGATACCTCGCCGACACGGGCTACCTGGGCGTAGGTAGGATTCGTGGGTAACATCATGCGCGATCACCATCGGACGGCGCGAGTACGGCGACTGAGGATGCTGGCAGCAAAGTACCGCACCAACGACTTCATTCAGCAGCATCGGCCCGCACGCGCCTGCATCGCGGTGAGCGCTCATGAATGCCACCAGAGCGCCCAGGCCACCGGGTTGCACCAGCGTATCGGAGTTCAGGAGCATTAGATAACGGCCATCGGTGGCCTGCAGACCGACGTTATTGCCGCGCGAGAACCCCAAGTTCTCGCCATTGACGATCAGCCTCACGTGCGGAAACTGTTCGCGCACCATGGTGGTGGTCCCATCGGTGGAAGCATTGTCCACGACGATGATCTCCGCCGGGCCGTCCAGGCGCGCGCAGTCGGCCTGCACCGATTGCAGGCAGGCGCGGGTGAGATCCAGCGTATTGCAGGTGACGATGATCACCGAAAGCAGGGGCTGCGCAGTATTGCGCGGGTCATTGCGGCTGGGAGGATCGAATGTGCCTCCATAGATGCGCGCTTTCTGGCTCATGGCCTACTCCATCTCACCAACATCTGCCGGCATGGGCAGGGCCATCAGCTGGGCGTACAGCCGGCGTTCCTCGCCTCGGCGCGCGGCAAGCCGGCGGGGAAGCAACGCCAACCAGGTGGCGCAGCGGATGGCTCGCCGGGTGTGAGGCGGGTAGTGCAGGGCGCAGAAGACATAGAAGCTGCGGTACATCTGCAGGGTGCGGTCGGCAAGCGGGCTGCGGCTCTCAAGGTGAACGACCGTGGCGCGCGGATCAAACATTACCCGCCAGCCGGCCCGTCGCATGCGCCAGCACCATTCCAGATCCTCCGCGTAGAACGGGAACCAATACGCGGCATAGGTGCCCACCTGCTGCGCAGCGGCAGCGCGCACCAGCAGGCATGCGCCGGTAAGCCAGTCAACATCCTTCACCTCAGTGTGAGGACTGCACAGCAGATAGGTGCGCCCGAGCAGGCGGTTGTTGCGGAAGAGCCTCCACAGACCCGACGCCTCCAGAAAGTGGCTCAAGGCGGTGGGGAAGTTGCGACAGGACGGCTGCAATCTTCCGTCAGGATAGACCAGTCGCGGGCCGGCAATGCCCACGTCAGGGTGGGTTTCCATAAATGCCGTCAACTCCTGGAGCGCGCCGGGCTGGATAATGGTGTCTGAATTGAGCGGCATCAGGTAGCGACCGGCGGCGCGCGCGAAGAGACGGTTCTGATTGGCAGCAAAGCCGAGCGGCTGCTCGTTCTGCCACACTTGCACAAATCCAAACTGTCCGGTCAGCCGGGCGATACGGTCGGCGTCGTCCGGCGTGTTGTTCACAACCAGCACCTCGATCGGCAAGTCGCCGGCTGTCCGGCTGATGGAATGCAGGCACTGCTCGGTCAAATCCGGTGTGAGGTGATTCACGATGCAGATACTCACCTGGAGTGTCATCTGGCCCTCAGCACGATCGAAAGCCGGGCGTCGTCCCGTTGCAGTCGGCTGCCTGGCAAACCCCGACCGTAATCGGAACAGCGGAGACCGTACGGTGACGTCTTCATGCCCGGTCTGCGTGTTCGTGCATATACCACAGGCTCCACAGTTTGGCCCGGAGGACAAAGTAATAGATAGCCATCAGGAGGGCTAGGATGAGACCGTGGCCACCATCCCTAAACCCCTGCAAGCGGATGTACTGACCGCCAAAAGCGCGCGCAGCACCTGCCAGCGCCAGTGGTAAGCTGGCCCGTCTGCCCTTCTGGAACATCTCCTCCGCTTCCAGGTCGGTATATCGGTTGAGTTTCTCGAGGAAAGAGCCGATGCTGGTATGCGAAAAGTGGTACAGAGGATGGCATAGCCGGCCCACCTGGCCTTCTACAACCGTCGCTTCATGGACTGTCCCTTGCCAGCACAGGGCGCCTTTGCGGTACAGCCTTACCGGCGCCTGGTGCGGCCAGGATCCATGGCGGATGAGCTTGCCGAACATCCAATCACAAATGGGAATGCGATAGGCGCTCATCAGGGCGCCGGCCTCGCGCGTGAGCATGACCTGAAGTTCCGACTGAAGAGGCGGTGACACACGCTCGTCGGCGTCAATGCTGAGCACGTAATCGCCCCTCGCGAGCGAGTGGCCGTAGTTCTTCTGCTCCGAGTAGCCTTCCCAGGGATGAGACACGACTCTGTCCGTGTATTTCCGGGCGAGCGCACAGGTGTCGTCACTACTGCCGCTGTCTATCACAATGATCTCATCCGCCCACTTCACGCTTTCCAGGCAGGCCTCAATATTGGCAGCTTCATTCAGAGTGATGACTATCACGCTCATCTTGGTCATGCTGTTACCCGACGTCGGTCCGACAGCACACCGAATCTGGTGTCACCAGCCACCCCAGTTGCTGGCGACGCAGGAACGGCAGACACAGGCCGGACATGCGCAACCCGCGGCGCGGCAAGGACCTCACGATGTCTATGGAACGCTCCACCATAGCGTATCACTCCTGGCTCAGAATATAAGCCGGCGCAACAGGCATGGCAAGGCAGCCCACCCGCGTTGCAGCGGATTGTAGCGGGCGCTACGCGTCAGATCCAGCAGCGCGTCGAGCATTTGCAGGTGCGTATAGATGGCGCGCCGTGCGGCGTTCCGTTGCTCGATTGTGGCCTGGCGCATGGGAGCAGCGTGCCCAAATGTCGGGCGCGTGACGGCGTCCAACAGCGCCCGGACGCGGTGTATATAGGTGTGTTCAGCGCAGGTGCGGGCATAGCCGGCGGAGGCGATGTGCGCTCGCTCCTCCTCGTGCACCAGATAGTACTCGATCTGCGCGAATAGATCCTCATCGTCTCCGAAGATGGCCATCTCGCGCCCGATGTCAAAGAGCTCGTCCAGGCCATTCCGCACCGCGTCGGTCAGCATGAGGGCGCCACAGGCAGTTCCTTCAAAGATGCGCATGTTGACGTCACCTGCCACGCTGTTGTTGAACACAATGCGCGATTGGCTGTAAACGTGTGAGAGCTCGTCCGATGTATAGCTGCGAAAGAAGTCGTTGGTGCGGTACTTTGCTGCCAGCATCCTCAGTCGCCGTACTCGCGCCGTCCGATGGTGATCGCGCATGATGTTACCCACGAATCCTACCTCGTAGATCTTGGGCAGTTCCATACGCCGGTGTACGTCGAGTGCGGCAGCCAGCGGCAGCCAGAAGACCTGCTGGTGGCCGACAGTGTGCCGAAAAGCATCCAGGTAGTCTCGTTGCGCGATGAAGACGGCATCGAAAAACCGGGCCGCCTGGCGGCGCCAGGCACCCAGGTGGACGTCAACCAGGTAGCAGGCGGTCGGGATGGGCAAGTCTTCTATGGTGGGAGGGAAATAACGGCCCGACGAATCGATCCACAGGTACAGGTCGGGGTGTTGAGGCAGCGCATTCAACAGGTCAGCGAGCGGGACTGTGCTGTCGTAGCCCGGACGGTGGCTGCATGGCAGTCCCACATACGTCACGGTGTGGTTTTCGGCGCGCAACGCATGCTCCAGGTAGTTGCCTGTTGTTGTCGGAAACCAGTGGTAGCCGATGGCAATGTGCATAGACGTTCACTCATCTGAAAAGTTGCCGGAGGTGCACCATGTGGTGTCCACCGATAGCAGGATGACGATCCACAAACGGCCGAGCACGAACCAGCTAGCGTAAAGGCATGTTGCCGTTTGGCACGTATATGACCCAGCTTCCAACTCGATCTGTCAATTGATAGTTAGCACGAATGTACTCAACAATCGGGATGGGTTTCTTGGGGTACAGGGGTTCAGTGAGTCGCCACTCAATACGTGGGAACGAACAGCGCAGGAGCGGGATATCGCCCATCCAACCGTACGTAGCTCCCAGAGATGGACTGTCTTCGGCAATCACCAGACGCGCCGGATGTTGCCTGAAGCGCAATAGGTCAGCATCGAGCAACGCCTGGCTGGGCGCAAAGAAACCGAATTGTGTGGTGGATGTCGGGGCGGGACGTCGAGCTGCGAAACCCATATTGGCAGAATATGACAGGTTGAGCACGTAGTCTCCTGGCGATGAGTGGGCCACAATGTAGTCATAGAGCTCACGTTCTTCGTCAAGCCGAACGAGCACGAGACCGGCTTGTGTTTGCAGGGGCATGTAGTCCAGCAAAATGCCTTTGGCCGTGACAATCAAGAAGTGCGCACTGACAAAGGGGATGAGTATCAATAGAGGTAGGCGGATATTATTGTGTGACAGTGAAAGCAGCAGGTACGCCCCGACAATCAGCAGGACGGGAAAAGCAGCCACCGCGACCGAGGTACCATTGTCCTTGTGCGTACCAAACAGACCTCGTGCGGCAAGTGCCAGGCCAGCGCTGGTCAGCAGGTACATAAGCCGGTTCGACGGATGTCTCCACAGAATGCGCCAGGTGTTTGCGAGCCAGACAGGAATACTCCACCACATGACCGGCAACAAAATGGAGGCCAACGAAAGCGCTGTATTGAGGCTTCGCAGAATGGACAGGTCAGGTGGGAATGCGATGAAGTTGTAGTAGACGTAGCCTGCGGTGCCTGCAACAGCAACAAGCAGACGATACCACGCCTGGCGGAGACTCTCGCAGTGCCGAAGCGAATACAACGAGATGATTACTGCACCTTGCCCAAGAGCAACCAGTGCGCCGACGATACCAATGCCGGTCGGCCACCACGGGCATGTCCCTGTTGCTTGCCCGTAGCCCAGCACTCCCTCTATGAGGTTGGAGAACCCGACGCTATATCCCACCACCGCGTATGCAAGCGCACCTGGCCCAAGACACAACAACCATTCGGAGATGCGCAATTTCATATCCACGAGTATCATAGCCAGTAAGGTCGCTAGAACCGCCAGCATGAATTCCGGCTTGCTGAGCAGGCAGACGAAAGATCCCAACCCCATCTCTAAAGCCAGTCCAATACTTAACCGGCCTGTCTTGTGCCGTTCCAGGGCACCCATCAGCAGCAGCAAGACACCTATCATACCGGTGAGTACGGTGGGCGTCCAGACGAACAAGGAAAACATCAGCAGATGATTCGCCCCCTGCAGGGCCAGCACTGCGGCTACTATCACCGCCAGGACATCGGGAAGCACCTTGCGTGCTAATCGCCATGTCAGCCACACAGCAGCGAGACTCAATATATCAATGACTACCTGGGCCGTCAGGTATGTGCTGCCGGCCATGCGGAAGGCGAGGCCCAGTAGCCAGGTGGACAACGGCGGATACTGCAACAAGAAATCACGATAGGGTAATTGACCCTGGGCGACACGATAGGCCTCGAAGAATCCTCGCCCAGCGTCAAAGCCCAGCAGCCACATCTTCAGCCAGTCTGACCAGATGGCCACGGCGCACACCAATCCTAGAATAACTGGCGCAATCCACCTGTAACGAATGCTGATCAACGTTGCACCTCCACCGTCTATGGCATATATCGTAATCGTTCACGGGTTACCGAAGAGCAACGGAATCGTGGTTGCCATTTTCAAGAATCCGGCGAGTGCCCCCATCTGCGCTGCAGGTAGCGAACACGCTCGACCATGGTTGAACCATCCACTATGAAAAGGCATCCGAAGAAGATCCCACAGGCTATCAGCACGACACCGGACAATCGGAGCAATGGTGGGAGGTTGGCCCACGCGGTCGTTCTGGAAAGGACAAAAAGGACCAACATGGCAGAGATTGCCGCCAATAATGGAGAGCCGAACGTCTGGCGAAACGAAATCGGTACCTGACTGAACATGTAGCGGCAGCTGAGCGTAAACGAAAGCGCCATCGTCAGTCCCACGCCGAGGATGGTGCCACGTACACCCCACAGAAGCGTCATCGGTGTGGCCAGAACAACCAGCGCAATCGCCTGTGTGGCAGTGATGAATACCGTCTGCCGCGTATGGCCCAACGCCACCGATAGCCAGTAGCCGACACTCACGAACGGCCAGGCGAACGAATAGATGGTCAGGAACCTGAGGTAGCCTGCACTCTCGCTCCATTTCGGTCCGTACAGGATGTGCACGACGTCCTCCGCGCCGAACACCAGCGTCAGCGCAATGGGCATCCCCAACGTCGTCAACACCCACAGTGACAGGCGCACCGTCTGGGTGAGCCGCAGCGGGTCCTCCCGCACTTTGGCGAAGGTCAGAAAGGCGACGCGGGAGACCACCATTGTCAGCAGGATATTGGTCCAATTGGCGATTCTGTAGGCGCGGTCATAGAAGCCCAGCGTGGCATACCCGACGAAGGTGCCGACCAGGAAGTTGTCGAACTGTGTGACGATGGCTGTCTGGGCGGCCAGAGACAGACCGGTGGGAATGCCCTGTCGCAGCAGTCGCCCGGCCAGCGGGCGGCTGAAATGCCAGCGCAGGCGCAGCGCCTGGGGATAACGTCGCTTGCAGACAACATATACCCCCACGAGCGAAGCAAGCGTCGTAACACCGTTCACCGCCAGCAGGCTCCAGATGCCGGCACCGGCGACGGCCAGATAGATCGCCGCGCCGTAGGCAGCGATGGCTCCCAGCAACGAGACGAGGGTGAGACGGCTGATCTGGAGTTCTTTCTCCAGCACCATGCCGAGCGGGGCAACCAACGTCGAGATGCACTCGAACCCCATCAGGGCCATCAGGACAATCACCATCTGGGGCGCGTAGCCCAGCTGCCAGAGCACCAGGCCGGCGATGCCACTCAGGGCCAGCGAAGCCGCGCCGGCCACCACATCCATCACGAAATAGGTGCCCAGCAGGTCGCCGTCGGCGTGGGGTTGCCGGATGGCTGCATAGCTGAGACCGGCCTTCGGGCGCAGATTCAGCAGGCTGCTCCAGAAGGTACCCAGCGAGAAGAACCCAAACACCTCCGGGCTGAGGATGCGGGTCATTGCCAACACAGCCCCGAACCCGATGAACTGATTCAGGTACGTGCCCAGGCTGGCCCAGACGGTGCTGCGCACGGCGATGCGCGCCAGGGTGGCACCGTCTAATGGAGAGCCGACAGCCGCAGTGGTTTCTTCATCCCTCAATACGGAAGTCATCGCTGCCGGCGTCTGTTGACCGCCTGCGTCCCCATCAATCACGTTTGCTTCGCCCCACCTTCCTGGTCCATGTCACATCACCGCGCCGAACAGCTCTCCCTCCGCTCGATCATAACTTCA
>JAMDDR010000043.1 GCA_023488685.1 Chloroflexota bacterium | reverse complement strand
TGTTGGTCGTCAATTAGCGCCCCACCTCTTAAGATTAAGATGGTATCCTTTATGTGAGCCTGTGCAGCTCACGCGCTTTGTGCCTGGTGTGGAGGGTTGTGGCTTGTTGCGTCTAGTTGTGTCTAGGAGTTGTGTCAAGTAATGGAGCGGGGGATATGAAGTTTACAGACTTGTTTGCTCATTTCTCAAAGTGGACGGCGCGCATCACCGGCCGGCCCATTACTTTCCTGATTGCGCTGCTCGTGATCGTGGTGTGGGCACTCACAGGGCCGATCTTTCACTTCAGCGACACCTGGCAACTCGTCATCAACACCAGCACCACCATCATCACCTTTCTGATGGTATTCCTGATCCAGAATACACAGTACCGCGACAGTGAAGCCATCCATATCAAGCTGGACGAGTTGATTCGCGCCATCAAAGGCGCAAATAACATTCTGGTGGACATGGAAGAGGCCAGCGAAGAGGAACTGGAACGAATGCGGGCGTACTATCAGCAGTTGGCGCACCAGGCGAAGGAGGCGCTGGAGCGAGGGAAAAAGGACACGGGCGGCTCGAACGTTACCGTCGTCTTCAACGATCCCGAGGTAAAGCCGGAAGCTGAGGATAATGACCACCTGACAAACAAATGACCTTTGACTTGATCATTACGAACGGAACGGTGGTTACGGCCGACGCGACCTACCAGGCCGATATCGCCATCCGAGAGGGCAAGATTGCGGCGTTGTTGCCGCCGCGTTCAGCATTCCCCGCCGGCCCATCCCTGGATGCGGACGGTTGCTACGTGCTGCCAGGCGCCATCGACGGGCACGTGCACCTGCACATGCACACAGGCGCCGGCTACACCGCTGACGACTGGTGTACCGGCACGATGGCGGCCGCGCTCGGCGGCGTGACTGCGTTGGTGGACTTTGTGGAAACCAATCCAGACGAGTCGCTAACGGACGCATTGGCAAAGCGACTGGATGAGACGCGCGACGCCGTCATCGACTTCGGGCTGCACATGACCATTCAGCCCGACGAGCACCCCAGCGACGGCGTCCCGCGACGGGTGAGCGCCACGCGCCTGGCACAAATCCCGGCCGCGTACGACGCCGGCTGCGCCACATTCAAACTGTACATGGCCTACCCAGGCTTCCAGGTACAGGATGGCGACCTGTTCCGGGCACTGTGCGCCGTGCGCACCGTAAGCGGGCTGGCATGCATCCACGCCGAGAACGGCGACGTCATCGAAGCGCTGCGGCAAGCGGCGTGCAGCCCGAATGCTGCGAGCGGAGCGACCGCCATCCACCACGCGCGCACCCGCCCCAGCATCAACGAATACGAGGCGGTGACTCGTGCGGTGATGTGTGCGGAAGTGAGCGGCGCGCGCGCACTGATTTTCCACATCGGCTGCGAGCACGCCGCACGTGTGGTGGCAGACGCCAAATTGCGCGGGCTATCCAACGTCTTTGGCGAAACCTGCCCGCACTACCTGGTGCTGGGCGAGGATATGTTGGAACGGCCTGACGGACGTCTGTGGATATGCGCCCCGCCGTTGCGGCCGCAAGCCGATCAGGATGTCATGTGGGGCATGCTGTCATCGCGCGTTCTCGATATCGTCAGCACCGATCACTGCCCATTCACGCGAGCACAGAAGGATCGTGGCAAGGACGACTTCCGCCGAACACCCGGAGGGGTGCCCGGTATCGAAACACGACTTGGTCTATTACACGAGTTCGGCGTGCGGCGCGGGCGCCTGAGCCTGAACGATTGGGCGCGCGTATGTTGCACTCGCCCGGCGGAGTTGCATGGGTTTGGCAACAAGGGTCACATCGCAGTCGGTTATGACGCCGACCTAGTGGTGTTCGACCCGTCACTCTGCAAGACTCTCTCACCAGGCAGCCTGCACTCGGCCATAGACTGGTCTGCCTACGATGGCGTCGAGTGCCATGGCTGGCCGCGTGACGTCGTTTCAAGAGGGAACGTGATCGTGCACGCGCAGCAGTTCAGCGGCACGCGGGGACAGGGGCGTTTCATCAAGCGATCATTCTGAACAGAACGCCGCCGGTCATGATAAGCCGGCGGCCGATCAACAAGCCTGTGATAATGCCCAACAACACTTAGACGAACATATAACCAGTGCCACGCACGTTGACAATGCGATGAGCCA
Organism: Chloroflexota bacterium; assembly: GCA_023488685.1. Taxonomy (GTDB): domain Bacteria; phylum Chloroflexota; class Anaerolineae; order J036; family Brachytrichaceae; genus CAIXPS01. The sequence goes on along the minus strand of JAMDDR010000043.1, from coordinate 5,364 downwards.
GCCGGGGGTGACGCTGCAGCTTGTTGCGCAGCCGCATCATGTGGGGTCGCAGCAATTTGATGCCTGAATCCAAATCCGCGTCCGGCTTCTTCAAGGCATCACCAATCAACTCCTGCATGGAAACCGTCCGGTTGTGCTTTGCGACAAGCATGTCAAACACGCGCCCTTCCACGGGGCTCAAACGGACATACTTGTCTCCGACGTAGATGACGTGAGATTCAGAATCCCACTGAAAATCAGTTGTCTTGACCGCTACCGGTGCATACGCAGTCGTCGTCTGTGCAAAGGTTACGGACGCAACAGGCGCCGTCGCGGCGGTCGTGGAGGCCGTCAGGGCAGACTTGGGGCCACTTTTGGGCCAGGTCTCGGCCTGGGTGGACAGCCGCTCTGCCAGGACGCGAGCGCGCAATTCACGTTGTGGCGCAGGTTCACTGGCAAGCACGTAATCCTGTACACCCAACTGAAGCGCCTTGATCACGGCCTGGATATTGTTGCCGTCGTGATCAACCAAGAGTGTCGGCGGCAGCAGCATGCCATTTTCCTGCAATAATGTAAGCAACGGTATAGCGCCCGCCTGCACCTCGGCGACGAGCATCACACTTGCTGAGCCTGAGAACGCATCGGCAGGAGAGACCTTCGCTCGAATCATGTTCAGCGTCTCTACCACGCCGTGCGTGCTGTGTACCTGGCAGCCAGCCTCGGTCAGACCCTTTACGATTGCGGGGTCTGGTCCGCGCCCATTCATCATATAGATCGTTTCGGCAACCATTCTGTGTCCTCCCCTTCGATGCACAATGGTCAATAGGTATCAAGCCGTTTTCAAACAGGCATATTTTTCATTTTGCTCCGTGGCAGGGCGTTGCGCGTGGCCTAATAAACCGGTGTTCTCGCCGTTGATGACCCGCCGCGCAATCCCCTGTACCCGCCGGACTGAGATCGAATTACCGCGGGTACGCAGAGAGTGGCGCAACGCATCCATCTCCGCTTCCGCATCACATGGCGTTGGCGTCGCAAGCGCCGCCACCAACTCGCGTGACAACTCGGGCAATGACCGAGCCTTACTGGCAAGTATGGTTGCGCGCTCCTCGGGGAGCAGGTTGAAATCCTTTAACGTTGTTGCCCGGTCGCTGTTAAAAATGCGCTTTGCTATCTCCGGGTCGAGCAACGCATACCCCAGAAAGCGATTGACCTCCGGGCTGAGCATTGCCATCTTACTTAACTCCGATGTCGACGCTCAGAATGCCAATCGTTCCGCCACAGCTCCCACCAGTGCAAGCAGCAGCAGGGCGCACGCTCACCAGGGCAGTACCAGCAAACACAGAAATGGCAACGATCGCGGCGATAACCAACTTAGAGATGTTCTTTTTCATTTCCTTTTCCTCACTGTATGGAGAAACCGTTTGCGGGCTCTCCTAATATTTGCTCTCGGTATCTATGTCAGTGAGTATAGGAAAGGGGTATGTAGGAAACTATGTAGGAATGATCAGTCTATTTAATACTGGTCTGTAGGAATGGGGCTATAGGCTTGCTATCGCGCGGTTATAGCGTGGCTACGACGCGACTATAGTCGGCTATAAAAGGCAGGTTGAAGCGGGCAGGCAGCTATTCTGCTTTGATCTTCGCGACCAATTGCTCGATTTCTGGATAAGGAGAAATTCCAAGATCACGCTCCAGCGCCGCCTTCAAACGGCCATACGCCTCGAGCGCTGCGCGGCGATTTCCGCCGTGCCAGTACAGATTCATCAATAACCGAGCCAGTTCCTCGTTTATGTCGTCACGTTGAACGGCGCGCTCCAGAAGACGCAGAGCTGCATCAGGCTGGTTGAGATCGAGTGCGATCATGCCAGCGTCCAGGCAGCACTGGTTGAACTTGACCATCAACCCGGCACGGGGCGCCTCAATCCACTCGGAGGTAAAATCGGTCAAGAAGTCATCCTGATAGAGCTCACCCGCCTCAAGCAACTTGCCCAAGGCATCCAACGGGGCAAGCTGGCTGGCCGTCGCGAGTAGATTTTCAAAAGAATTGACGTCGTACAGATAATCCAGGTCAGAGTTGATGGAATACTGCCCATTGGCATAGACCATGGCCGGCTTGCCCAGGGCCGTGCGGATGGCGGACTTGGCATTATGGAAGCTACTCTGCAGTGTGGCGGTGTTCGCTTCCGGCCAGAAAATCGTACCGATCTGTGCGCGAGTGGCCTGGCGCACCGTCAGCATATAGAAGAGCAACTCACGCGGGATACTCCAGCCCCATTGGGCCGTGCTGATCAACTCGCCGCCGCGCCACACCTGGCCTGGTCCGAAACCACGCACGCTGAAATCGTGCTCGACCAGCTTGATCTGGACACTGGTGGCTGTTGAGGCAGGTTGTACCGCGACCAGTGCGCCTTGCGGTTTTGCGCCAGCGCTTCGCCCGGCAATCAACGCCGCCAGGTCAGTCTCGGCCTTCAGTTTCTGATAGATCTGCCAGGGCCAATCGCCTTCAGCTTGAATAAATTGCGTCTGTCCGCGTGTCTCCACCACACGATCCAGCACCTCCAATAGCAACTGTAGTTGATCCACACTAGGCTCAGGCTCTTGCCAGATCTCCAGCAGCCGCCATAAGCATAGGTGTCCGGCCGCGATATCATTGAATTGCCCGCGCATCGATTCGGCAGTGCCAAGCGCGACATGGGCCAAATCGTTGTCACCTTGCACCAACTGCACGGCACCCAGGCGCATATACGCCTGCAGCCTCAGACGCGTCGACTGGCCAGACTCAGCGATGGCCACAGCCTCACGCGCCAAGGTCAGCGCCTGACGCAACAGACGGTCGCGCACCTCCATGGACGGCTGCTGCAAAGCATGCCAGCACAGCAAATGGCTCTGGTCGAGCAAGGCCAGAAACAAAGACCGGTCTGCCGCTAACGTGTTCTGCCTTGCCAGCTCTAAACCCGCGGCACCCGATCGAAGAGCTTCTTCGGGGCGCCCTTCTGCCATCAGCCGCAAGGCCAGAATTCGTAATCCATAGATACGCACCGCCTGGTTACCAGTCGCCTCAGCTAACTCAAGCCCTCGCCATACCGTCTTGTCAAGCTGCTCCTGCTCGTCACGATAGTCGCTGTAGACGAGCCATTCCGACATGGTCACCAGCGCTTCAGCCAACAAGGCGCCATCCTGCACTTCCTCTGCCAGGGAAAGCGCCTCAGACACAGCCCTCATGGAAGCCGCTGTCTGGCCCAATCCGTCCAGAACGGTGGACCGCGTCAGCTTTACACGTGCCAGTGGCTCATATCCGCCACGACCGAGATTCTGGGCCAGCTTCTCTGCTTGCGAGATGGCATCCAAAGCTTGTGTGAGACGGCCCAATTCGACGAGGCACAACGCGGCGATGCGCCGCGCTTCGAGCTGTGCCCAGGCCGGCTGCGGGAACGGCGACTGAATGACGATATTGGCACACGCAAGCGCCTTTTCATAATCACCGCGGCGGTATAGCAACAGACCGCGGCGCATGTTCAGGCCATCGCGGCGCCCCAGGTCACCCGTGCGCAGATACAGCTCGTCCAACCGGCTGACGGCGTTGAGTGCTTCGGTGTCATGCCCCAGGTTGAGGTGGGCCAGCATCTCGAACTGCCACAGCACGTGGTTGCCCTGCCGGATGCTAGGGGCCAGCCCGTCCAGCCGCGCCAGCCAATCCAGCACGGTGCGATAACGACCGCGCTGCAGAAACTCCAGGCCATGGCCTTCGATCAAGCGCACCACATCGTCACTCCAACCGCCGGTGTGGAAGTGACGCATAGCCGACTCGATATTGCTCGCCCGCTCATAGGCTGCGCCGGCGTCGTGCTGCAATTGGGCATGCCGGAGTGGGTCGTCCTGACGCAGCCGTTGCTGCAGAAATTCGCGGAATAGTGGATGATAACGGTAGGTGGTCCCGTTGCCATCCGCAGCACTCTCTACACCTGCACCGCTACCCGCGCCATCGCTGCCCGCGCCGCCGCCCGGCGCGCTTAACGGCTGGATGAACAAGTTGCGGCGTTCCACTTCGGCAATCCAGGTGACGGTGTCCGTCCAACCGATCTCCCTGGTACAGAACGAGAGCGATATTTCGTTCAGGATGCTGGAGCGAAACAGGAACTCCTGCAGGTCGAGCGGCAACCCCTGCAACACGCGGGAGAGCAAATAGTCGCCGAGCAGGTCACCCGCGCGTGGTACAGCCAGGCCGATCTGTGCCTCACGCAAGCGGCTGATGTGGTTGGTCATCAGAAGACCAACCAGCCACCCCTCCGTCTCATCGAAAACACGGTTCGCCGCGATCTCATCGACGTCGCCGAATGGCACGCCGTTCAATGAAGCGATCAACTGGCGCGTTTCATCAAGATCGAGCCGCAACGCCGCTTGCCCCAATGCCGTGACCTGCTGTTGAGCGATGAGCAGGCCCAATTGCAGCGGGGGCAGGTTACGGCTTGCGATGATGAGGTGCACATCCTCGGGGAGCTCGGCGATGAAGCGGTCAAGAAATCCCACCACAGCGGCAGAGGGTTCAACCAGGTGGAAGTCGTCCAATATCACACAAAGCGGCTGCGTGAGATTGGAGGAAAGCTCGCGCTGCAACATGCGCACCAGCAGCGGAATGTTCTGCTCGATGGGTGTTGACGAGCTTATAAGCTGTGTTGCTTGCTGGCCGAAATTGGGGAAACACCGCTGCAGCGAGGAGACCAAACCCTCAGCAAACACGTGTAAGTCCTGGTCGCCCGAATCAAGCGCCAGCCAACTGAACGAAAAACCCTCAGTTTGAGCAAACTGGGCCAGCAAACCCGTCTTGCCATACCCGGCACCTGCGACGACGAGGATGAGACGTGCATCAAGCGCAGCGAAAAGCGAGTCAAGTGCGCGCTGTCTTTTGACCCAGTTCTTACGTGGCTGAGGGAGTTGTGTGTGTGACACGATTACCTATCGTTGGCTCCCTAATGGCGATGCAGAACAAACGCCAGTCACCCTGGGATAGAAACACTTCTATCATCTGCATTATACAAGCGTTTCTCGATTCTGCGAATTTCAGCGGAAGTTGCTATAGAACGCTTATTCTTCCGCGGTACACAGTTGAACATTCGAAGCGATCCAATGAAACGGGAATTCAACAGCCGTATAGCGCTATGCTGAATGCTTCTCAGGCATTCCCCAGCATCCAGCGACATACCCATGCTAACGCACGCGTGCAGCACCCCAGTAGGGGGCGTAACGCCGAATCAGCAGGCCAATCAGCCCGCCCGTGCTGTCAAACAGAACATCCGTAAACAACGGCGTGCGACCAGCCGTAAAGGATTGGTGATATTCATCGCTCAACCCATACAAGACGAGCACTGCCAGGCAAACAAGCGCGTG
>JAMDDR010000285.1 GCA_023488685.1 Chloroflexota bacterium | reverse complement strand
CCGATGGCCTCCAATTTGCTGAAGGCTGGGTTTCCCGTGACCGTTTACGATATTAACCCGGCGCCGGTTGAGGCGTTGGCAGCAGAAGGGGCCAGAAAAGCCGCGAACCCGGCGGAGGCGGCTCGCGGGTGCGATCTTTTTGTGACCATGGTGGTCAACGATGCCCAGTTTGCCGCCATCCTCTTTGAACCGGGCAATGCCGCTGCGAGCCTGAAACCGGGCGCAACCGTGATTGGGATGAGCACGATGAATCGCACCACCGTGCAATCGATCGCCCGGCAACTGAACGAAATGGGCATTCACTTCCTGGATGCGCCTGTCAGCGGCGGGGAGAAAGGTGCGCTCGCGGCCAGCTTGACCATCATGGCAGGCGGCCCGAGCGCTGTTTTTGAAGCGTGTCGCCCGGCACTGCTGGCGATGGGGTCCAATACGATTCACGTCGGCGCCAACGTTGGTGACGGCCAGGCGGTTAAACTCATCAACCAATTGATGGTCGGGACCCAGCTCGTGGTGGCAGCGGAGGCCCTGGCATTTGGCGAGAAGCTGGGCCTTGACAGGCAAATGTTATTTGAAATCATCGGAAAGAGCGCGGGCGGTAGCTGGATCTTTTCAGACCGCGGTCCACGCATGTTATCCGAAGCATTTTCGCCGCCCAAAAGTGCCCTGGCGATCCTCAATAAAGACATGGGGTACGTCGTGGATGCCGCCAACCGCGAGGGCTTTCCCCTGCTGTTGCCCAGCATCGCCCAGCAGGTTTATAAGATGGGAATGGCGATGGGCTACGGCAAACTGGATGACTCGGTATTGATCAAGGTCGTCGAAACACTGGCTGGGACAGATAAGGATGGGGCAAACTAAATCCAAAGCCGAACTGCTGGCCCGGCTACCGCCCGAGCCCGACGAGCGCGCGCTCTTTCCCGAAATCCGCCGTATGGTAGCTGCCAGCGCTCGTAAACTGGTGGTGATCGACGACGACCCGACCGGGGTTCAAACCGTCCACGACGTCGCACTCTATTTAAACTGGGACAAAGCCACGTTGGAGCGTGCGCTACGCCACGAACCTCAGCTTTTCTTCCTGCTGACCAACTCGCGCAGCATGCCGGGTGACTGGGCTGCGCGGATGTCACGTGAGATCGCCCGATTACTGGCGGAAGCTGCGGAGACAGTGCGCATCGATGCGGTCATCGCCAGCCGCAGCGATTCCACCCTGCGCGGTCACTACCCGGCGGAGATCCTGGCTCTCCAGGCAGGACTGGGTTACAAATGTGATGGGCATCTGCTTGTCCCAGCCTTTTTTGAAGGCGGGCGCTTTACCATCGGCGACACCCATTACGTCGCCACCCCGAACGCTACATCCGACACGCTGGTTGAGGCGAGTGATACCCCCTTTGCGCAGGACAGGGTCTTCGGTTACAAAACTGCCTGCCTTCCGGCCTGGATAGAGGAGAAAAGCGACGGCTATTTTAAGAAAGAACAGGTCGCCAGTCTCAGCCTGGAGCTGATCCGGCAGGGTGGGCCCCAGGCAGTGGCCGAGAAGTTAAAGGGCATCAGCAGCGGAATCCCGGTAGTGGTCAATGCGGCCGGTTATGGCGACCTGGCCGTGGTGGTGCTGGGGGTGCTGATCGCAGAGGCCGCCGGCAAAAAGCTGCTCTATCGGACCGGGGCAGGCTTTGTCCGCCTGCGTGGCGCGGTTGAACCAAAGCCCCTGCTGGCGGCAACCGAAATGCTAGGCGAGCAGCGTGGAAAGGCAAACGGCGGGCTGGTCATCGTCGGCTCGTACGTGCCAGGTAGCACCGCTCAGCTTGAAAAGCTGCTGCAAGTGCCGGGGGTGCAGGGTGTGGAACTGGCGGTGGAGCGCGTCGTTGCAGGGACAGCAGAAGCCGCCGGTACGGGACGCGAGATCGGCCATCAATTGGAGGAGATCGTCAGGTCCGGCGGCGTTGGCGTGTTATATACCAGCCGCAGGCTGGTGACGGGCAACAGTGCTGCCGAAAACCTTGCCATTGGCCGCCGGGTGTCGGATGCCCTGGTCACTGCCCTGCAGATGGTCACAACCTGTCCTCGTTTTTTGATCGCCAAGGGTGGCATTACCAGCCAGGTGATGGCGCAACAAGGCTTGGGCGCAGAAAAAGCCCGCGCCATTGGCCAGATTTTGCCCGGCGTCCCGGTCTGGCGATTGGAAAGCGGCCCGACCCTGCGTTTCCCTGGCATTCCCTACGTGGTGTTTCCCGGCAACGTGGGTGGGCCAGACAGCCTGGCCGAAGTTGTAAAACGATTGATGCCGGCTGAAAACAAAGACAGGTAGAGGGCAAACAAGCCGATCAGCCCATTCGTCGTTACGGGCTCCTACGGACGTTGGGAACGAACGTTGTGCCAAAGAAGGGCGCATAATAGGCAACTCGCAACCCGCATACTTGCACAGTACTCCCGACCGCACCCGGCCAGCCGATCAGCACATAAGCGTAACCGGAGTTGCTGACCGTATGCGTGATCTCGGCGCTGAGAGCAGTGCCCACCCCACCGGATCCGCTTGATGAAACATTGACCAGATCGTCCGTGCTCGTTCCCGTGCTATATCGAGTGATATAACCCTGAACATTGGATGTGCCGGAAGTGTCGTTGTAGTAAATACGCAAATATTTGATGACAGACCCCTCAGGGATATGCAGCTCGGTATTTAAAATGAGGTCAGTTCCTGCTCCTGAAGTTGCGTAGCTACAACCCGTACTGCTGTAATCATAGCCTGTCGCGCCGTCACGAGGCTGCAGCGTCGAACCAGCCACGTAATAGTAGCTGAAGGTGGCCTGCGGGCTTTGGGGCGAGAGAACCCCGGCACCGGTCGCATTTTCGTCGGGCGCAAGACCCGCCTGTGATTGGCTCTTTGGGGTCTCGGCGGCGCCGCCGTCGGTAGTCGCGCGCGGTAAAGGGGCCTGGCGTTGGGGCAACACGCCACCATCGGCTTGATCTGAACTGGCAGTGGATTTGGGTGTGGTTAGCACCGCACCGGGTTCGGTTCCGGGGACGGGCGGCTGCGCGAGTGCAATCCCAACGGCGATGAGCAAGGTGAAGATGGTCAGTATGATGGTCATGCTCATAGGGCTGAGAAACCTGCGAGTGTTCATCTCTCCTCCTGACTTTCGTGCCAATACATTCCCGGTTAACGCCAATAAAACATCACGTGCTGGCTTGCCCTAACGATTCAACAGGCCGGACCGAATGATTCACCCCAATCAACGCTGTGCCAGCATGGCATGGGAAGAACAAACGTACTGCCCAATGGGATCGAGGGAACAACGAAATATTATTGATAAGGGGTCGCTATGTCAACATTGTGAAATAATACACGTATGGCTACTGCTACCCTGCGCGATGTGGCAAAGTTGGCTGGCGTGTCGATCGGCATCGCTTCACAGGCGCTCAATAACCGCGTGAACGTGTTGCCGGAGACGCGCGCCCGTGTCATGGAGGCAGCCATCTCATTGGGTTACCCAGTCCGAGAGGCGCTGGACACTGTAGCGGGAGATCGCCCGCTATGTGTGATTGGCATGCTGACCAAGCACGACTACGGTCTGCCGCCTGAGGTCAACCCGTTCTTCTCTGACGTCCAATTGGGTGTGGAGAGCGAGTGCCGCAAACACAACATCAGCCTGATGTGCGCCATGGTTGAAGTGGACCACAGCAACCGTCCGGTGGTGTGGCCGGCCATGATCAGCGAGCAACGCCTGGATGGCTTGATCCTGATCGCCACATTCATCGAAGACGCGATCGACTGGATCCGGCGCCAGATCAACATCCCGATCGTGCTGCTGGATAGTTACATGCCGGCGTTGCCCTATGACAGCGTGGTGATCGACAACGCACAGGGCGTCACCGCAGCGGTGAACTACCTGATCGACCAGGGACATACCCATATCGGGCTGATAGGGTCAAATCCGGCCTCACCACCCGATATTCGTGAGCGGCGCGACAGCTACCTGCGCACGTTGCAGGTGCGCGGCATCCCCAACGTCTACGTCGAAGACTCGCTGCTGACCCGCACCTCGGCCTACGAGGCCACCCAGCGCCTGCTGAAGCGCCAGCCACAGGTGACCGCCGTGTTCGGCTGCAACGACGATGTGACGATTGGGGTCATGAATGCCGCACACGACATGGGGCTGCACGTGCCGGGCGACCTGTCCGTCGTCGGTTTCGACAACATCGGCCTGGCCAAGGAAGTCCGGCCCGCACTCACCACCATCCACGTCCACAAAACCTGGATGGGCGTGATGGGCGTGCGCCGGCTGATCGAGCGCACTCAGATGCCGGACCAACCCAAGATGACCGTCGTGATATCCACACAACTCATCGTGAGGGATTCGGTGCGCTTGCTCAAATAACCGGACGCTGCAAGTACGCGCGCGAACGCTGCAAGATCAAGGCGCCGGCGCTGCCCAACCTGGGTGGGAACCACCTTGCCGCATGCCACTTCGCCGAGGAACTGAGCCTGAACGGCGTCATCCAGCAGTAGGCCTGCTAACAAAGCGACGAGACTCCCCGGCTGCGGCTGTGTGCCTGCTTGTCCTCATACATCAGTCGGTCGGCCCGCTGCATGACATTTTCCAAGCGCTCACCGGGCGTCGCCGTCGCCCCCCCGATGGACAGGATCAGAGGGTGAGAGCCATATTGCGCGTTATGCGCAGCCAGCCCGAGGTTCAAGCGCTCTAAGAGGATTTGCCTTGCGGCGTCGCCTGTGTGGGGCAATAGCATGGCGAACTCGTCGCCGCCGATCCGCGCCACCACATCGCCCGCGCGGGACACGGCTCTCAGCACCATGGCTGCCCGCCGCAGCATTTCATCCCCCGCGGCGTGCCCTTGGGAGTCATTCACCCGTTTCATCTCGTCTATGTCGGCGATCATGATGCTCACTGGGGACTGGCCGCCCTCTTCCAGGCGGGCCAGCGCCTCCTCGAAGTAGGTGCGGCTGTGCAGGCCGGTGAGCGCGTCGTGGCTGCTGAGGTAGCGCAGCTTCTCCTCCGCCAGCTTGCGCTCGGTGATGTCGACGAGATTCCCCTCGGCGTACAGCACCTCGCCGGCCTGGTCACGAACGGCGTACACAAAATCCTGCACCCAAATGAGCATCCCGTCACGCTTGCGCAGCTTCAGCTCGATGCCCTGCACAACCCCATCACGCTTCAGCAACTCGAACTCGTGTTTGCGGTCCTCCGGGTCTGCGTACAGGTTGGCGACATCCATCGCCAACAGCGCGGCACGGTCGGCAAAGCCCAGCATCTGTACCAGAGCCGGGTTGGCGTCGATTAACCGCCCGTCCGGCGAGGTGCGGTAGAGGCCCACGGGCACATGCTCGAAGAGCACGCGGTAGCGCTCTCGGCTCTCCATGAGGGCCTTCTCCGCCTGTCGGCGCTCGATGGCCTGGCACAGGACACGCGCCAGCGCGGCACCCGTCACCTCGCCCTGGGTAAGCCACTCCTGAACGCCTTGTCCCACCGCCTCACGGGTGACGGCAGCGTCGGCAATGGCGCTCAATACGACGATGGGCACCCGCGGCGCGAGGGAGCACACAGCATTGAGCGTACGCAGCCCAGAGCTGCCCGAAAGGTTGAGGCCCAAGAGAACCACGTCGAAATCCTCCCGGGTCAGGCGCTCCAAGCCGGCGGACAGCCCGTCGGCGCGTGCCAACTCGACCTGCACCTGAGTCCGGCCCTCCAGGGATTCTTCGGGCAGCAGGACAGCGTCGAGACCACCTTCGATCAACAGGACGCGCAAAGCGTTGACTACGACGGCGCTCACCACATCTCCATGAAATGGCTGTCAATGGGCACAGCAGCACACCTCTGAGCGAGCCGGTAAGCAGTTCGATCCGGCCGTTCTCTCCAGATTAGAATGAAGGCTTCTCCTAATCTCCTAATGAGAGATTGTAACGATTTCTCGCGATTGGGGTACTCTGCACCCAAGACAGATGTGGCAGGTTCTAACGGTTCGCAGTGACGCATCACTACGAGTCGTAAGGCCAAAACCGGTATAGGTTACAAAGGATATCCGGGAAGAGCGAAATTTAGCGAGGCTGCCAGAAGTAAGAGGGAAACGATTGATCACATGATGGGTGATTCGCCAGTCACGGTGCCCCAGGACCCGGCAGTCAGCGGCCGGTGGGAGCCGATCAAGTTGCGTTGCCACCATCTGCCCATTCACTCGGCGCTGCTGCATACGGGTAAGGTGCTGATCTTCGGTGGGTCGTGCAACAATCCCAAGCTGGCGGGCGAGCCCTGGCCGGCGGAGCTTTGGGACCTGGAGACCGGCACGATCAAGCTGGTCGAACAGGATCTGGCCGGCGACATCTTCTGCGCAGGGCATGCCTTCCTGCCAGATGGCCGGCTGCTGGTCGCCGGCGGCACCAGCGGCTACGATTGCAAGCGGCACGTGTTCGGCCGGGAATTGCCGTTTCCGCCGTTCCAGGGCTCCAACCACAGCTACCTCTTCGACCCGGTGGCCGAGCGCTGGACGCGCGCCGACAATATGGCCGTGGGCCGCTGGTACCCCGCACTATGCATGCTGGGTGACGGCCGCATCGTGTGCATGGCGGGGCTCACCCAACATTTTCCCTGGTTGGTGCTGCGCAAGATCGAGGTCTACGCACCGGGCGAAGGCTGGCAGGTGATGAAAAGGGCCGATCGCTGGCTGCCCCTTTACCCACGCCTGCACCTGCTGCCCGACGGGCGGGTGTTCTACAGCGGTTCCTACAACACGCATTACACCTTCCCGTTCAGCCTGCAGCAGTTCCCGACCAGTATCCTGGACCCCCAGTCCGGCAAGTGGGACGATCTGGGCCTGCCCAACCAGTCCGAGCGCGAGGAAGGAACGACCTTCATGCTGCCATTGCGCCCGCCGGATTACCGCCCGGTGGTGGTGCTGGCCGGCGGCGGCACCCCAGCCGGGACCTATGCCATCGCCGATTGCGAGATGATGGACCTGGGCCAACAGCCGCCGCGCTGGCGCTTGATCGAGTCCATGCATCACGCCCGTTACTACGCCTATCCGGTGATCTTGCCCGATGGCAGGACGTTGGTGCTGGGCGGTCGTTCGGGCACCAAGGGTCACGATATGCCGCATGGCATGGCCATGCCGGACGAGATCCCACACGACCCGCGCGCGGTGCTGGAGCCCGAGCTGTTCGACCCGGCCACCCTGCGCTGGACGGCCATGGCCCCCATGACCGTCGACCGGCTCTATCATTCGTGCGCCCTGCTCCTGCCCGACGGCCGCGTGGCCGCGATTGGCAACAACCCGATGCAGGGCATGGATGAGCTGCGCATCGAGATCTACCAGCCGCCCTACCTGTTTCGCGGCTTCCGGCCCAGCCTGCGCAACGCGCCGCGCGCCGCCGTCTACGGGCAGCAGATCACCATCGAAAGCCCGGAAGCAGGCGACGTGAGCGCGGTCGTGCTGATCCGCCCCGGCGCCACCACCCATTGCGTCAACCCCGAGCAGCGTCTGATCGAGCTGGCGTTCAGCCACGCGGGCG
>JAMDDR010000339.1 GCA_023488685.1 Chloroflexota bacterium | reverse complement strand
CGATGCCATGTTCGCCTGTAAGTTTTTTTGTCATCTTGAACTCCTCCGCCGTGCCGGGTGATTAGAAATCACCGGCAACCATTGCGAAGTCCCTGCGGGACTGATTGGGTGGCGCTCGTTAGTCCCGCAGGGACTTCGCAGACCGTAGCGCGCGACCTCTGGTCGCCGCGTCGTACGCCGCAAGCTCTCAGCCCCGTCTCGGGGCGTCTTCACGGTGAGATCGCGGTCGGGAAGATGTAGGCCTGCTGGATCGCTGCGAACGCCAGCTTTCTGCGGCGGGCAATGTCGACCACGCCTTTCAGGTTGCACTCATCCCAGTAGCCGTTCTGAATCTTGGATGGGTCGCGGTAGTCGCTGAAGCAGAACGGAAACGTGCCGACGATTTGCGGATAGTCCGCAGCCAGGGCGAAGATGGCGCGCAACAGGCCAGCATGGTAATCCTCGGACCACAGGTCGCAACTCCGGGAGTGGAAGCCTGGCACGGCGTCGGCGCCAAATTCGGTGAGCAACAGGGCCAGGTTCTGATTGCGCGCCAGTACCTCGTCGAGCATGCGGCGCATCGGCGCCAGGTCCATCGGCCGCCGGTCCACGGCGGCCCCCTGCTCGTCGATCTCTATAGGCTGCCCGGCATCGATTTGATCGTACCAGCCCCAGTACGAGTTGATGCCCAGCACGTCCACGATGTCGACGATGGGGCCGACGATGCCGTAGAGCGCGGCATAGGAGAGCAGCCGGGTTGGGTCTTCGGCGCGGATTGCCCCGGCCAGGGCGCGAAAGAACGGTTCCGCTTCCGGGTTGTGCGTGTTGCATTCGTTGCCAATGCCATAGATGGCTACCGACGGGTGATTGCGGGCCACGGCGATCATCTCACGCGCCATCTGCTGCGCCAGAGCCAGCCAGGCAGGATCCGCAAAGCGTGTGTTGGTCTCCCGGTCGCCAGGATGATAGCAGTAGATCGGCGGCTCGATCCAGACCAACAGCCCAAGGCGGTCGGCCGCTGCGTAGAAGGTCTCGTCCATCGGATAGTGACAGCGCACGGCGTTGCAGCCCATCGCTTTCATCAACTGTAGATCGGTCTCGACCTGTTCAGGCGTCATCACCAACCCGCTGGCCGGCGAGTCATAGACGTAGCAAATGCCCTTGAGCGCGAGCGGCGCGCCGTTCAGATGGATCCGGCCATTGCTCATTTCCAATGCCCGGAAACCGCATTGGAAATCCTGCGCGTCCAGCACGATGCGCGCCGCGTCGAGCAGCTCCACCGTGACCGGCTCCAGGTGCGGGCGCGCCGGCGACCAGGGGTCCACGCCAGGGAACGGCACGCACGTATGAATGGCACCATCCGCGCCGATGGTGTCCTCCCAGGACAGCCCGTCAGCGCTGCGCACGCGCAGCAGCAGGCCGGGGCGCATGTTGCGCACGCTGCCGCTGACCGTCAGTTCACCGCCAATCTCGGCGGGAACCGCCTGTAAGCGCAGGTCATCCAGGGCGGACCCGCAGCAAATCTCCAGGAACACACTGCGGTGGATGCCGCCGTAATTGAAATAACCCAGACAGGGCGGCCACTTGATGCTGGTGGCGCGGTTGTCCACCTGGACGGCGATATGGTTGAGGCCGGGTTTCAGCACCGCGGTACAGTCGAGCGTAAAGGCGGTGTAGCCACCTTCGTGGCTGCCGGCCCACTGGCCGTTGACGTAGACGTTGCACTGATAGTTCACGGCGCCGAAACGCAATTGGGCCGTTGCGCCGGCCGGCAGTTCGGCGAGGTCGAACTCGCGAGCGAACCAGCACACGCCCTCGAAAATGTCGTAGCGCTCCTCATACTTCTGCCAGACGCCCGGAACCGCCACCTGCTTCCAGTGGCGGCGGTTGATGTCCGGGCGGTGAAACCCGCCGTAAATGGCGTGGTACTTGGGGTCCAGGTCGGCCACAAAATCCCAGGCGCCGTCGAGCCTGATTCTCATGGTTGTAGGTGCTCCTTCAAAATCATGCTGCGTTCCAGAACTGCATGCCGGGACAACGCACGAAGCGCCACGGGATCGCCCCCAGCGGATGGTCCGGCAGCGCCTTTCCGATCAGCGCCAACGTGAGGGTGCCCGTACTCGAAGGGGCGATCCTTGACGAACACGAACCCGCCATCCGGCATCTGGTTCGAGCACACCCAGTCCGCGGCGCGACCGAGCGTGGCGCGGATGTCGGGTTGAGCGTGGCCAGCAGCGTGTCGATGGCCCGTTCGATGTGCGGGATCGGGGCGCCGTCGTAGAAGAACAGCGGCCACCAGTGATAGGCAGCTTGCACGGCATGGCTGCGCCAGAGCGGGTCGCTCACGTCGACGTCGCCCCACACACCCGTGTTGGAGTTGAGGTGGTGCGCCGCCAGCCACTCCAGCAGGACGGCGACGCTTCTACCGGCGCGGTCGTCGTGGTGGAAGTCGCGGGCGTACTGTAGCAGCGTCCCGACGTTCATGATTTCGTTGCCGGTCCAGCCGACCCGTTCACCCCAGTCGCGCGTCTCAAGCCAGCGGCTCAATCGGTCCAGGTCACGCCAGGGATCGAGCCATGCCAGCGGCCGGGCGGCCACGCCGCCGAGACAGGCGAGGGCGGTGATGATGTGGCAGGTGAGATATGGCCGCCCGCACCAGAGTGGATCGCCGGCATACCAGCCCTGATCGAAGATGAGCGGGTCGCGATACAGCCCATCGCCGTCCTGGTGGTGGTTGAGGGTCTCCATCCACGCCAGGCGCTCTGTGTCCCCCAGCGCGTCAAGCTCGCCGTACAGCGCCTGCGTCATGGCTGCATAGCACGAACTGTACAGTGTCGGCGCCGTGCAATCGCTGGCATAGCGCCAGCGGCCAACCCCGGCTGCGGGATACTGGCAACTCGCGACGAAGGCGAGCGTATGTTGTCGCAATGATGTCACGTGCGTTGAGATGTCCATCAGCGATTTAGAAACCCCATTTCGGCGCTGAGTACAGCGCTTCGGCGGGATTCAAATCGTGTGAACCCAATTCACACCCAACCCTTGCAGCGTGTGGAATAGCCGTCGGTCGGCAGTCCAGAATTCAGCAGAAAGGCTCTCTTTCCCGTTCCTGGCGTGCCTCAGCGATCAGGTCACCGGTGTACTCGAAGGGTTGTTTTTCCCGCCTGGCCCTCAAATGAGAGAGAATGCGGTTGCGTTTTTTCCAAATTTCGGTCTTGTTTTCCAACATCTCCAGACCGGCATTGATGACCTGACGGGTTACAGCAGAAATGCTGCGCCCTTCGCGATGGGCAAGCTCCTCCAACTTACGACGCTGGTTCGGATCCAACAGGATTTGGGCGCGATACATCCGCTCACCCATAGTTCATCTCCAATAACATACACATACACACACCTGTGTGACACTCCGCACACCCTAAAGGGACGGCGGCTTCTTGGGGCACGCTTGATGCAACCATCTACGTTACGCCCCAACGGGCGTGTCCCGCCCGGTTCAGAATATTGAGCGCCGCATTCACGTCGCGATCCAACGATGCGCCGCATGAACACGCTACCCAACGATCTGACAAGGTGAGCGTCTCAAACACCAGCCCGCAACTTGAACACGTCTTGGAGGTGCAGGCAGGGTTCACCAGAAACACCACGCGACCAGCCTCTGCCGCTTTGTGCGCGAGATGCGATTGCAGGTAACCCCAGCCGGCGTCCAGGATGCTCTTGGACAGGTGTGGGTGATGCGCCATGTTTGAGACTTGTAAATCCTCCAACGCAATCCGGTCGTAGCGCGCGACCAGATCGTGTGCCAGCTTCTTCAGACAATCCGAACGCCGATTGGCAATCCGTGCGTGCTGGCGCTGTAATCGTAAAACGGCTTTACCTCGATTGCTGCCCCCCTTGCGCCGACGTGCTACTGTGCGCTGCAACACGCGCAGCTTGGCTTGCTCAGCGCGATACCATTTCGGGTTCTCCATCATCTCGCCATCGCTCGTGGCAATCAGGTGATGGATGCCTACGTCTATCCCAACGTCTCGCCCGGTCGCGGGTAACGGTTTGGGCTCGACCTCGCACGCAAAACAGGCGTACCACTGGCCGGCCTTGCGTTTGATGCGCAGCGTCTTGATCGTCCCTTCCAACTCACGGTGCCAACGCACAGCGATTCGACCCACGCCACTGAGCTTCAGCCTGCGACCGTCCAGCTTGAAGCCGTTGCCGTATTCCTTGAAACCAAACGAGTCGAAGCGGTTGCGCCCTTTGAAACGCGGGTAGCCTGGCGTCTCACCGGCCTTCACGCGCCGGAAGAAGGCCTGAAAGGCTTTGTCAAGATCAGCTACGACCACTTGCAGAATGTGACTATGCACTTTCGCGGCATAGGGACTGTCTCGCTTCACGTCCTTGACCTTCGCCAGTTGCGCGTATATGCCAATCCGCTCGCCACGCGACTGGTAAGCTTCCTGCCGCTCGGCGAGACACGCGTTGTACCAGCGGCGACACGTCTCCAGCGTCTCCGCCAGGTTGCGTTCCTGTGCGCGTGTCGGGTAAAGCCTGTACGCGAAGGTTTTGAGCATAGTCTGCGCCTCGATGTAGCGTTGGATCGTTTCGCTGATACGGTGCCAGCATAGCAGTCCAGGTAGGAATTGGCAAGCCGCAATGGGAGGCGGGAGGCTGGAAGCCAACGAGAAACCCTCCTTATCCACTGCCGCTAAAGCGGCGTGGCTTGCGGCGGGCTCAGCATGGTCAACGATGATTATATGTGCACGTGCCCTTACGGGCAGTCCGGCGGATCGCGCCTCAACAGCCTGGGCAAATCCCACAGATGCCGGACGATGTACTGCGAGATAGGCGGCTGCTGTGGCGGGTGCAGGCTCAGCCTGGTCGCCGGCTCCGTCCACGCCATCGGCAGGTGAACCACCGTGCCGGGGGTATCGATCTTCACCAGCGCGTCCAGCGTCGCGCGCAGCACGGCCATCTGGCCAGCGCAGTCGCCGGGCATCCCGACATTGATGCCACTCGGGCGCTCGATGGCCGCCAATCGCGGCACGCCCACGGAAGCGGTGAGATCGGGGATATCTGAAAGCGCGATCGTCGTCAGGCCTGCGGCCTCGAGTTTGCGTTGAACCAGTCCAACGGACCAGCAGCACACCGGTCAGACGGGGACCAGGACCACCACATCCACGTTCTCCTGCTTGAGCCGGCTGATCATGGCCGGCACGCTTTCGTCCAGCAGCCGCTGCGGGCGCAGGGTATAGCCCATGTACGAATAGTGCGAGGGCGCCACCCGGCCGATCACACCACTCGCCTGCAACTCCGCCAGCCGCTGCAACGGCAGGATGCAATTCAGATCCTGTTCGGCAAACGCCGCGTTGATGTGCAGGTGGTAAACCTGGATGTCTTCCGCCACCGTCTCGCGCGGGATGACGCGGTAACAGGGGTCGGAGAACCAGGGGTCGCGCCGCTCGATGTCCAGGTCGAATGGCCGGTCGGATTTCAGTGCAACGCCGCCCGAGCTGACCATGGCCACCGTGCAGTCGCTCAACGGTTTTGCCAGGGGTGTCCAGGGGATATCGGCCGGTGTGCCCAGCCCGACCCAGCTCTTCACCATGCGTTTGGTCATGCCGTCGAGGAAACGGTAGGAATCAACAGGTTTGGTCGCGTCCAAGGATGCGGTCATTAGCGAGTCTCCTTGCAATGAGTATTGTTGCTCTTCTTTACCGCCACCATCATAGCGATCAACCACCCCAGCGCGCATCAGCCAAAAGGTAGATTGTGCGCATGTATTTAGAAACCCGACTTTTGCTAAAAGTCGGGTTTCTGACCAGCACACTTATGGTCAAGGCGCGGGTCTGTTTGCATTTTCGCAAAGACGAACGGGGGCGGCTCACTATCCTTGTGGACGGGATCAGACTCCAGACTCCAGACTCCCGGAGTCTCGGAGACTCCGGGAGTCTGGAGTCTGATCCAGAGGTTTCCGTATCAAGGAGAAATGTGTACATGTTCTGCTATCAGTGCCAGGAAACAGCTCGCAACATTGGATGTGATTCGCGCGGCATTTGCGGCAAAGATCCGCGTGTGGCCGCGCTTCAGGACTATCTGCTTTTCGCGCTAAAGGGTTTGTCGGGCGCCGGCGTGCGCGCACGTGCCCATGGCCTATCAGATGCTTCAACCGATCTGTTTGTGGCAGAGACGCTCTTCGCGACGCTCACGAACGTAAACTTCGATGCGCAGCGCCTGTACGATTTCATTCGCGAAACGTACCGGCGCAGGGATGGCTTGCTGGAGCGACTGCGTGAGGCATGCGTGTCGCTGGCGGATCTTCCGGAGATCGCCCTCCAAACCAGCGCTGAAGACCTTGACGAGTACGTCCGCGCCGGCGCAGCGGTCGCGCCGCACGCCAACGCGCAGACCGACCCGGACGTGCTTTCGCTGCGCGAACTCCTGACCTACGGTCTCAAGGGCCTGGCCGCCTATTGCGACCATGCTTCCATCCTGGGCAACACCAACACGGATCTGATGGCTTTCCTCCAGGAAGGGCTGGCCGCGACGATCGATGATCGCCTGGGCGCAGACCAACTGGTCGCGCTGGCATTGCGCTGTGGCCAGCTCGGCGCGACGGCCATGGCGCTGCTCGACGAGGCCAACACCGCTCGCTTCGGCCACCCGGAGCCGACCTGGGTTGCCACAGGCGTGCGCGAGGGGCAGCCGGGTATCCTCGCCAGCGGGCACGACCTGCTCGACCTGTATGAACTGCTGGAGCAAACGGCCGGGACCGGGGTGCAGGTCTATACGCACGGTGAATTACTCCCCGCGCATGCATACCCTGCCTTCAAGGCGTTTCCGCACCTGGCGGGCAACTACGGCGGCGCATGGTGGGAGCAGCAGCGCGAGTTCGCCGCGTTCAACGGGCCAATCCTGATGACGACCAACTGCATACAGGCCCCCCGCCCGAGCTACCAGGACCGCATCTTCACGACGGGTGTGGTTGGGTGGGAAGGTGTTTCTCACATCCCCGACCGCCTGCCCGGCCAGCAGAAGGACTTCAGCGCCATCATCGAACTGGCAAAGACCTGCCCACCACCGCAAGCGTTGGAGAGCGGCCGCATCCCAATCGGCTTTGCGCACAAGACGGTATTGGGCGCGGCAGAGACGGTGCTGGAGGCAGTGCGATCCGGCGCCATCCAGCGCTTCGTGGTCATGGCGGGCTGCGACGGGCGCCAGGGCGAGCGAGCCTATTACACCGACGTGGCACGTGGGCTGCCTGAGAACACGATGATCCTCACCGCGGGCTGCGCGAAGTACCGTTACAACAAACTCGACCTGGGCACGATCGGCGGTCTGCCGCGCGTGCTGGATGCCGGACAGTGCAACGACTCGTACTCGCTGGTGGTGATTGCGCAGAAGCTGGCCGAAGCGGTAGGCGTTGCGCACATCAACGATCTACCCATCTCCTTCGATATCAGTTGGTATGAGCAGAAGGCGGTGCTGGTGTTGCTGGCGCTCTTGTCGCTGGGCGTGAAGGGCATTCGTCTTGGCCCAACGCTGCCGGCGTTCCTCTCCCCCAACTA
>JAMDDR010000374.1:2857-7603 GCA_023488685.1 Chloroflexota bacterium | reverse complement strand
AGGCGATGGTGCCGGTGGCATAGATGCCGACGGCGATGGATAACACAACCAGCAGGGTGCGCGTTTTATTGTTCCACAGATCGTGCAGGACTTTACGCCAGCGGGGACTCACGCTGCTTCAAGCACCTGTTTGTGGTAAAGCCTTCACCAAGACTTTTAGAGCGGTGTTTACAGCGTGGCAATCAGATTGATACTCAGGCTGCAGCTCATCTTCAGCCTGAGGCTTTGTGCGGCGTGGCTTAGAAGCCGACATTCTCTTCATAATCTTTTTGCTCGCGCCTGGTTGCCATTCGCGCACTGATCATACGAATCCTGGTTCTTCGCTCCGCGAAGCTCACAAGTATCAATCGACCCTGATTGGAATGTCCTATAGTGGCATTATCATATCAGCCGTTCCGTGATCGCTGTGTAGGGGCGAATGGACCTCAGTGCAGCCTGCTCGGTCTGCTCCGCGTAGTACAACTCCCAGCGCAACTGCAGGTTCATCCAGAAGGCCGCGGACGTGCCGAAGAACCGGGACAGACGCAGTGCCGTGCTGGGCGTCATGCCGCGCCGCCCGTTGACGATCTCATTCACCCTCTGATAGGGTACGTGAATGGCTTTCGCCAACTCACGTTGGGTTAACCTCATCGGCGTTAGAAACTCCTCCAGCAACATCTCACCGGGGTGAGCAGGTGCGCGATGAGTTGGAACTCGTATCATCTTACTTCACCCTTCACCTTCATCCAGGCCCGTGTCATCCACGATATGAACCCGGGCCGGCCCCGAGTCGGTCCAGGCGAAACACAGCCGGTACTGCTCGTTGATGCGGATGCTGTGTTGGCCCACCCGGTCCCCTGTCAATGCCTCCAACCGATTCATCGGTGAGATGTGCAACTCATCAAGGGCCGTCACGGCGTCCAGTTGATCCAGCCTGCGAGTGGCAACCTTCCAGAGTGACTCGGGGCAGGTTTTCCGCGCGGCGCGTGTCATCTCGCCATTAAAGATGTCCTCTGTGCCCTTATCCTCGAAGGATGCGATCATGCCAACATGATAGCACGGCCAGCATGCTAAAGGGCTTCATTCTTGGTTGCTCGACGCGCACTGATGACGCGAATCTTTCCGTCGCGATCCGTGTGCGCCACCATCAACAGATGACCTTTCGAACTGCGATGCCACATTACGAGTATATCAGTTTGAGTGGCCTTTTCTTACCTGCTTTATCACAAGGGGTGCGCGTCAGCGTTTTGCGCGACCTCGTTTCGCCGGCACACCCGTGGGCTGCACGGGCGCGACGGGCCGGCCCTCTGAAGAGGACGCGCCAACGGAGTTGGCGATTCAGCACACAGGCCGGCCGCTACGTATATGCCGGGGGATGCGCGCACCCCTTTCGAGCACAAAAAAGTGATGCGCACCCTATCACAAGTATGCGGCTCGGTATGGATGGAAAGAGGCGACACGTCGATCTTTATGCGTTCACGTCACGAGCTCTAGCCACACCACCGCCACAACCAGCGTGAGCACGGTGATGATCACCCCGGCGCGCAGGTATTCCATGAAGGTGAGTCTTACCCCGAGCTTGAGCGCCTGCTCGGCCACGATCAGGTTGGCCACCGAGCCGATCAGCGTCAGGTTGCCCGCCAGCGTTGATGCCGCAGCCAGCGTGAACCAGGCTTGGGTGGGGTTGGGAAAGTATAGTATTTTCTGTGACTTGATGCGCCGCGTGATGAGTAGCGCGCACGCGGCGAAGAACGCCGCCAATGACCTTTCTGGTGCACCTGTGCGCCAGCGAAGAACGCCACCATCAACGCCACAATCACCACCAGGCTCTTGCGCAACACCGGTGCATAGACCATGGCGGCAGCCGAAGCCATACTCATGCGTGGCGGTCCGTCCGGCGGCTCAGTCTCCGCGGGAGGCTCGAAGGGTTTATGCCGGAATTCGGCGGGATACAGGAGGTAAATGACCGCTACGACAATGCCCATTCCAACGATTGCCACGGGGCCCAGGTGCACCAGAAAGGTCAGGTAAGGAATGCCGGATGAGGTGCCGATCAGGATGTTCTGCGGGTTGCCTGTGATGGTCGCCGTGGATCCCACGTTGGCGGACGTTGCCAGCGCGACCAGGTACGGGATGGGGTCGCGCCGCAGCCGCAGTGTGATGCCGCACACCAGCGGCGTGAGCATTAGCACCACCGGGTCGTTGAGGAACATGGCCGACAGCGCACCGGACGTCATGACGATCAATACCAGCAGCACGAGTGGCGAACTGGCGCGCTCGATGACCAGTTGCCCAGCCCAGTTGAAGAAGCCTGCCAGTTCCAGCACCGCGTTGATCACCATCATGCTGAACAGGAGCAGGATGGTGTTGGGGTCGATGGTGCTGGCGGCCTGCGCCAGTGCAAGGACGCCGAGCGCCAACAACGCGCCTGCCCCAACCACGGCGATCGTGGCGCGGTTCAGGCGCAGCAGCGGCACACTTCCCGTCGCCAGAGCGATGAAGGTGATCCCGGCGATCAGACCGGCGGCCATCTGTTGATATGACACAGCCGGCGGCCTGCCTTATTTCTCCATCATCTTCTCAAGCTTGAATAATTCCGGCCGGACCTTGTTCGAAGGCTTGATCACTTCCTGGAGGGGCGTCTGTGCAATCTTGCCATCCACCCACCCGATCATCACACCGGATGCGCCGTCGTTCAATGCCTCGACGGCTGCTGCGCCCAGGCGCGTCGCCAGGATGCGATCGTATGCCGTCGGGCTGCCACCGCGCTGCACGTGTCCCAGCACGATCGTGCGCACTTCGAAGCCCAACTCGGCCTTCTGCGCGTTCAGGAATGCCGCCAGCGCCGTAATGCCCGGCTTCCACCCTTCGGCGACGATGATGATACAGTGTGCCTTGCCGCGCACGTAAGCTTCTTTCAGCGTATTGCTGACATCCTCAAGCGCGGTTGGCTGTTCGGGGATCAACGCCATTTCCGCGCCGCCGGCGATGGCGCTCATGACTGCCAGGTAGCCGCAATCGCGGCCCATCGTCTCGATCAGGAATGCGCGCTGGTGCGATGATGCGGTGTCCTTGATCTTGTCGATGGCATCCAGGATCGTGTTGAGCGTGGTGTCCACGCCGATGGTGGTATCGCTGCCGGCCAGGTCATTGTCAATGGTGCCTGGCAGACCCACCACCTTTACCCCGCGCTCATGCAGCTTGAGCGCGCCGGTCAGGCTGCCATTGCCACCGATGACAACCAGCCCCTCGATGCCGAAGCGGTTCAGGTTACGCATCGCATCGAGCTGGCCCTGCGGAGTCGAGAATTCGGGGCTGCGGGTGGTGCCCAGGATGGTGCCGCCGCGCCCGATGATGCCACCCACCGAGCGTGCCGTCATTTCCTCGATTTCGCCGCCGATCAGGCCGCTGTATCCGCGCCGTATGCCCATCACGCTCATGCCTAACGCGAGCCCTGTGCGCACCACCGCGCGGATGCACGGGTTCAGGCCAGGCCCGTCCCCGCCACTGGTTAAAACGCCGATTCTTCTCATTCAATCACCCATGTTCGCCTGGGACAATCGACAGGAAACAAGAAACAAGAAGCCAGAAACCTGATGGCCTCCAACTTCTTGCTTCCCGTGAAACTCTTTGCTGCTGTGTTCCCGCGTCTGGCTTCAGAAATCTGTTTGTGGCCCTAGATCTCTTGATTCTAGTACAGGAACATGGGCTTGCCGTCTACGTGGCGGACCTTGGGC
Organism: Chloroflexota bacterium; assembly: GCA_023488685.1. GTDB lineage: Bacteria > Chloroflexota > Anaerolineae > J036 > Brachytrichaceae > CAIXPS01. The sequence goes on along the minus strand of JAMDDR010000374.1, from coordinate 3,887 downwards.
AGGTAGTTCTCACTGTCGTACAGCTCGTCCACATCCACACGCTTCAGCCCCTGCATGATGGTGGAGATGGGCACGCTGGTGTAGGTGCCGTTGCGCAGCGCCACCATGCGGTTGGATGCACCGCGCTTGATCAGCAGCATTGCCATGTTGGCATAATTCACTGCGACCATCAGGTCCAGGCTGTCCGGCGCGCCGGAGCGCATCAGGTAGCTGACTTGCTGGTACAGGATGTCCTCACCGGTGATCCGCTTGAGTGCCTCGCCGGTGATCTGGCCGATGCCGCCCAGCTTCTTATGGCCGTAGGCGTCCGCCTGGCCGTACTCGACGATCTTTCCGCCGATCATCTGGGCGCCCTCGGAGATCGTGACCATGCAGTAGTGGCTGGGGTTGTTTTTCTTGTCCTGTACGCAGTACGCCGCCAGCTTCTCGGGGTCGAAGAGAACTTCCGAGATGAGGGCGCGGTCGACACCCGCCAGGTATGAGGCCATCAGAGACGTCTCGCCGCTGTTGCGGCCGAACAGTTCGACCACAGCGATGCGCTCGTGGCTGCCCGCGCTGGTGCGCAACTGGTGGATGAACTCCACACTGCGGGTCACGGCAGTCGAGAAGCCGATGCAGTAGTCGGTGCCGAACACGTCGTTGTCCATCGTCTTGGGGATGGCCACGATGTGGAAGCCTTCGCGGTGCAGGCGTTCGGCATAGCTCAGGGTGTCATCGCCGCCGATGGGGACCAGCACGTCGATGCCCAGCTTGTCCAGCACGCGCAACACGTGCGGCGTGAAGTCGAATGGGCCCTTGTCGTCGCCTTCGGGTTTGGACTCGCGCAGGAACTCTGGGATGTCGTTTGGGCGCACTTTGCCAGGATTGGTTCGGCTGGTGTGCAGGAAGGTGCCGCCGGTGCGATCGATCGTGCGGACACGCTGCTTATCCAGTGGCACAATCCACTCGGACTGTGCGGACGGATCGTCGACGTTGTAGTTCAGGAGGCCGCCCCATCCTCTGCGGATGCCAACCACCTCGTAGCCGAATT
>JAMDDR010000374.1:0-2847 GCA_023488685.1 Chloroflexota bacterium | reverse complement strand
ACATCGCCACCACCGGTGAGAACTCCTAAACGCTTCATTCCTTTGTCTCCTTGTATGTTTTCGGGTTGTTTTGATTGTTTGAATGTAAGGCCAGCCCTGACACGGGCTGCAATACGCCAATGTCTTTGAAAGTAAGTTTGCTCTCTGTGCTTAGCTGAGGGTCTCGCGCGGCCACTGTCGCGCACCTGCCACAGCGCGCTCACTCATCTCTACGACTCCTGAAACAGCCCACGCCCGGCGTGGGCACATATCACTTAAGTATAGACGAGAGTGGCGAGTTATGCGCGGCGACTTGCGCATGGCGGCTTACACACACGAACGGCGACTTACGTCCATCCGTCTACGGCGTCGCGGGGTTTTTCTTAAAATCCACGAACCGGTAGCCGATGCCCCGCTCCGTCAGGATGTACTTGGGGTTCGCCATATCCTTTTCTATTTTCTGGCGCAGGTAGGTGATGTATAGCCGCAGGTACTGCGTTTCGTCACGATATTCCCATCCCCACACCTTGGATAGCAGCGTCTCGTGCGGCACCACCCAACCCGCGTTCTGCACCAGGTGGTACAACAGCCGCCATTCCGTCGGGCGCAACTTGATGGTCTTGCCCTCGACGATGACCTCACGCCGGTTGAAGTCGATCGACAGGCGCTCGTCGACCTTGATGGGCGCCTTCTCCACCTGCGCCGGCAGTTCGGCGCGTCGCACGACCGCCTTGACGCGCGTGACCAGTTCGCGCGGGCTGAACGGCTTGGTGACGTAGTCATCTGCGCCGAGCTCCAGCCCTTTCACCTTATCGTCCTCTTCGCTTTTAGCAGTCAGCATGATGACCGGCACGGTGCTCTCCTCGCGGATGGCCTTGAGCGTCTCGAAGCCGTCCATCTCCGGCATCATCACGTCCAGCAGCACCGCGTCGGGCAACATCTCGCGCACCTTGCGCACGGCATCCAGGCCGTTCTCCGCCGACACCACCCGGAAATTCTCCAACTCCAGGTTCATGCGGATGAAGTTGATCATGCGTGGCTCGTCGTCAACGACGAGAATGAGTTTTGAATCCTCGCTCGGCATATGGTCCTGTTCCAATGATGGTCTGCGGTCATTATAATCACGCGAATGCAGCGTCGATCGCCCGTCACCGAATTTCCACACCGTATCACGCGCCACCTCTCCAGTATGCTGGTGAAGCGTGCGCACCGCCAATCCATCCGATCCTTCCACCCGCTCACGCCCGACGAGCGCACGCTGCGTGCCAACTTCGCCCTGCATGTGGCGAACGGCTCCTTGTTCGGCCTGGCCGAGGCCATGACCAGCACCGCGCTCATCCTGACCGCCTTCCTCACTCAGTTGACCACCTCAAATGTGTTGATCGGCTTGCTCTCACCCATGCGCGATGCGGGCTGGTTTCTACCGCAGTTGTTCATCACGCCATGGGTGGAAGGGATGCGCCGCAAGGTCGTCGCCTATCGGGCGGGCAGCGCGTTCCGGCTGGGTGCATGGGTCGTGCTCGTGGTGTGCATGTTCGTCATCGAAGATCGCAACCTGCTGTTGCTCGCCTTTTTTGTGTGCATCGCCACGTTTTCAATGCTGGCAGGTTTCGCGGGACTGCCATTCATCATCATCACGGCAAAGGTGATCCCGGCCAACCGGCGCGGCCTGGTGTTCGGTCTGCGCCAGATCATCGGTGGTGCGCTTGGCATCGCTGCCGGCGGGATCGTGGCGATGATTCTCAACGGCGTGCCAGGGCTGCCCTTCCCGAAGAACTATGCCCTGGTGTTCGCCCTGGCTGCGATCGCGTACACCGTGGCATACTCGGCGATTGGTTTTGTGAAGGAGGCCCCCGACGACATTCCCACGCAGCCCACGCCGGTGCTGGCGAACCTGGGCCGCGCGTGGGCTATCGCGCGCAACGACAAACAGTATCAGTGCTTCATGCTCATGCGCATCGCCCTGTTGTTCGGCACGGCGTGCGTGCCCTTCCTGACCGTCTATGCCAAGCGCAACCTTGGCGTGAGCGATGGTTTCATCGCCAGCCTGGTCTCGGTCACGCTGGCGAGCAGTCTGCTGTCCAATTTGCTGTGGGCTCGCATCAGCGATCGCCGCAGCAACCGCCTGGTGATGGTCCTGACCAGCAGCATGGGGCTGCTGTTTTGCCTGCTGGCGACGGTCGAGACCGGCACGGCATTGGCGGTTGGTTGGGCGCAGGCCTTGTTGGTGGCACTTTTTGCGCTCAGTGGCGCCATGCTGGCAGGCATGAACCTGGCAGCGCTGCCACTCATGATCGAAGTCGCCGCGCCCGATCAACAATCCCTCTACTTCGGCTTGAGCAACACGATTCTCGGCGTCGTGTTGCTTTCCACCAGCCTGGTCGGCCTGATCATGGACCGCTTCGGCTATACGGCGCTGTTCGTCTTCTGCGGCATGGGGTTCGTGTTTGCGCTGGAGCGCCTGAGCAAACTGCGCGATCCGAGGAGGGAGAGTGCCTTTTAGACCCTTTAGACGTAGTCGCCCAACAAGATTAGCGCCGGCTCCGTTACATGAGGGCGCCATGCATAATCGTTCGTAACGATCACATCAGCACCCGCTTGTTGCGCTGTGGCAATTTGAATGGCATCCGGCATGCGCAAGCCGGTTTCACCACGCAGTACGGCAACTCGCCGGGCAACGCTCATATCGACTGGGAACAGGGTCAGGTTGGGAAACTGTATAAAGAACAACTCGCACTGGCGCGCCGCTTGAGCATCACGCTCCTGGATCGCCTTAGTCAATAGTTCGGCAAACGTCAGCGTTGACGTCACGGCGCTCACATCCCCTGCCTCCACCTGTTCCAGGATTCTGGTGGCTAACGGCGCATA
>JAMDDR010000127.1:7272-7626 GCA_023488685.1 Chloroflexota bacterium | reverse complement strand
TGTTGGGCGAGGCGAACAGCGCGGCCGGGCGGTCGTGTATCCCATCCCAGCGCTGCAACGGGTCCCAGATCAGGCCGGTGGTCACGTGTTGTGGCTGCGCACTGCCCATGGGCACCCTCCCGCAGGCTGCCGTGACAAGCCACAACTTGCACCAACAACCTGCGGGAGGGTCTGCCACTTCTGCGTTCACAGCCATGAATGGAATGGTAATTTTGTTCGGATGCGGCACGTAACGGCGGTTGGCCGGTGGGTCGGCAAAGTCTGTGCCCGAGCTCTGCTCAGCGCCCGTCAGGAACTCCAACCCGGGGAACAGCCCGCTTTCGCGCGCTGGGCCGAAGGAGCCTTCGCCCGCGA
>JAMDDR010000127.1:0-7262 GCA_023488685.1 Chloroflexota bacterium | reverse complement strand
CCCTGTCCAGGCCAGCAGCCGTGCCGCGCGATCGGTGCTCAGTTCGTGCGCGACACGAATCCACGGCTTTCCGGGTTGCAACTGGTACGTGACCCTGCTGGTCCACTCCACACCATCTTCGTCCGTGTGCCTGGCTTCAAACGATAGTGCATCCGCTGACAGCTCACCTTCTGGCGCGTACAGCAGCGTCTGCCGTTCGTTGCCCGCTTTGTCAAGGTAGGTGATGTGACCCAGCGAACGCAGGTAGCCCGCGACCTGCCATTGATCCTGGACCTTCCACGCCAACGTTCCCAGCCCATAGCCGAACGGCTGCCGGGCGAAGCTCAGACGCAGTGAAGGCCCTTCGAGCGTCAGCGCAGCGCCGGCCTCGGCGGCCTGGATGATGACGGTGGTTTGGCGCAGCCGTGTGCCGCCGAGCCACAGTGAGAGTGGATACACACCCGCCTTGCCTTGCAACCGCCAACTCGCCGTGATGGGCTGACGAGGGTCCATACGCGGCGTCGCCCCGGCCGTTTGCAGCAGGCTCAAGTCGGGCGGCACCTTGAGGTCGAGATGCACCCCTTCCGCAGGCAGATCGCCGTCGTTGTGCAGCACGGCGCGCACTTCAAAAGGCTGTGACTCCTGTACCACCGCCGTCAGGGTGGACAGTTGGTTGGCGACAATCGTGGCAGGCAGCGGTCCTAACAGACGGATGTAGGCAATGGCGATGTCGCCCCCAGCCTGATTGGATGGGTCGAGCCGCAGACGGGTGACGCGCCCCTTCCACTCGTTGTGTGTGGCCAGGTCGAGGCGGTAGGTGTGCCAGTTGCCGTCGGCGACGACACTGAAGTGCTGGCTGGCCGCCTCGTTGAATGGTTGGCCGTCCACCTCCCAGAAGATCTGGGCATCGCTCCCCTGGGTCGAACTCATTCGTAGTTCGATGTGCGGTACGGTTGCCGTGTCCAGCTCGATCGACGGGCCGGCCATGTAGGGATCGCCGCCGATTGCCTTCGTCGACAGGCCATTCGGGTCAACGGAGAATGCCTGCAAGTCGTGGGTTGGGCTCCAGCCCAGGGCTTCTTCATGGCTGGCAAAGTCCCAGTCTAGACGGACTTCCGCGGATGACACTGGCATTGGGGCCGTTGTCACTGTTGCCGGAACATGCGGCGTATCAGACAAGGGCTGACATGCGGATGCCGTCATCATGGTCAGCGCCAGCAGGGCGAGAACAGTGCGTGCGCACAAGGTGCGTGCGCATGATATGCGTATGCAAGATGTACGTGATGTCTGAATGTCACCTGGCATCGTTATGCTTTCAGCGCGCCGGCCGTCACACCCTGGATGTAGTACTTCATGCCAAACGTGAAGAGGATCAATAGTGGGATGACTGCGACGGCGTAGCCGGCCATCTGGCCGCCGATGTCCGCTACCCCCCACTGGTTGACGAACTGGCGCAGACCCACGCCGACCACCTGTTTGGCCGGGTCGGTGATCGTGATCAACGGCCATTGGAAGTCGTTGTAAGTGCCCACAAAATGCATGATGGCGAGTGTCACCAGGATGGGCAGGCTTAGCGGTAATGCGACCTGCCAGTACAGGCTCAGCTCAGGTGCGCCGTCGATTTTGGCCGCCTCGAATAACTCCTGCGGTAATGTGGCGAAAAAGCTGCGGCACAGCAGGATGCCAAAGACCTGACCTCCGGCGGTCCAGGGCAGAATCAAGGCCCACGGTGTGTCGAGGATGCCGAGCTGGCGGACCAACACGAAGGAGGGGATGAGGGTCAGCACCCCGGGGATCATCAAGAGCGACAGAATGGCGACGTAGATGACTTCCTTGCCGGGGAAGCGGTGGCGCGCAAACACGTACCCGCTCAGTGAAGAGAGCAATACGACGGCCATCACGGACGCCGTGCCATACAGGAGCGAATTGACAATGTAGGCGCGCATGCCGTTCCAGCCCAGCGTGTAGTTCTCCCACAGCGGCGGGCGCGGCAGCGCCCAGAACTGCGTGAAAATCTGGCCGCGGTTCTTCAGCGAAGTGATCAGCATGAAGATGACCGGCACCATGGTCAGGAGCAGCAGGAGCAGCAATAGCACGGTGATGAGCACCTGATGGACGGGATTGGCCCCGGCACTGCCACTGGTAGAGGCGGCGGTGATTCGCCTGGAGCGCCGGTAATTATCCCAGCGCGATTGTAGTGTCTGCAACATATCAAACCCTTTCCGGGGGCAGACGCCTGAGACTCCCGGAGTCTCGGAGACTCCGGGAGTCTCAGGCGCCTGATCCCGACTTGTCCTACGCCTGGTATTCGGCCGCGGATCGCATCCGCAGGTTGAGAATCGTGCCGCCCAGGATCACGACGAACAGCACGGTGCCAATCGCCGAGGCGACGCCGAAGTTACTGAAGCGCATGGCCTGGTAATACAGTTCAAGCGCTGGCGTATACGTTGCGTTGTAGGGTCCACCCTCGGTCGTCAGGAAGACCAGGCTGAACTCCTGCATACCACCAATGAACCCAAGGATCAGGAGCAGTTTTATCTGCCCCATCAACAGCGGCAGGTCCAGGTTGATGAACCGGCGCAATCCGCCGGCGCCATCGACTTTGGCTGCATCGAAGAGCTCCACCGGGATCGATATCAGACCGCCGTAATAGAGCAGGAGTGCAAAAGCGCCCACAAAGGGGAAACCGATGAACACGATCGACCAGATGGCGGTGTTTGGATCGCCCAACCATGCCTGTGGTTGTTGCATGTGCATCAAGCCGAGCAGCGCCAGGAAGTTGTTGAGCAGGCCGATGTTCGGGTCGAAGATGTTGCGCCAGATCAGGATGATGGCCACACCTGGCACGACGATTGGAAAGATGAATAACGAGCGCAACCAATATTGCATGCGGGTCGAACGCATGTGGAAGAGCAGCTCGGCGACGAGCAAGGGCACCGTGAGCACTTTGATATAGCCGGTGACGATCAAGACGATCGCGTTGACGATGCCGCTGCGCAGGAACTCATTATTGAATACCGCCTCGAAGTTTTTCAACCCCACCCACTCTTCGGAGACGCCGGGTTTCCAGTCGGTGAAGGAGTGGAACAGGCCTGAGAATGCCGGGTAGTAGTTGAAAATGAACAGCAATGCGATGGTGGGGAAGATCAGCAGGTAGGAAATCCTGGCACGCCAGATCTCGCGCGCCAGGCGGCGCAGTCCGGCACCTCGCTTGTCCCAGAAACGTTGTCCTGCCGGGTTGAGGCGCAGGAAAAGCACGCTGCCGGCGATCACGACCAGCATCGCCAGGGGAATGACGATGGCCAGGACCGTCCCGCGCTGTTGTGAAGCCGCGTAGCCCGCGACGGATTGCTTGACGCTAAAGCCATAGGCCTTTCCGTCCTCCGACCCGGCGATGAGCGTAGTGCCGTCGGCCGATAACGCCACGGCGGGCACGGAGCCGCCCGTCGCGTATTTGCTGGTCAGCTTGCCCGTCGCATCGAAGAGGTATACGTTTTTGTCGCGGGAGCCGACGGCGACCACCGATCCATCGCCCGTGATCGCGACTGCCTGGACTGAGGCGTCCGTTTTGTAGGTCCAGACGATGCTGCTCTTCGCGCCGGCATCGATCTGCCCTTTCAGCAGATAGGCTTTCTTGGACTCGTCGCCGGCGGCGATGAACGCGCCGTCGGCCGACATGGCCAGGCTGAAGACCGGGCCGTCCAACTGTTGCTTCCACAGCAACGTGCCGGCCTTGTCGTACAACTGAACGTAGGCATCGCGGGTGCCGATGGCCACGCACTGCCCGTCGGCAGAAATGGCGATCGAAACCGGCGCAGAGTCATACTCCACCTTCCACACGTCGTTGCCGGCTGCATCCAGTAACCACACCTCGCGACTCTTGCGCGGCACCAGGCCCATCAGGTTCCCGTCACCGGCGATGGCGGCCGCAATCAGCGAAAAGTCATACTCCTTCTCCCACAGCAGTTTGCCGGCTTCATCCAGGAATATGGCTTTGCGACCTTCGCTCGCGGCGATCACACGCTTGCCGTCCTGTGAGATGCCCAGGCCCAGCACCGTCCCTTTCGCGTCGTAGCGCCAGAGCTCCTTGCCGGCGCCGTCTAGCCGGTACACGATGCCCTCGCGGGAGCCGACGACCGCGGCTTGCCCATCGGCCGAGACGGCGGCCGAGTGAACGATCCTGCCCGCCGGCAATTCCCATCCGCCATCTTGCGCGGCAGCGCGCGAGCACGTCAGCAGCATGGAAAACGCGGCGATCAGGGCGGTTATACAGATGAGGATGGATGAGCGATAGAGGGCGAATGCGCGGGTGGCGAATGCGCGGGTTGTGTCACGCCGGCCTTCTCTCATCTTCCGTCTGGGATGGTCAACACTGTGCATGACTTTCTCTTTGCCTTCGAGTTGATGGCAGGCGCCGCCTGGGGTAGAGAGCACTGTGCCAGCGCGGGACGACGCCTGTCATACCTGTGCGAATCGAGGATGAAAGTGCTGGCCGGGCGCGACCCGGCCAGCACGAGAGCACACAACAATGCGATAGCCTCAACCTGGCTGATGTGGATGGCTTACCGCTCCGGTGGCTTTTTCTCCGGTGTCTGCAGGTCGTCTTCCGTCAGCTTCATGTGCTCGAGCAATCCCTCCCAAAGATCGGGTTTGCGCAGCACTTCGTCATACTTGGCGATGTAAGTGTCGAGGTCGATCTTGCCGGTGAAGTATTGTTGGGCCAGGTTCACCCACTCACGCACCATCGGCTGATAGTCTGCGATACCGCGCGAATAGCCGCTGCCCGCCGTCGACTTCTCTGTGTTGCCGATCGGCTTGAGGTTGGCGAACTTGGCAGCCATCTCCGGCGGCATTTCCACGCCCTTCACGATGAAGGGTCCGGTCAGACCACCCTTTGGGTTGTTCGGGTCCATCTTGTTCTGAAGATAGATGGCATAGCCTTCGGGGCTGGTCACGAACATCATGAAGTCGATCTCCAGGTCGTTTTGCTTCTGGGCCTTCTTGGGGACACTCCAGAACCCGACCGGCCACTCGATGGTGCGTTGCCAGGGCGCCAAGGCTTCGGCCGCCGTCATCTTCGGGTTGTCAAACGTGCCGAACTGGAACGGTTTGATCGTCTCGAAGCTTGGGTCGGGCGTTGGCGTCGGCTCACCTTCCTTCTCGGTGAAGAACTTGCCGGTGCGCAGGTTGTTGATGTCCTTCTCGAACGTGCCGATCATCCAACCGCCATCCAGCCAGAACAGGGCCTTGCCCGAGAGGAATAGGGCGTAGGCGGACTGGCCATTGACACCCGTCCAGCCAGGTGGGAGGTTCTCGGGGGTAAAGACCTTCTTGAACTCCTCCATCAGCGCGCGATATTCGGGATCCTTCGGGCCAATCTTGCCCTCACGGAAAGCGTTTAGCCAACGTACCATGTTCTGGTGTACCATGTTGGCGTCGTCGAAGTGGCGATTCTCCTGCCAATTCGCGACGGGGAACGTGTCGTCCACGCCCTTCTCAAAGCACCAGTCGTCCGGCTGGCAGCGGCTGAGCTCCCACTTTTCCGGTGTGGCGTAGAAGCCGTCCTGGTACATGCGGGCCAGCCAGCCCATGCGCATCTCCCAAAACTCCTGGAAGTCGCCGCCGATGGAGAATGGGATGTAACCGGCTTCGCGCGCCTTCGTCATCCAATCGGCCAGCTCGTCCCAGGTCTGGGGCGGGGTTTCCATGCCGATCTTATCGGCGATGTCCTTGTTGTAGAACCAGATGATCTTGACCAGTTCGAGGCTGAGGTGGTAAAGCTCGCCGGTGACCGCGTCGCGTGACAGGAACATCACGTCCTGGTCAAAGCTCTCCGACCACTTCTTGCCCTCGTTATACGGGTTCGGCTTGTCCATGTAGTCTTCGAGATTGACGAACTTCTTGGCGTTCATCAAGTCTGCGACCACGTTGCCGTTCACCCATGAAGGGCGCGGGTCGCCCCCGGCGAACTGGGTGCGAATCCAATCCTGGTAGCCTTCACTCGGCTTCAACTCAACCTGGCATTTGGCATTTGGGTTCTTGACCACGTAGGCATCACACAGAGCCTGCCACGTTTGGGTGTCTTCGCCCTGCAAGCTCACGACCACCTCACCTGCCAGCCCTTCGGTGGCGGGCGCAGCCGTGGCTTCGGCGGGCTGTTCAGCGGGTTGGGGTGTCGCTGTGGCTTCGGCGGGTTCAGGTATGGCCGTCGCTGCGGCGGGCGGCTGGGTAGCTGGGGCGGGTCCTGCTGGCTGCACGCAGGCACTTAGCATGGACACCATGGCGAGTAAGGTCAATGCAGCGCCAAGGACTTTGTATTGCTTCACGGAGTACCTCCTCTAAAGTCTGTGTTGGCGAGAGAACTCGACAAGAGAATTCGCTGAAGGCACACACTGTTGAGTAGTGTGCGGGTGCGATGCTGCGTCGTGCGCAGCAATCAATCAACGATCGTACCGCTCGTGACTGGTAGAGATATTTTTTTCTTATCTGCGCCAAACTGAGCTGACGATGGATACCACTGCACAGCGTCCGTCTGCGTAAAGCGACTTGGCGATAGTAGACCGGTTCGCTCAGTCTGGTCTCTCATCACCTCCTTAAATGATGGCCACATGAGATAGAGACGAACTTAACATCACTAGGCTGCCGGCGAGGATAAGCACTGCAGCTTATGCAAGAATATAGTGTTAGGTGCCTTTGTTGTCAAATACTGTCACGCCAGGGCAGCAACCAGAGCAGCGCTGAAATAATAATGGCATCTACATAAAAGTGAACTTCATAATCTTTTTCTTGACGTGTCAAGCTCCTTTCAGTAACATACTTAAGATGGCAAAAATGAATGTTCGTCTGAGCGTCATCTCACTACCGTTGCTTGCCGCATTGCTGACCGTAACCCCAGTTGTTGCAAAGGGCAATGCACACCCCCAGCGTTTTACCGGCCCAGCCGGGGTATCGGTTGCGTTGCCGATGGTGTGTGCTGAGCCAGGCGCCGCCGATGCCGTTCAGGTCATGATCGACATTGATAGTGCCTTCGCGCGCAAGTCGGCGAGTTGGACCGCGCCGGCGGTGGGCAGGTTGGTGAAGTTCCAGTGCTTCAACCCGATTGGGCGCAATGAAGGCGCCGAATGGTTGCTGATTCCCTATGGCAGCAGCCAGGCCTGGATTCACTACAGCATGGTGCGGGTGAAGGGCGACGTAAAGACGTTGCCCATCACTGCGGATGTCGTCACCAAGACGACCCTGACCAGCGCGCTGCCCAAGGGTCTGCCTGCGATGACCGGGCGCAT
>JAMDDR010000121.1 GCA_023488685.1 Chloroflexota bacterium | reverse complement strand
TCGCGGCGTCTGGTCCTTGAGAGTAAACCCGAACCCGATTTAACCTTTGAGCGCGCCCACCGTCAAGCCCGCTTCGATACGGTCGTGGAAGAGAATATATACCACCAGTGTAGGAATCGTCACCAATGTGACCGCGGCGAACAGGCCGCTCCAGTCGCTCTGGTAGAACTGCTGGCCGTACAGGTAGTACAGACCCTGTGACAGTACGTAGCGCGACTGCGTCTCCTCCAACCCGACATTGGACATCAATACGTTGGGCAGGATGAACTGGTTCCACTGGCCCAGGAAGTTGAAAATGCCGACCGACACCAGCGCCGGTGAGGCCAGCGGCAGCATGACGTAGAAGAAGGTGCGGAAGTGGCTGGCACCGTCGATCATCGCCGCTTCTGCCAGTTCGCCAGGCAAGGTTTTGAAAAAACCGGTCAGGAAAAAGACCGTGAACGGCAGCGAAAAGGCGACGTACACGATGATCAGCCCGTGGAAGGTGTTGAGCAGGCCTGAGAACTGCATGACGAAGTACAGCGGCACCAGCGCCAGGAAGATAGGGAACATCATGCCGGTCAGGAACAGGTAGAACACGACCGTCTTGCCGCGGAATTCGAAGCGCGCCAGCACGTAGGCCACCATCGACGACAGCAGCAGCGTCAGGGCGATGGCGGGAATGATGACGAGCAGCGTGTTGCCCAGGAAGATGCCCAGCTTGGCCTTCGTCCAGGCGCGCGCGAAGTTGTCCCACTGCAGCGCGGCGGGCGGCGACCACGGGCTGAAGAAGATCTCCTGATCGGTCTTGAACGAGCTGACGGTGGCCCACACCATCGGGAAGATCACCAGGACTGCCCAGAAGACCAACACAGCGTAGATCAGCAGTTTGACGATGCTGAAGTGGAAGGGGCGGGAAAGCCGGCGGCTGAGCCGGTGGGTTAATGTGTGTGCACTCATCATGGCCTCCCGCTTAAAATTCCAAAACCTCGCGCCGCGTGAAACGCAGGCTCAGGATTGATATCCCCAGGATGATGAACATCAGCACGACAGCCATCGCCGTGGCATAGCCCCACTCGCCGTTTTGGAACGCCGATTCGGTCAGATAGCGGGGCACCACATCGGCAGCCCGGCTCGGGCCGCCGGAGCCGTTGGTCATGATCATCACGATGGCGTACATATCCATCGCGCCCAGCGCCAGGAAGACGATAGCCGTGCGGATGGCTTCCCACAGCATCGGGATCGTGATGCGGGTAAACAGGACGAATGAATTGGCGCCGTCAATCCTGGCCGCCTCGTAGAAGTGCGCTGGAATGCTCTCCATGCCCGTGATGAACAGCACCATGTAGAACCCAACCGCTTGCCAGACAGTCACCGCCAGGATACTCCCGAACACGCTATCCGGATCGCCCAGCCAGGGGAAACTCTGCATCGACTGGATGCCCAATATCCCCAGGGCACCGTTCAGCAGACCAATGGTCGGGTGATAGACGAAACTCCATAACACCCCCACGATGATGGCTGACATCACCTGAGGGAAGAAGAAGGTGATGCGAAAGAAACCACCGCCACGAATCCCCTGCGTAAACAGAAAGGCAAAGAATAGGGCGATGCTGATGATGACAGGGAGCAGGACGACCAGCGCGATGCCGTTGTGGGACAGCGCGTTCCAAAAGTTCGGGTCGTTGAACAGCTTGGTGAAGTTGTTGATGCCGTTGAACGTGATGTTCATCGACAATCCGCGCCATTTGGTGAACGCGACCAACATGGACGTGACATACGGGACGGCAACAAAGATCACGTACACCGTCACCGGCACGACCAGGAACGAAAAGATAAACAGCTTTTGTCCGTGTTTCACGAGTCACCCCTTCCGACAAATGATGGCTTGAGGAACGTTGCTGACGCGGAGGATGCATCGCTGGCCAGATACTGGCCGCGGGCCAGGCCCTGGCGCGGGGATCGCAGAGAACGCGACCACACAACGGCAACTTTCATTCTCTGCGACCTCCAGCGATACTCACGATCTGTTCAAGCCAATCTCACGTTCGGCGTCCGTTTACTTTTCGCGCTTGAACTTCGGGGTGTCTGGGTCAGCCGCAACTTCGTCGGCTATCTTCTGCATCACGTCGAGGAACTCGGCCGGCTTGAGCTTGCCGGTAAGCAGTTCGCCGGTGTGAACCTCAAGCTCCTTGTTGATCTTCGAATACCAGTTAGCCACCTGGTAATCGATGATGGCGGTGCCGGCGCCCTCTGCAACCGCCAGGGCCGACTTCATGCCGTCGCTGACCTTGGCGCCTTCGGTGCCGCCGATGACGGGCATCATCGAACTGACGTTCTCGGCGAACCAGCGTGCCGACGCCTTCGAGAGCTGGCAGCGCAGAAACTCCATGCCGTGCTTGGGGTTCTTGGCTTTGGAGGGCACGACGAAGGTCTCGCCACCATTGGCAAAGATGCCTTTCTGATCGCCCTTGCCGTCCTTGTAGCCAGGAATGCCGCCCATAACCATGTTGAAGTCCGCCGGCGTGACGGTCTTCATCTCGTTCTCCAACCAGGTGCCGCATGGGATGAATACAGCTTTATTCTTCAGCCATTCCGCCTGGGACTCGGTGTGGGTCAGGCCGGCCGTGCCGGGCATGATGTAACCCTTGTCCCATAGCGCGTAGATCGATTCAGTGGCTTGCAACGAGGCCGGGTCTTTCCACGCGTTTGGCTCCAGGTTATCCAGCTTGATCAGCACATCGTTGCCGCCGACTTTGTAGAGCAACTGGAACCACACGATACCCCACATGTAGTAGGGGTACTTGCCCTGGTAGGTCCACGGCGCCAGCTTGCCTTCTTTCTTGATCGTTTCGCTGAAAGCCAGCATGTCGTCCCACGTCTCGGGGTACGTCCAGCTATTCTTGTCGAACAGCGTCTTGGAGTACCAGATGCCGGAGACGGTGTAAGCGACGTTGAGACCATACTGCTTGCCGTTGAACACTCCGGAGTTCTGTGAGCCAGGGAACAGTGTCTCACTGAACTTCTTGCCGGGTGTGTCGAGGGCGGGCGCATCCATCAACTCGGCCAGATCGAGCAATTGACCCTCGTTGACCAGATCGACCGTCTTGAACATGCCGGCGCCGGAGTTGTCGATCACGTCGGGGGGATTGCCACCCACGAAGCGTGCCTGCAACGTCTCCTGGACTTTTTGCAGCGGCGTCACTTGGACCTTGAGGCCAGGATGAATCATCTCCTCAATCTGGGCAGCGTAACGGATGTAGCCATCGCCAAAACCGCCGGAGAAGAACTGGCCGTCGACTTCAACATCCGTGGCCAGCTTGAAAGGATCCATTGCTTCGGGCGCAACGGGGAATGGCAAGTCGAGCTTGGCGGGGGCGGCAGCCGGGGCACTGGTGGCTGCTGCTTCCGGCACTGTAGTCGCGGCGGGGGCCTGAACTGGGGCTGGGGCCACACCGGTACAGGCAGAAATGACCGCGCTGGTGGCTGCCGTACCGGCGACGAGAGAGGTGGTCTTGATGAAGTTTCTGCGGGTAAATCGTTTCTGATGCGACATGATTTTGCTCCTCCTGAAAAGAGATCACTTGTCGACGATGACAGAAAACTAACCGCGATAGGGGCTAATCGTTGAACTTGGCTTTCACCTCCTTTTGCACACGCCATCGTTGAAAACAGCGATATCCCCACATACGGGGCCTATCGATTGGGGATCGTGTGAGAAATATTGTACGCCTTTTTGTGGTGAGCATCCCGTTTGGCGCGGTTGATTGAGCAGGATCGTGTAGACTCAGCCGTGACAACATTCCTATGGAAGACCAATTCATGTACTGCGGTGCCGGTAGGGCAGAGATCACCCCGCCGGTGGGCACGCCGATGGGCGGATATGCCAACCGTCTGTCGCCGTGCCAGGGTGTGCTCGAACCGTTGTTCGTGCGCGTGTTATTGTTAAAACAGACCGGCGCTGCCTGCATGTTCATCACGCTGGACGCGCTGGCGATCAACGCCGGCCGGGCACAGAAGCTATGTGAAGTCGCGGCCCAGGCGTGCGGCGATCCAGTCACACCAGGTGACGTGCGCGTCATTTGCTCGCATACGCACAGCGGCGCAGACCTGTCTGGCATGTTTGGCGCTGGCGCGCAACTGGCGTTGTATTTTGAGCATGTGACCACCGCCGTGCACACGGCGGCCCAACAGGCCTGCAACTCACTCACGCCGGCGACTGTTGCACACGGCACGACCAGCCTGCCAATCGGCAAGAATCGCCGCCTGCGCCCCGGCCATGCCCAAGTGACCGAACTGGAACGCGCGCAGGGTGCGGCCATCGACCACACCCTGACGGTGATCAGCCTGCGTCGCGCCGGCACGGGACAACCCGTAGCCACCCTGTTCCACACAGCCTGCCACCCCGTCTGCCTGGGGCCGGAGAACACACTCGCCTCTGGGGACTTCGCCGGGATCGCGGCACAATCGATCGAGCAACAGAGCGGGGCTACCGCGCTGTTCTTCAACGGTGCCTGTGGCAACATCACGCCCATCATCGGGCGCGGCTCCAGCTACGCGGCCACACGCGAGTTGGCGCAACAGGTGGCGAGTGCGGTTCTAGACACCCGACTTCTCGGAGAAGTCGGGTGTCTGAAGCCCGGGTGTCTGAAGGCTGCACCCCAAACGCTCGTGCCATTGCCACTATCCTGCCGGTTCGAGAGCGCCGCGGATATCGAACAGGCCGCCACATGGCTGTTACAGCAAAATACCGGGTTCACGAGCTGGGAGGCAACTGTGCAGTGCTGGCAACAACGGTTGCTGGATCAGTTGGTGGCAGGGACACTTCCAACCGCCGTCACCATCCCGCTCAGCACCGTACGGCTCGGCGGCGTGTGTTTCGCCTTCCTGGGAGCCGAGGTGTTCAACGAATACCAGTTGTGGCAGCCAACAAATGTGCGCCTGGCAAGTTACACCAATGGTGAAGGCTGCTACATCCCCTCGGCCGCCGCGCTGGCGGGCGGCGGCTACGAGGTCAACACCGCGCCGGTGTTCTATGGCCTGCCGTGCGCGCCGGCGGCGGATGCAGAGCGAGCGTTATTAGCCGCGATCAGAGAGCAGATTGGCCTTGTCCAGCTCGCATCTGAGGATGCGGACTGAACCTTCGCCCAGCATTCGCCGGAAGTGGATAAATCCGAATAACCGCTTACTGGCCTCGCCACATGACGACCGTGCTACGGCTGCGCCCGACCGTACCCCCCTGGCGAGGAACGGCTCGCCAGGCTAAAGGCCGTGACGCCGCCTGCGACAATCGCCAGCCCAGCGAGAGCGAACACCTCACGAATCCCGAGGATGTCGGCCAAGGCTCCACCCGCGGCCATCGCGATCAAGGTGGTCAGGTTGATCGTCGACGTCAGCGCCCCAAAGACTCGCCCTCGCAGGGCATCTGGCACGAGCACCTGGAGCAGCGTCTGCCGGGCGACGCCGCTGGTGGCGAG
The DNA here is from genome assembly GCA_023488685.1 of Chloroflexota bacterium. Taxonomy (GTDB): domain Bacteria; phylum Chloroflexota; class Anaerolineae; order J036; family Brachytrichaceae; genus CAIXPS01. Next base: position 2,171 of record JAMDDR010000121.1, on the reverse strand, counting down.
GGACACGCCGGCCACCACCCGTAGGCCGGCGGCGCTGGCGAAGTCCGGCGCCAGGGCGAAGAGCGTGTGGCTCAGACCGGTGACCAGCATCCCGCCCACAAGTAGCCACCCCGTCGGCCACCGTTGCCCCAACAGCCCGACTAGGAGCGACCCGCCCAGCATCCCGGCCCCGGCAGCCGAAGTGAGATACCCGCCCACCTCGGGTGGCAGGCCGAGGGCACGAGCCATGAAGACCGGCGACAGGGCGATGATGATGCCGATCCCGAGGCCGCGACACGCGTCGATAACGACGAAGCTCCGCATTGCCGGCCGAGACAGCACGAAGCCCAGCCCCTCGGCAAAGGCTCGGCCAAGGTTGAGGTCGACAGGTTGGGCACCGGCCACGACCGGGCGGCCCCGTGGTGCCGCGGCGGCCACGCTGGCGGCGGAGGCCAGGAAAGAGGCGCCGTCGAGGAACAAGGCCATCCCAGGTCCCCAGAGACCAACCACCAGGGCGCCAAGGGCTGGGCCGACCAGGACCAGCCCCTGCCGGGACGTAGCCCCCAGAGCGTTGGCGGCAACGAGCTTCTCTTCGGGGACCAGGTTCGGGATGGTGGCCTCATAGGCCGGGCTGAAGAGGAGACCGAACAGACTCAATCCCGCCGCCGCCCCGAAGGCGAGGGGCAGGGGCGGCAGCGTCGCCAGGGCAAGGGTGAGAGCTGCCCGCGCCACGTCGCAGCCGATCATGGTGAGCCGGCGGTCCCAGCGATCGACCAGCACCCCCGCCAGGAGGCCGAGGACAGCCGCCGGCAGAGCCTGGGAGAAACCCATGGCGCCCACGGCCAAGCCTGATCCGGTCCGCTGGTAGGCAAAGACGAGCAGAGCGACACTGGCCAACCAGTCGCCGGTCGTGGAGACACTCTGTCCCAGCAACAGGAGCAGGAAGCGCCTCTCGCTGAGCAGGCTGCGGTAGCTCACTGCGTCACCCCCGGACCACAGTCCATCAACACCCTCCAAAGTCGGGTCTAACAGATGCTGTTTACCACGTCATTTCCCACGCCACCGCTCTACGCGGCTCGAAGGTGATCGTGCGCTTAAACCGCTTCGGCACGGTCTCGATATGCGGCGGCTGGTCCGCGTCGCCGAACACGCTGCATTGGAGTTGCGCCGCGTCAATACCATACTCGCGCGCATTAAAGGCGAGCTCGGCGGTCACCGGCTGGTCGCTCACGTTCACGAACAGCAAGGTCAGTTTGCGCTCATCCCGCAGCACCCAGGCGCCGGTCATGACGGCATCGGCAGTCACCCAGCATTCGCCGTACCACTGCCAGTCCGCCTTCACCGCTGGCACGCGACCCTGGTCGCCACCCCGCAGTTGCGGCGGGCGCAACATTTCACCCGCGTAGAAATAACGCCGTAACCACCAGCGCAGCCGGATCAGGTGGCGCAGGAACTCGGCCATGCCCGGCTCGTCGATGATGGCCGGGTTGAACCAGCCAATCTGTTCGCCAAACACCCACTGCTGCCCGGCCTTCATGCGTTGTGCCAGCGCGTCGCCGCCGTACGCGCGACCGAACGTCTGGATCGTGCCGGCGTAGATGGCAGGAAAGACCGGCACCATGCCATCGTGCTGCCAGTGCCAGGTCAGGTAGGCGTCGAACCATGGGATGAAAGCCTCGGCATTGCACTCGGTCGTGAGCATGCGCCTGGCCGGCAACGCCGCGCGGATGCGTTCGATCAAGCGCCAGTAACCCTCATTCCACCAGTGCCCACCGCCGAGCGGGTGACCGTGCATCTCGTCCATGCACAGGGTCGGCTTGGCCGCAGCGACCTGGTCGATGTATACGCTGTCGACACCCACCTCGTTGACCAACCGCAGCACGATCTCGCGCACGCGCCCTTGCCACAATTCAGTCGTCGGGCACATGACCGCAAGTGTGACCGGGCTGCCATCAGCCTCCTTGCTGCCATAGCTCTCGACGTAAGGCTGACCATGTTCGTCCTTGGTTGCCGCCGGCAGCGCCACGCGCGTAAACTCAAAGTCCTCCGCCCCGCGGTCACGCGTGTCCCATAGCCGCCCATTGATGTAGGGCATGATGTACACGCCGGCCTGCTGCAACTCGTGCACCGCCTCCGTAAATCCAGGTTTTGTCGGGAAATAGTGCGGATAGTCGTTATCAAAGGGAATTTGG
>JAMDDR010000562.1 GCA_023488685.1 Chloroflexota bacterium | reverse complement strand
TGGTGCTCAAGCTGCGCGAACTGGTGGTCATCCCTTACCTCGCAGGGCAACCCGCTCTGTGAGTCGAGATTCGTTGCTATTTGTGCAAACATTTCAGTGGTAAGGTACTAAAGGATGCTTTAGCACAGCCAAGAGCACCAAGATATGGACCTTGCATTGTCTTGGTGTTCTTGGCGGCCTTGGCTGAAAGTCCTCTTCAGAGGGTGGTTAGCCGTCGTTGGCCGTCGTTGGTCTTGGGTGGCGGTTGAATGGTGTTATCTCTCGCATGAGAAAACTGATTCTGGTCAAGCACGCCCAACCCACGATCGATCCCGGCGTGCCGGCAAGCCAGTGGCAGTTGTCGGACGCGGGCCGTGAGGCGTGTGCGCCGCTGGCGCGGCGGCTCGCGGCGCATCAGCCTGCCGCCGTGGTTTCAAGCAGCGAGCCAAAGGCATTCCAAACGGCGGTGCTCGTCGCGCAATCGCTCGGCCTCGCATTCCATGCGGCGGAAGGGTTACACGAGCACGATCGCAGCAATGTCGCCTTCCAAAGCCAACACGAGTTCGAGGCCGCGGTCGCGGCGTTCTTCGATCGCCCGAACGAGCTGGTGTTTGGGCGCGAGACCGCCGCTCAGGCGCAAGCGCGCTTCACCCGTGGCGTAGAGGCGGTGCTGCGCCTGCACCCGCAGGGGAACATCGCCCTGGTGGCCCACGGCACTGTCATGACGCTTTTCGTGACCAGCCGGGTGGCCGCGGAACGCACCCGCATTGCCCCGTTCAGCTTGTGGCAACGCCTGGGGCTGCCGTCCTACGTCGTTCTGTCGCTGCCGGATTACACGCTGATCGAGATCGTCGAGCACATGTAAGACGGCAAACGCAACGCGCAATGAAAAACACGGGCGGGGCTTTGGACGATGTGTCCAAAGCCCCGCCCGTCGATTGCCTGTTACTTCTCGGGTTGTAGCAACCCGTAATCGCCACGCTTGCGACGATAGACCACCTTCACCGTGCCATCTGTGTCGTGCATGAAGACGAAGAAGTCATGACCCAGCAACTCCATCTGCTCGATGGCCTCGTCCGTGCTCATCGGGACCGTGGTGAAATTCTTCACGCGCACGATGCGTTGCTCGGTGAGCGTTTCCTCGGCCTCGATGGGCAGTTCCTCCGCCTGCGCCAATTCCTGGTCCTCTTCGGACACCGCGCCGTCGTAGCGGCGGTCAATCCGGCGCCCCTTGTAGCGCGCAATGCGGTGATACATCTTGTCGAGCGCCGCATCCAGCGCCGCGAACAGGTCGGCGTTGCGCTCCTCCACCCGCAGCAACGTGCGGCGACGGCGGATCGTCAACTCCAACTCTTTCGGGGCATCATCCTTCGCGCTCTGCTTGCTCACCTCCACACGCACTTCCTCGATACCGGGAAGGTATCGATCCAGGCGGCCGGTCTTGCGTCGCACGAAGTTCTCGAAACCGTTACCCAGATCCAATCCATGACCCTGAATTGTGAGTTCCATTGCCACACTCCTCTATCGATTTACGATTTACGATTGGCGATTTTGGATTTGGATTTTTGGGCCGCCATGGACACCGGCGACCCAAACAATCGAAAATCCAAAATCTAAAATCCAAAATCAAAGGGCTTTCGCGAGCGTCACCGCACAGACATGAGCGGCACCTGCGTCGAGCAACGCCTGGGCACACTCGCCCAGCGTCGCGCCCGTTGTGAATACATCATCCAGCAGGACTATCTGTTTGCCATTAGAGCGCATGGGCGAGGCGGCGAACGCGCCCAGCACATTCTGCCTGCGCTCGGGTGCGCTCAAGTGTACCTGCTGCTCCGTATGGCGGCGGCGTTCCAACACGCACATATCCACCGGCACGCCAACACAAGCGCCAAGTTGCCGGGCCAGGAGTTCGCTCTGGTTATACCCGCGCTCACGCTGGCGCCTGGGGTGCAGTGGCACCGGCACGATCACATCAGCATGGATGCCGTTCTGGCGCCAAACCTCGTGGATGAACATGGATAACGGCTCTGCCATGCCCGGAACGCCCTCATACTTCAGGGCGTGAATGGCCTCGCGTAGCGGTGAGGCGAAAAGGGCGGCTGAGATGATGGCAAGCTTGACCTTACCCGCAGGGGTTGCAAGCGGATAATCCGTCGTCTGATCGCCAACCGGCAGCCGCTGCACCAGGCGCTGGCACGACTCGCACCACAAACCGGCACCTGCCGCACCGCACCCCCCACACCGTGGCGGGTAAAGCAGGTCGAGCACAAAGTCAAACCAACGCCGCGCTTGCGCCCGCGCTCGCACGGCAAGTGGTTGCATCGTCGTGTTCATAGCCGTGAACGCTACTGCCGACATTGACGATATTAACGGGTCACGAGACGGTTGAGAAAATCAGTAATGGCTGGCCCAAGCAATACCAGGATCACCACCAGCACGATTGCAAACAATATCAGGATCAACGCAAAGTCGATCAGACTGCCTCGCCCGCCTTCACCACTTGGTGGACGCATTACTTGCTCCTCACAATTTCAGTATTCGGACGCATCTGACTTCCCAACAGCCGCCGCGCCAGTAATCTCATACAAGTGTAAACCGCTTTCAGAATCTCGTTCCTGGAAATCTTGGACTGACCGTACTTGCGATCCTCGAAGACGATTGGAACTTCGGCGACCTTCCACCCACACTGCTGGACGGCAAACAACATCTCGACCAGGAAGGAGTACCCGTTTGAAAAGATGCCATCCAGGTCAATCGACTCCAACACGGTGCGCCGGTACAGGCGAAACCCGGCCGTGCAATCACGCGCACGCAGTCCCAGGGTGAACCGCGCGAATGCATTCGCGCCACGGCTCAACATGCGACGGTACAACGGGTAGAGCACTTTCCCACCGGGCACATAACGCGAACCAATCACCAGGCCGGCATTCGGTAATGCCGCCACCATGGCTGGGATGTAACGGGGATGGTGCGAGAAGTCGGCGTCCATCGTCAACACGGCGTCAGCCCCATGCGCCATGGCATGACGCATCCCCGCGATATAGGCAGTGCCGAGACCCAGCTTCCCCACGCGATGGACGACAGACACGCGTTGGGATGCGCGGGCCAGTTGGTCGGCATAGGCGCCCGTTCCATCAGGAGAGTTATCGTCAACCACACAAACCGAGAGATGGGATTGGCTACCCAGGTCAAGATCAAGAAGCTGTGGGACCAGGCGTTCGATGTTTTCGCGTTCGTTATAGGTTGGCACGACCACCATCACATACACGACGGGTGGCCTTACGGCGGTATCCTTGGCGTCGAATTGCATTAATGTGATTATACTTTCTCTTTAATCCCGTCCGGATCCTTGTCCGTTCCCCTCCCTTCCCGTGCTTTTTTTGCCATCTCCACGGCCGATTTCAGTGTGAACCGATGCGGCAAGCGCTGACCATAAGGCAGATTGATGTCACGCGAATATTGCAATCGGGGCAATAACCGGCTGTCCTGATAATCATTGATTTGCGCTGTGCTGACTCCCATTGTCCGCGCCGCGTTAGCACACTGCATGAGATCGCTTTCGTCGATCTCGATTTCCTCTAGCGCCTCGATCACCCGGTAGATCTTGATCCTCTTTCCCATATGACCTCCCTAATATAGTGATATTATCACCCGACGCACTCAGATGTCAAGCACCCCCTAGATGAGCCGATGATTTTGTATGGATGACATATTGCAGCTCAAAGACCGATTCATTTCCGCACAAACCGGGTTGGCCCCCGCATCGCGCATCCGCTACGACTCGACGCTGAAAGTGTTTGTGGCTTACATGGAGTCCGGGGCAGCCTTCGATGTGGATATTCTGCCGAAGTTCGATCAGTGGGCCATGACCCGCTACAGCCGGCAGACCCGCAACGGCATGATCGCCACCTTAAAAAGGTTTTTAGAGTGGCTCGATGCCAATGACTTACTCACCTTTAATCGCGCCAAGGCGTTAGCCAGGCTGAGCGCTGTGAGGGGTAGGGAGCGTGCCGCACCGTATAAGAAACGACCAGCCGACCCACGTTTGCCGGAAATGCTTGGCTACTTCGAGCGCCAGATCGAGGGGCCACACCGCGCCGAACGCGATCGTATGGAAGCGCTGCGCAATTACGCGCTGATTCACACCTTCCTCAGCACCGCCGCGCGACTGGCCGAGGTACTCTCCCTTACCAGGTCATTGGTGGGGGACGGCCTGGTGCTGGAGGCGAACATCACCGGCAAGGGAGACTACGATCGCATCCTGTTCTTCTCGCCGGCCTGCCGCCATGCCATTCAGCAATACACGGCTGCGCGGCATGACACGCTGGATGCGCTGTGGGTGGCCTACCATGCCGGCATCGATGACCCCACGCCCATGGCCAAGATCACCTGCTACCAGCTCGTCAAACGCGCCGCTTCCGAGTTAGGCTTGCAAGCGAACACCAGCCCGCACTCGTTCCGGCACTGGGTGGCCAGTGACATGGCGAACCGTGCCGGCGTGCCGGGCTTTGTCATCCAGGAGTTCCTGGGGCATAAGCACTTCGCCACCACACGCACGGTGTACATCGATGAAGACCTGCGCCGGCTACGGCGTTTCACGAACCAGTACCATGCCGGCCAGCAGTGCGGGCCTGTTCAACTGGACTTCTGGAACAGCAGGAATGGGAATGGCCATGTCGCCCCACAGGATATGTTCGCGAAAACGGGCATTTAGCCATTTAGCCATTTAGCCATTTAGCTTAGAACCAGTCTGGCGGCAGATCCAATAGAACACAGAGTTGGGTCTGCTTGCCGTTCTCCCGCTTACGTCCACCCAGGACAATGGCGTCGCATCGGCCAGTCGCGTTGGGGTGACCGAGTGTCGCCAGTTGCTGGCGATATTTGCGCGCGTATTCACGGCTGAGATAGCCCACGGGCTTGCCCTGAATGTCTATGCGAACCGCCTGGGGATCCTTCGGATTATTCCCTTCCAGGATCAGCCTGGCTTCAACCTCTTGACGCTTTCCCGAGGCATAGGCATGCCCGATCTTGCGGAGCGTGTCCTGATAAAACGATTCGCCGACGATCTCCACCTGGCAACTCCCCACACCAGGTAAATCCACCGCCGCCCCATGAGCACCAGCCCCAGCCCCAGCCCCATCGGCGACCAATTGCATGCCACGCCCATCCTTAAATTGCCCCAACAGGATCATCAGCGCATCCCAGAACCAGCCCAGCCCGAAGAGGCCGAACGTGAACAGATAGAGAAAGCCAGAGCCATTTTTACCGACATAGAACCGGTGTGCGCCTATCCAGCCGAGCAACAGACAGAGTACGAATGCCGTCCATTTGCGCTTCATCATGTCCTCCAAGTGAACTTCATCGGGGTTTGTTGTTGTTTGCTCATTGTAGCCAGGCTGCCCATTTACGGATTGCCAGATATGTCACTTCCGATAAGACGATTTATCGGAAGTAGAAGGGGTGAGCATCACGCCCAACCTGGCCACCGGCTGGCCACCGCACGACCATTAAATCTGCTATGATTTTGCGTATGACAGTCCAACCCGAAACCACCCTGGTGCCCCCGCCAGCGCCCGCCTCCCTGGTGACGCTCGCGCAGATCAAGTCCACGCTTGAGGCCATTCCGGTCAGCCGGTTGCCCGAGGTTTATGCCTACCTCCTGCAACTGCAAGCAGAGGCCCTGGAAGACGCCGAGGATCACGCGATCGTCCTGGCGCGCCGGGACGAACCCAGCCGGCCGTTCGATGAGTTTGTCCAGGAGCTGGGCTTCACCCCAGACGAACTCGCGGCCGCCAGGCGGAGCGAGGGCCTCAGCGAGTAAGCCTAAGCCAAATGATCTACCGCCTCATCATCCTCTCATCGGCCGAGCGCGATATTAGGAAACTCCCCCGCGAGATTCAGGCTCGTGTCACTGTACGCATCGAGGCGCTGAAGACAAACCCGCGTCCCCATGACGTGAAGAAACTGGAAGCCAGCGACGAGTACCGCATCCGTGTGGGTGATTACCGTGTCGTCTATACCATCGACGATGACATTGTAACCATCACCATCGTCCGTGTCGGCCACCGGCGCGAGGTCTACCGCTAAGGGGTACCCTTAACCAAGCATCAGAACGCTGCCGCTATATTGACCTGGAACTCTTGCCCTGCCGGGAATGACAGCGTGACACCCGCTTTGGTCACCTTGATCCATACCCGATAGGCGCCGATGGCCAAGGCATCGGTCACGAGTAGGACCGTCCCAAGAGCTGCATCGCCAATCGACAGCTTATCGCCCTGCTGAATCGTCGTCACTGTTCCGGACAATGATCTCAAATGGGCTTCAATCGTGGCGCCGGTGAGATTGAAGTTCGACACGACGCCCTCTGGTGACACCTGCTGCAACCCGATGAGCAATGGGTCCGTCACGCCTGCCCGCGTCTCAAAGGTAACGATCGGACTAATCATCATTCACCTCGATTCACCTCGTTGTCTACTTCGTTTCTATTCGTGCGATTGGCTGCGAATCGCCGGAGCGTCCTGTTTATGATGCTGTTGACATTGGATCTGACCTGGACGATCTCGCGCAGGGCGGCCTGCACCGCGGGGGGCACATCAGGCTTGTAGGCCGATAGCGACCCGACAAAGTCAATCACGCCCTCGAGCAGCTTGCTGATGCGCCTGGTCACACCACCCGTAAAGCTGAGTGCGCCGTCAATCCGCTTGCGGGTCTCTTTCGTGACGCTTCCGGTGGGTTCCAAGACGCCAGACACTTGCTTGCCAGTGTGTTTCAAGAGGTTGCCACTCATGTCCAGCACACCACCCATGCTATGTGACGTGTGCTTGGTGACCGACCCTGTAGGTGACAGCGTCCCGCCCTTCGTAGTGCGTGCCTGTTTGGTGAGCCCCCCGCTGAACCCAAGCGTCCCACCGAGAGAGACGAAAAACGCCTTAAGCGTGCCAAGCGCGCCGGACATGCTCAGTGTGCCGCCGAGGCTGTGAGCGGTACGTTTGGTCACGCCGCCGGCCGGCGTGAGCTCACCGCTCGTTGTGGCGCGCGTCTGCCTGGAGAGCGAGCCACCGAAGGACAGCACCCCGGCGAGATAAACCAGGATCGTCTTGAGCGCTGACAACGCGCCGCCAAGCGACAGTTCGCCGCCAAGCGACGTTGACGTCCGCCTTGTCGTCGATCCGGTCGGCGAGATCTCGCCCGACACAAGCTTGCCGACCTCTCGCGTCTGGTCACCCGTGGGCGAGATCGATCCATTCACCAGCTTGCCCGTTTGCCTGACGAGCTGGCCGGCTGGCGCGAGGGATCCACCCACCGATCGCATGGATCGTTTCAGCAGCGATCCACCTGGTGAGAGGCTGCCACCGATCGTTTTCAGCGTCGCGCGCTGCAACGCCCCCCCGAATGACAGAGCACCCCCCTTCGCGGTGCGGGCCTGGCGATTCATGCCGCCGGCGAAAGACAGCGTGGCGGCGAGTGACTGGGTGTATTGCGTGCCGCCGCCGGCTGGTTTCAGCACAATCGATATGCCGTTGTTTTTCGCCGCACTGCCGGCAGTGACAGTGGTCGTGCCCGTCGCGCCGCTTGACGCCAGGGCTTTGCCACAGCTCTCGGTGGTGCAGGCGGATACCTGCACCTGCCAGAATTCAGTGTAGCCACCCGGCTCATTCATCGTGGACGTTCCGATGGCCGTGCCCGCGCCGACGACCAGATAGCCATCAGT
>JAMDDR010000475.1:6753-7698 GCA_023488685.1 Chloroflexota bacterium | reverse complement strand
GCGGCACTCGACAGGCCGCTCCGTCCTGCCCCGGTCGATATTGAGGATGAGTAGCTGGCTGCGGAAAGCCGGGTGGCCGGCGGGACCATGGACATTTGTGGCCTGTTGAGCAACAATCGTATCTCGGCGGGTACGTGCGCGTTAGGCCCGATATCGCCGATGACGCGGTAATCTCGGCCTGCAACCAGGACGCAATCGCGCAGTAATGCCAGTGACTCGTTGCGTACTTCACCCATGATGCGTGCCACCTCAGCCGCACTGTTGCCAGGGATGAGATCGAGATCGGCTTCTATGTGCGGCAACTTGGCTTCTCCACGTAAATAAAACGTGCGGACATCGTTATTAGTGACGATGACATCCGCCAGCCGATTCGGACTGCTGAACAGGAAGTCCAGGCGACTTTGTAAATTGGGGTCGGGTTGCACTTCCTCCGCCAGGTTGTTATCGGTCGTGACGTCCAGCACGGTGCGGCGTGGCGCAAATAATCCCACGATGGATTGGGCGCGCCCATCCTCGATGTAGGCATCTCCTGAGATAATGCTCAGCCGGTGTACTTGAGGTTCGTTGCCACGCAGGCGGAAGCCCGTTGCTGTGCCGAGCAATGCGAATAACACCACCGTCGCCGGGATGGTTAACCACGCCCATGAAAGCCGATTCAGCTTGCGCAAAAAGAAGAAGTTGATTGGGCCGATGGTGAGGACATACAACAGTAAAAAGCCCGCGACGACCAGGAACGGCGGCAGCGCTGCGCTAGGTAATGCGCGGGCCGCATTGGCGACGTTGAAATCCGCGCGCAACGGCCCCAACACGCTCGAATAGCCCACGCGTCCCCCAAATAGTGCTGCAAAGATCAGCCGCCTGTCAGGCCAGTCGCGCACCGGCGCCAGGGTGGGATCAAATGCGAGCTGATCCACGATGCCCCGGCCAATCGCGCGGCGCACAACC
>JAMDDR010000475.1:0-6743 GCA_023488685.1 Chloroflexota bacterium | reverse complement strand
CACAACCAGAGGCGTGTCTTTCGAATTGACCAGGCTGCGCGCATCGTCGATCGCGGGTTGCAGCACCACAACAGATGCAGGCACTGCAGTAGTGATCACCGCGAACGGTTCCACAGTGTTGGGGGGCAATATGTCGCGCAGGCTGATGAGAGAGCTGTTTTCGAGCGCCGTGCCGATACGTGCCGGCACGAGGGTTTCAAATCCTGCTACTGTTAGCTTTGCGCCTGGTCCGCCCCCCATGATGAGTTGTCCACCGCCGAGCAGCCAGGTGCGGATGGCGCTGCGTTGTGCCTCGCTCAGTGCCAGCGAGTCGACGTTGTTCAACACGAGTACGTCCACCGAGTCAAGCGGTGCCGTGTGGTCGGGAATCTGGTCCAGCCTCATCTGTGCGACGTAGCTCTTGCCGCCATAAGGCGTGCGCAGATCGCTCAGAAAATTAAGACTGTCAGGCGGGTCGCTCACCACGGCGATCATGCGGTCTTCCTGGGCCAGCAGCCTGATCGGCGGCGCTGTGGCAGCAATGACCTTGCCGTTCACGATGAAGAGCGCCTCGATGGGATTCGTCGTGGGTGGGGAGTAAAGGGTGAGTTGCTTACGTACATTCCTGGCCAGCGTCACAGGCGCAGCGTAACGCCTGGAGCGGTCTGGCTGGGGTGATAATGCAATCTCGCCGTCGATGGATTCGTTGCTATTCAGCATGACACGTACTGGAATCCAGTTACCAGGTTTCACGTAACCGTTGAAACCAGCTTCGGCAATCAACGTCACAGCGAAAGCAGGCGCCGACCGCGACGCGAACTGCGCGGATGCGGGCCACAGTTGACCGGGCGCTGTCGCGCGGGTTGCGAACGTACCCCCAATGGACGCCGCCAGTGTCACAGCCAGAATAGCAGCAAATCGAAAGCCTTTCATTGATAGAATTCTAATTGAGTAAGATTAGCGAACACGGAGAAATGCAAGGGGGTCAGACTGAGAACCCTCGGCACCTGGTATTTAGCTGTCCCGAATCATGCAAGCTGAAGCTTTGTTGGCGGTCATTGCCTTCCTGGGCTTTGCGGGGTTCGTCGCCGCGCTGATCGTGGCCATCATCTGGCTGCGCCGTCGGCGCGCCTCACGTCGCGCGCTTGAATCACGCGTGGCGGAACTGGAGGCGTTGAGCAATGCTGTGAACCGAATTGCTTCGGCTGCGCTGGACGAGGACGCGCTATGCAACCTGGTATACGAGTGCGCGGCCCAACTGGTGGACGTGAGCAATTTCCAGCTTGGCCTTTTTGACGGCAAAGATTACGTCATTCGGGTGCGATTGTCGGAGGGTGTATTGCAGCCGGTGGCGCGCTACGACCTGAACGAGGGGCGCGGTATCGTCGGGTGGATGCGGGACACGGGCAAGTCATTGCTGGTGCGCGATTTCAAGACCGAATTGGACCAATTGCCAACCCGCCCACGCTACATCAGCGACCGGCCGCCACGCTCGGCGGTGTTTGTGCCGATGGTTACGGGTGACCAGGTGATTGGCGCCATCTCGATTCAATCGGACATGCCGGCGGCCTATACGGAATCTCACCTGCGCATTCTCGGCATTATTGCCAACCAGGCTGCCGCAGCCATCCAGAATGCCCGCGCACTGGCGCGTGAACGAACCCGCGCCCAGCAGTTCGAACTGGTCAACGAGGTGGCACAACAGACCGCGGCGATACTCGATCCCGAATCGTTATGGCCACGGCTCACGCAGGCCATCCAGAATACGTTCGGCTATTATTTTGTCGGGTTGAGCCTGATTGACGACGAAAGCCAGAGGATCGTCATGCGCGCGGCAACACACCCAGGCATGGTCGGCGCGGAACTCGAGATCGGACAGGGGTTGATCGGGACAAGCGTCAAAGAGCAACGCATCATTATTGCCGACGATACCGCGCATGACATCCGTTACCTGTCCATGGGCGTGTTGCCCGAGACACGCAGTGAGATCGTCGTCCCGCTGCGGCTCAACGAGAAAGTGATTGGAGCACTCGACCTGCAGTCTGAACAACTGGCAGCCTTTACGCATACCGACCAGGGCTACCTGGAGGTGCTGGCACAGCAGGTGGCTATCGCGGTCGAAGACGCGCGGCTGTACCAGACCGAGCGCGAGCAAACTTGGATGTCCACGGCGCTGCTGCAGGTGGCCGAGGTAGCCGGCCGCGCTGAGAGCGTAGACGACGCGCTAGCGGCAGTGGCACGGCTCGCGCCCATGTTAACCGGCGTGGATTGTTGTGCTGTGCTGACCTTTAACCGTTTGTTTAGCGCGTTCGAAATTGCTTCTACGTATGGCACATTGTCACATAACGAACAACTGACGCCCGGCGACGTGTTGCTGCCGGAGGACGTGCCGGCGTTGGCCGAGATGCTGGAGAAACGCGCACCGGTGATGGGCACTGCCTGTGGGCGGTTGGCGGTACCGATGCTGGCCTTGCCCCTGATTGCCCAGGATGAGCTGCTTGGTGCGATGCTGGTAGGCCGTAAGGACAGCCAGACGTTTTCCAGGCGCCGTGTCGAGCTATTGGCTGGGCTGGCCAACCAGGCATCACTCGTCATCGACGTGGTCAACGCCAACCTGGCACAGCAGGAGGAGTCATGGGTCACCGCGGCGCTGTTGCAAGTCGCGCGGGCCGTGACCGAGAGCGCTGACCTGGATGAGATCGTCGCGACGGTTGTGCGCCTGACGCCGTTGTTGGTGGGGGTGGATGTATGCGCCGTGTTCGTGCGCGAAGGGAATGACACCACCCTGCGTGCGGCGCAGGCTTATGGGCTGCCGGTACAGGTGCAAGAGCGTTTCGGCCGTGACGAGTTTCCCATCGCGGCCTGGCGTGATTGGTTCCTGGAGTACCAGCGCACCGGCTCCCTGCCGACGTTGAACCCCATCCCCGATAGCATCGCAGCACGGTTGGAGATCACACATGGTGCGGCCTTGCCGCTGTTGGCGAATGGCGAACTTGTCGGTGTGATGGTCATCGGCGTCAACCAGACCGAACAGATGCCGGCGGGTCGCTCGCTCAGTATCATGGTTGGCATCGCCCAACAGACGGCACTGGCGGTTGATAACGCACGGCTGTCGCGGGAGGCCATGGCGCGCCAGCGCCTGGAGCATGAATTAGCCCTGGCGCGTGACATTCAGACTAGCTTCCTCCCCAAAGAATCGCCGCGCGTGGAAGGTTGGGGCGTGTCTGCCGCGTGGCAGGCGGCACGCCAGGTTGGCGGCGACTTCTACGATTTCGTTGCCCTGCCTGGTGGCCGTTACGGCCTGGTGATCGCGGATGTGGCCGATAAGGGTGTCCCGGCGGCTTTGTTCATGGCACTGTCTCGCACGTTGATGCGCGCGGTTGCGTTCACCGGGCGCGCCCCGGCGGACGCGCTTTCGCGCGTGAACGAACTGATCCTGTCGGATTCACGCTCGGACTTGTTCGTCACCGTGTTTTACGCGACGTGGAACCCCGCCACGGGTGAACTGGTGTACGCCAATGCCGGCCATAACCCACCCATGCTGGTGCGCGCAGATGGGACATTGTTGGAGCTGCAGTCACGCGGGATTGCGCTGGGCGTGATCGAGCATATCGCGCCGGAGGCAGGCCTGGCGCGCATGCAACCGGGGGACGTGCTGCTGCTGTACACGGATGGCATCATCGACGCACTGAACCATGATGACCGGCCGTTTGGTCTGCCGCAGTTGAAGAGCGCGCTGGTGGACGCGCGTGAGTTATCGGCAGACGGCATTGTCAACAGGATCATGACCGCGGTGCGTGATTATGCCGGTGACGAGCCGCCGTTTGACGATCAGACGTTGGTGGTGGTGAAACGCGAGTGTGAACGCTCGTGAGTTGATGTCAACGGGTGTCGGTGAGCGTTGGTGAGCGTTGGTGGGCATCGATAAGTGTGAATAACGGTTAACGTATGCTGATGCGAAGGTCCAGGGCGGTCCAGTTGGCCATCCTATTGGCCATATGGCTGCTTCTCTGGTCGCTACTGCCGGCGTGTTCCCCCTCGCCCTCACCGCTATCTGCCTGCGCGAAGACGATTGCCAATGATGTCGTCAGCGTCTCCTCACTCGACCTGACACCGGACGGCCAGTACCTGGCAGTGATCCACCGCTCCACCTATAGCTTGCATCTCAAAGTGATAGAACTCGAAACTGGACGCCTGCTTGTCGATGCGGATGACTTCCACCACACGTTGCCATCCGGGAGCCAGGCCATCAGGGCTGTGAAGTGGTTGGACGATGGGCGCCGCTTGTTGTACGGTGGCGGCAGGATCATTCGAGAGTTAGAGATCGTGACGGGCAAGGTGACACTCGTCGCTGCATGTCAGGATTGCTGGGGGTTTGATTTGCTGCCGGATCGGCGCACGGCGGTTGTAGCTGTCGGCGCTTCGTTTGCGGCGCTGGTTGAAGTTCGTGACATGCTCGGTGCCGAACCAGGTCGTATGCTTGTTGAAACGTCAAGCGCCGGCGTGCCCATGCCCAGTTGGTCGCCAGACGGAAAGAGGGTGGCTTATTCCAACGGTGAACGCATCCACATTTATGATCTCGTCTCACGCCAGGCTCTTACACTAGAGGTGCAATGGCGCAATGGCGTGTCGCCAACGTGGCTCTCGGATGTCGAGGTGTTGCTGCCGGATGCTCTGAATAGCGCGCTCTGGCGGGTAAACGTGGTGACCGGCCAGTACAGCCTTGTGGCCGATGTACAGTCAGTCAATTCACGGGTGGGACGCATTGTCAGCGTACTCGGCAGCCGCGACGGACAGTTCCTGGTGGTGCAGCCCGAGCGGGGTAACACACTCATCATCGTCGATACGAGCTGCCTGCTGCGACCATAACCTCCCCTCCTGGACTCTATGGCGGCGGCGCGGCGTTCATCGCCTGCACGGGTGCGGGAACCTGGCCCTGGTTGAAAAAGCCGTAGGTGGCCCGCGCGATATCACTGACGATCAACGATGTCTCCCCCCAGTTTAACGAACCATTGCTGTGTAACATGACGGCAATGACATAGGTCCCGCCTGGGGTGCGCACGAGCGCTGCGTCGCCGTGATTATTGGCATCCCATGATTGGCGATGGATGACTGTCGCACCGGGGCTGCCCGCCATGATTAACACATTCGCACCATTTTGCCCCATGGCTCCCAGGATCTGTTCGCAACGGGCCGCTGTAAATTCATTTGGGAATACTAACGGTAGCGCGCCCGTGTTGTTGCGACATTGCTCCAACATCTCGAACAGCAGGCTGACCTCAGCCGGCGTGGATTGAGCATTCGAATCAGGCGCTGTACTGACATCCGTGCGCGAATTGCCGGGGGTGACGACTTGCGAAGGGTTGGAAGGTTGATCGAAAGGTTGTGCCAGGAATGTGCTTACCAGCCCCATGCGTTTCAACATGGCATTCATCTGGTTCGCGCCGGCCAATGCGTCGCCATTGCCTACCGTCTTGAGCACCTCGTTGGCACTCGCCGTGCTCCCTTCGGTCATTAGCGTTGTGAGCAGCGCGGCTGTTTGGGGATTCAGCGACTCGCCTGCGCTGCGGTACGCTTCCATCAGGATCGCGAGCTTGACCCATCCCTGGCCGGAGAAGGCTACATCGCCATTAAGCGAAAACTCCTGGCCGCTATTCAGGTCCTTGATGAACACGCCAGCAGTGTTGCCGGCATTGACGAAGTTGGTGAGCCGCGCTTTGACCAGTTCCCCCAACCCCGCGAGGGTCGTACTACTGCTGGGAACCACGTCCACCGGCAGATCGATGAGGCGCGCAGTGCCCGATGCGAGCGCGGCGAGGACCGGTTCGCGCGCATCCTCGATATTTAACGCCAACCCATCTTGCCCTGCCGAGAGGGTAAGCGTTGCCAGGTCGGGTTGGGGCGTCTGTGGCTGTTGGTCTTGTTCGCTGGCGATCTGGCGCAAGAACCCGTCCAGCTTCTCTTCCGAATACTGATAGGGTGTTGTGATGCTCACGTCGACCGTATGGCGCAGCACGTAGCCCGGAAGTTTGTCGAGGCCTTGATTTGCGCCCAGTACTTTCTCAAGCTGAAGGCGCGCAACAACGGCGTTCAGTTGAAACTCGACCTCCTCGGGCTTGAGTTGAATGATGTTGCCCTGGTAGCGTAACGCGATGGGTGTTTGCAGCGTGCGTTCGGTACGGCTGATCGCTTCCTCCACGCCCAACGAACTGACATCCACACCTCCCAGGTACGTGTTATGTGGTAGCCGGTCACGCGTTGACAGGAAAGAGACCAGGTTGCCGACGAGCATGACGACGATGATCACGCCCAGAATGATCAAGGCGGTTTTGGCGGCTGATTGAATGGAAAAGCGACGCTTCATGGTTAGACGATCGGTGTGGTAAATGGCGTGCCAGCGAGGTCCTGTACATCAGCGCTGGTCCGACCGATCTGATGGCCGTTCACGACGAGAATGTGATTGCATTGATATATGGACATGCCATTTGATGATAACGCATCTTTTGGACCAGGGGGTGTGCGGACACGTCTGCAGGCCCTCCCGCAGGTCATGGCAACCTGCGGGAGGTTACCATGGGGATGCACTTGCGATAGAATGCTCCAATCGGATCGACAGGTAAAGAACAGTGTTAACGCGTGACTCCTGGCGCTGTTTCCCTTTATAACAGACACGCCGTATGTGGGTACGCGATATGAGGAGTAGGAAATCATGACAACTTTAATTGAAGCGATGCAAGGTATGTTGGCGCGATTCAACCCGGCCA
>JAMDDR010000450.1 GCA_023488685.1 Chloroflexota bacterium | reverse complement strand
GTCATTTCGCGCGCGTTGACCAACTGGCCAGGCGCAGTCACTGCGCGTTCCACATCACCACGGGTGACCGGCACCGTTGCCGGCGCTCTCACTTCACGCGAGACCTCCGGCTTCCGAGCGCTCGCAAAACCCAGGTACCCTGCCGCACCAATCCCACCCACTACTGCCAGGACCACGATGATGGTCAACAGTCGTTTCATCTTCTCCTTCACCTGATGGACGTTGACATCTCACACCCAGTCGCACCCAGCGCCGCTCGGGCGTAGGGAGTGAAATGCAGCGCACTTTTAAGCTGGGTTGAAGATAAAGGGGCGTGATTTCGAAGTGATTGCGACGAGATTACAAATTCGAAATCAGGAGGACATGCGACAATCCTGCCGGCAATGGCCGGATCGTCTGTGGGTCAGCCTGCCAGCCGATAGCCGACGCCCGGCACCGTGAGGATGAGCGTGGGCTGGCTGGGGTCAAGTTCCACTTTTTCGCGCAGCCGGCGAATGTGGACGTTCACGCTGCGCTCGCTATCCAGGTCATCAGCGTAACCCCACACAGCCGCGACGATTTGTGCGCGTGTGAGCGCCTGTCCGCGGTGCTGGACCAGCGTCGTGAGCAGGCGAAATTCCGTAGGGGTGAGATTGAGTTGCTGATCCCCGCGCCGCACCAGCGCGCGATCCCGGTCGAGCACGAGATCATTGACATACAGCAAATGACCGTCCGAATCGGCGAGCGTGTCATAGTCGTACGCGCGGCGCAACAAGGCGCGCACGCGCGAAAGCAACTCTCGCAGGCTATAGGGCTTGGTCATGTAATCGTCCGCACCCATCTCCAGCCCGAGTACCTTGTCAATCTCATCACTGCGAACGGTCAACATCAGAACAGGCTGGCGCAACCCGAGCCGGCGCATCTGCCGGCAGACATCAAAGCCCGACCCATCGGGCAGGCGCACGTCAAGGATGATCAGGTGCGGCTGGGCCTCGCAGGCGAACGCGACGCCTTCGGCGCCACTGCTTTTCCACGTGACCACATAGCCATCACGGCGCAACCCTTCGACCAGGCTGCCGGCGACGGCGGGGTCATCTTCGACGACCAGAATATGAGTGGTCTGTTGCGTACCGTTCACAACACCATCGTCATCTTGCGGCTGAGGGTCTCGTAGCCCAGTGCTTCATAAAACGCAATCGCACCGCGGTTGAATTCATAGACATTCAACTCAACCCTCCCCGCACCCCGCGCTATCGCCCACTCGTGCGCACGCGCCATCAACGCCCGGCCGATGCCGGCACGCTGGCAATCACGCCTTACGCCCACGTTTTCGATCACGGCAATGCGGCGCGGGACCATCACCGGCGGCGCTTCACGGATCAGCACCTGGATAAAGCCGGCCAATCGACCACTCTCGTCCGCGACGAACAGGCCGACATTCGTATCGTCAAGCAGGCCGCGGATGTAATCTGGGGCTCGCACCGGACCAGCGGGCAACTGGAAAATCGACGCGAGAGCATCGCAGTGGAGTGTGTCCACTTCGGCGTATAGCCCACACAAGCTGTCGTAATCGCGCATCGTCGCTTCACGAATCGTCAATGTCATGATCCACACCCCGGAAAACAGTGCGGCTAGCGTCCCAGCAGGATCAGCACGCCGGCTGCCGCTGCCAGCAGCGCCAGAATCGCACCCAGGCCTGGAATGCCCACGGGCGTCAGTGCCAGCAACCCCGTGATAAAGAGCCAGACGCTCAACAGGGTCATCCCAGGATAGCGTGAAAGGCTACGCCCGCGCGCGCCAACTAGCAGCAGGATGCCTGCTCCAATGGCCAGCACCCCCATGACCATGTCGATGCCAGTGATGTTTAGAGGCAGCAATGACCGCAACCCCGTCACGATCAGCCAGATACTGAGCAGTAGAAAACCAGGATTGCGATTCTTGACACGTGAACCACTGATGCCCAGCAATAGCACCACGCCGGCGGCAATGGCTAACAGGGTCAGAACGATTCCAAGCCCTGCCACACCGCTCACCAGCCCAAACAGGCCGGTGAGGATCAGCCAGACACCCAGCAAGACCATGCCCATATCGTTAGCGCCTGACTTCATATAATTCTCGAACCGGCAAGCCGGCTAATATCGGCCCAAATTTGGCAATTTGTTCTTCAAAATAGCCAACGCGCTCGCTCGCCAACACATCCTCCTCTGTCTCCCATAATGAGAGGATTAACACTTTACCCTCGACCGAGTCCGCCAACAAGCTTAGATGATTGAATCCGTGCTGCTGCTTGGCTGCAGGCAGTACAGTCTCCTCAATCATACGAACGGCTTCGTCCACCTTGTTCGGCTGCACATGCATGGTCGTAACTCTCGCGTACATCACTACATCTCCTTTGTTCGTCAACGCAGCCCAATCCGCCGGCCTGGCAATGCGAGACCGGCCATACCAACTCATGCTCACGATAAATTGTAATCTCAGAGTTGCGCCCACTCAAAGACCGCTTCAAGCATAAGCCCTGCAAGGAATCCCTTGCAGGGCTTTGTCAAAAGGCCGGTGTGCGTGCCGGTGTACGTGATGGAACGCTAATGCGATGCGACGCGCTGTGGCATCTGTGCGGTCACCCGCCCCCCACGCAGGCTCAAGCCCAGCCACACCCACCAGACCGGGCCAACCACGACCGAAGTGAGACCGCCGGAAAGCAATATCAACGTCTGCGCGTTCGACGCCGAGGCGAAGAAGAGAATGACCAGCAGCGCAGCGTTGAACATCCCCAGGTATCCCAGGCCACGCGGCAGCACGCCACCACGCACGATCAGCACGCCGAACACGAATGCAACGATGCCGACCAGGAAGAAGGACGCCAGCCCAGCCGGATCCACCTGTGAAGGGAGCATGCGAGCGGCCTCAATCGCGGCCCGTTGCGATCCTTCGGCCGTTTGCAGCGTGTTCACCAGCATGGCCTGGTAAACACCGTGCAGGAGTGTCGCAATACTGGCCCCCACGCCCATCAGCATGGCCCATAGTGCATAGCCGTGATAAGCGTTGTCCTCACGCACACCCCGAACCTGCTCATACAACGCCACGTAAGCAGCGCTGGAGAACAGCCCGCTCAGACCCAGGATGAGCCAGCTTCCATAGGTGCCGATAAACTCGGCCTGCCTGGCGATCACCAGGAAGAAAACCGCATACAAGACTGAGAGCACACCGACAATGACTGCACTGAGGCCACCGAGTTTTGCAAATGAACCGTTCATCTAAACCTCAACCTCCTGCGCTGTATGGCACACTCAACCACCTGAAGGACATGTTGCGCGTGCTTGCTACTGCAGAGTCTACGATTCGAGCTGCTCATTGAACAGTCCAAGAACAGACCAAAACCTGCTCAGTCTCTGCTCAGTGGCCGGGCTGTGCAGTGCCATTTAGATTTTGTTCAATTGCGGCAACACCTTTTTCGCAAACTGATCCAACCCATTCATGTCATCCAGGTTGATCCACTGCAGCATCACACGCTGCACACCGGCATGAGCCAGTTGTCCCAGTTGCTCGACGATCTGTGCCGGCGTGCCAACCAGCAACCCCCGCGAGCGCAACTCCTGGGCGCTGCGTTTATGTGCTGCCACTTTGCGCTCTGCTTCCGCGTCGTCGCGCCCAAACACCAGACCGGTCATCAGGGAGCGGCGCACATCGCTGGGTTGCCGGCCCTGTGCACGCAAGAGGTCATCCAACTGCCGGCTGAGCTGTGCGAAACCGGCCGGTCCTTCGAATGCGACGTTCCACTCGTCGGCGTGGCGTGCCACCATTGGCAGGACGGCTTTCCCACCGCCGACCAGGATTGGCGTGCGCCGTGCTGGGTACGGCAGCAATACAGCATCGTGCAGGCGGTAATACTCGCCGGCGAAGGTGACCGGCTCACGGCTGTGCAGCAATCGCGCGATCACCTCCATCCCTTCGCGGAAGCGCGCCAACCGTCTGGATGCAGGCAACAGCTCGAACCCGAAATTGGTGTGCTCGCGTTCCTGCCAGCCTGCGCCCAGGCCCAGGATCAGCCGCCCACCCGACAGGTCGTCGACCGCGGCAGCCATGCGCGCGGTCATCACCGGGTGGCGGAACGACACAGGCGACACCAGCGGCCCAAACTGGATGCGGCGGGTGTGACTGGCCAGCCAGGTAAGCGACACCCACAACTCAAGCGAATCCAGGTCGGGCGGGCTGGCGTTGGTGAAATGGTCGGAGCGGTACAGCCCGGCGAAGCCCAGATCCTCCACGGCACGCGCGATGCGCTGCCAGCGCGGCCAGTTCAGGCCGTTCTGGCCCTCGATCATGATTGCAAGTTCCATAGTAGTGAATACTACTTTTGAGACTCCGCAAAGGCCTGGTCGGTCTTGGCAGCCATGATGAAGTCGTTGCGGTGCAATCCCTTAATTTTGTGCGTCCACCACGCGACGGTCACCTTGCCCCATTCCGTCAACAACGCGGGGTGGTGACCTTCAAACTCGGCGATGGCACCGATCTTATTGGTGAACGCCAGCGCCTCGGCAAAGTTGCCGAACTTGAATACACGCTCCAGGCGTTTCTCGCCTTCGCGCTCCAGCAGCACCCAGTCAGGAATGAGCGGTTTTAGCTTTGCAATCTCCTGGTCGCTTGCGGGGGGTTCATCACCCCGGCAGGCCGTGCAGCGCATCCCCACCAATTGCTCTTCAGTCGTTCCGGACATCACACACCTCCCAAAGATCACACCACATCAAAGGCGTCTACAGCATATCACGCACGCTCTGGTTCGGCTGAGTGAGCGGCTGAGTCAGCGGTCACATCACGCAGGCGCCGTATCGGCGACAGGAGCACCCATAACCCGGATAACAACATGCCAGCCACGGCGATGCCCAACGTGAGCCGCACACCAATGACCTCACCCAACAGGCCACCGGCAAGCAACCCCACTGCACCAACCCCACCCACCAGGAACTGAGTGCTGGCATTCACACGCCCAAGCATCTGGCCAGGCGCCACCGATTGGCGCAAGCTGCGCTCGTTGATCGCGTGGACGGCCCAGGCCACGTCGCCGACGATTTGGGCGACAAACAACATGGACACAGCCAACAACGGCGTCCCGCCTGCCAACGGCGTCAACCCCTGTAAGCCGGCGGCGACGAATAGCGCGCCAACCATCGTGCGCCCCAGCCCAAAGCGGCGCGTGATCCACGTCGCCACGAACGCGCCCAATAACGCGCCGATCCCACCGGCGCCGACCAGCAACCCGGCCCGGATCTCCATCCACACATTCTGCCCGTGCGCGGGTTTTGCGGGCGCCGGCTCGCGCGTGCGGATCAGACCGAGACAGGTCGCCGAGAACACGAATGAGAGCGCGTCGATCACCATCGTCAGTGGCGCCGTGAACAACTGCACCAGCACGCCGCCGAGCGCATTCCCCGCCACTTCGGCCAGCGAGTCGCTCATTCCCAGCTTGCTGTTGGCTTCGACAATGTGCTCGCGCTGCACCAGCGACGGCAGATAGGACTGGTAGGCCACGTCGAACAGCACCGTGAGCACACCCGCCAGCCCCGCCACGGCGTACAGATGCTCGATACGCAACACCCCCAGTAGTGCCGCCAGCGGGATGGAAGCGAGCAGACCGGCGCGCCCGAGGTCCGCCGCGATGAGCAGAGGACGCCGGTGCAGGCGATCCACCCACACCCCCGCGAACAGGCTGACCAACAGCACAGGCGCCGCGCCGATAGCAGCCAGCACCCCCATCTGCGCCGGTGTCGCCTGCAGCACCAACAGCGCCGTCAGCGGCAACGCAGCTCCCGTGATCATCGAGCCAAACTGCGACACGGTTTGGCCGGTCCATAGCCGCATGAAATCGGCATGCCGCCATAGGCCGGTTAAACGCAACTGGATCCGCATCAGTTCCATATATTGATCAAGGGGTTAGATTCTGTGCGGACCCTGCAGCACACGCTCGCGCATGGCTTGCATTGGCCATGGCGCATGAAAACCGCCAAAGCGATCCGGCCAGCCAAAGCGCCACGGGTTGATGCCCTCCAGCCACCACGTCACACCGGCCTTGTCATATGCCGCCACCATATCCCTGGCTTTGGCCGGGTCATCACCCGGCGTACCACTCATGCACACCACGTCGAACGGTGCGTCTGCCGTGCGATACTGTTTGATATACGCAATCAGGTCACGAAAGTCTTCTGGTGACAGATGTCCGGTCTCGTTTTTGCCCAACGGGAATACACCGTCGTAACGCGCCGCGCGGCGGAAGGGCGCTTTGCTGGGCCAGAAGCCGCCACACCAGATGGGGATACGCGGCTGTTGTGCAGGGCGCGGCAGAAACGTAGCGTTCTCCACCGTGTAGTGCCGGCCATGGAAGCTAAAGGACTCACCGCTCCATAGCCCAGTCAGCACCTCTAAACCCTCGTCCAGCATCTCGGCGCGCAGCTTGGGATCATTAGGTTCGTTTAAGGTTTCGTGTGGAAAAACGCCAAGTCCTACTGCCAGCGTCAGCCTTCCGCCCGAGAGCTGGTCGAGCGCAGCCGTCTCGCGCGCCAGCTTCCAAGGGTGACGGCGCGGGATCGGCGTGACTGTGGGCCCAAACCGAATGCGTGTTGTGCTCATGGCGACCGCCGTCAAGGTGACCCATGTGTCGCCTACTGCATCGGGCCAATCCATGACCACGTGGTCCCATATAAAAAGCCCTTCCCACCCCGCAGCTTCTGCATCGCGTGCCAAGTCAGCCACTGTTCGTGCGCTCGCATAAGCGTTGCAGGGGGGAATATAGATACCGTAGCGCATTGAAGCCTCCCACACCGCGTGCTCAGATACGAGCAGGCGGCAAAAATAGCCTGCGTTCAGATCGTTTAATGATGCTGCGATGCTGACGATGTCGTGTCCTTGTGTGCCAGTAGCCGCATGCCGTTAAGGGTCACCAGAAGAGACGTGCCGACATCGGCCAGCACGGCCAGCCACATCGTGCCCAGGCCCAGCAACACCAGCGTGAAGAACACCAGTTTGATGCCGATACTCAGCGCTATATTCGTGCGGATCGTTCGCATCGCCAGGCGACTGAGCCGGATGGCAAACGGCAGCTTGCTCAGATCATCAGCCATCAGCACGACGTCAGCGGTCTCCATCGCCTGCGCCGTTCCCCCTGCGCCAACCGCAACACCAACAGTAGCCGTTGCCAGGGCAGGCGCATCATTCACGCCGTCGCCCACCATCGCCACCGAGCGGTAGCGCCCCAGGAGTTCCTGGACAGCCGCCACCTTGTTCTCCGGCAGCAAGTTGGCGCGCACGTCTGTGACCCCCACGTCGTGCGCAATGGCTTGAGCCACTGCTTCGTTGTCGCCTGTGAGCATCACCAGGGCATCCACACCCTGCGACTTCAGCGTCGCGATGGCCCGGCGACTGGATTCACGGACCGTATCGGCCACGGCGATGTAGCCCAGGTAGCGATTGTCCGCGCTGACAAGCAGCGGCGTTTGACCCTGGCTTGATGCCTGGTTTACCTCGTCACATTGTGATTCGTCGTGCGGGATGGTCGCGTCGAAATAGGGATGGCTGCCGACGAGCACTTTACGCCCGCCGACATCGCCGGCCACTCCCCTGCCTACCATTGCCGTGACGGCGTCTGCGCTGCGATATCGCTCACTCAACCCATTGCGCTCGGCCGTATGGACCACGGCGCGCGCCAGCGGGTGTTCGCTGCGCCGCTCGACCGCCGAT
>JAMDDR010000160.1 GCA_023488685.1 Chloroflexota bacterium | reverse complement strand
GCAGTGCGTTCTGCGCAGCCTGCGTGGAGAATGCGTGGAGGATAACGTGAACAACGATACCAACCAGACTGTCGAACAAGCGCTTGATAAGGTGAATACCCATTCCAGCCCCAGCCAGCTCAAGATAACCGATATGCGTATGGCGGTGGTGTGCAGCAACTACGACTACCCCATCATCCGTATCGACACAAACCAGGGCGTGTATGGCATAGGCGAAGTGCGCGACGCCGGTCACAAGGAGAACGCGCTGCAGTTCAAGAGCATGTTGTTGGGACAGAACCCATGCAACATCGATATGATCTTCCACGCCATCAAACGCTTTGGGAATGCGGGGCGTGAAGGTGGAGGTGTCAGCGGTATCGAGATCGCGCTGTTGGACCTGATTGGCAAGGTTTATGGCGTGCCCTGCTATCAATTCCTCGGCGGCAAGTACCGCGATAAAGTTCGCTTGTACGCCGACACACCACAACCCGCCGTGCCCACCCCCGAAGCCTATGCCGAGCGCGTGCTGAAGCGCAAGGCATTGGGGCTCACCTTCATCAAGTTCGACGTGGGGTTGCACGTGCTTGAGGGTGTGGAAAACAGCACGATTGGCCAGCCCACCAGGTTCGAGCAAGGCATGAGCAGGGGCTGGCGCGCGCCTGGGACAGGCCCAGTTGTCCGTGTCACAGACAAAGGGTTTGCCCGCATGGCAGAGGTGGTCGCAGCAGTACGCCAGGCCGTGGGCTGGGAGACGTCGCTGTGCATCGACCATTTCGGCCACGGCATGATGACGGTGAAAGAGGTGATCCGCCTGGGTAAAGCGCTGGAATCGTATGGCCTGGCCTGGATCGAAGACCCTGTACCATGGTGGGATGTCGACGCCCACAAGCAGGTTACTGACGCCATCGAGGTGCCCACGGCCGCCGGCGAAGAGTGGTATCTGTGGGAGGGCTTTCGCGAGTTCATCGAGAAACGCGCCATCGACATCATCCATCCAGACCTGCTCACCTCGGGGGGCATGGCCGAAACCAAGCGCATCGCCGATTATGCCGAGCGGTACGGCATCCCGACGGCATTGCATTTTGCCGGCTCGCCCATCGCCTTTATGGCCAATCTGCACACGGCAGCCGCCATTTCCAGCTTTGTCGCGCTGGAGCATCACGGGCTTGACCTGCCGTTCTGGGAGGGCCTGGTGACGGGTCTGCCGCAGAACTACATCGAAGATGGGTACGTGACCGTGCCCGACAAGCCAGGTTTGGGTGTCGACCTCAACGACGAAGGCGTCGAGGCGAACTTGCGCTTCCCTGGCTTGTTCGAGGAAACCAGCTACTGGGATACACCAAAGCTGGCCTTCTGGCAGCCTGATCGGCGCTGGGACAAATAGGGCTCACTCGTGCTACGTACAACAACCATTTCGCTCCTTGCGGTCGTGTTGATCGCTGTGCTGGCACAACCCGTGGCGGCCACTCATCCTGCAGCGTCACCCACCCCGGTCAAGACGCAATCGCCCAGGCTCATGGTGGCGTTGGTGTTCGGGCAATCCAACGCCGCCAATTTTGGGGAAAGTCCTCGGGTCGCCAGGCTGGGTGTTTACAACCTTTACCGCGGATACTTTTATCGTGCGCGCGATCCTCTTCGCGGTGCAAACGGTGAAGGGGGCAGTGTATGGACGCGCCTGGGGGACAAGCTGATCGCTGAGAAGCTCTTCGATAGGGTGATCTTCGTGCCGGCCGCCGTGGGTGCGACGGAAATCGCGCAGTGGGCACCGGATGGCGCTCTACATCCTCTCATCCTCAAGGCCATTGAGGATGCACAGAGGCGACGGCTCAAGATCACTCACCTGTTATGGCACCAGGGCGAATCCGACGCAGTGTTGTACACGAGCAAAACAGACTACAAGCAGCGCTTCCTCGCCATGCTGGCGAGCATCCGCGCGCACGGCGTGGATGCGCCGGTCTTCGTCGCAGTCGCCACGCGTTGCGGTCAATACCCGGTAAACAATGAAATCGCGGCTGCGCAGCGGGAGTTGGTCGATCCCAGCCTGGGCATCTATCCCGGACCGAACACAGATCTGCTTGACGAGTCTTATCGCTATGACACCTGCCACTTCTCAAACGAAGGCCTCGATGCACACGCCAGCCTGTGGGTGCAACGGTTGAAAGCGTACGAGGACCTGATGAACCCCGCCGTCACGCCCACTCCTTAGCGACCCAACCATCAGCGCGCAGACATAGGAGACCCCGTGAAGAGAACTGCATCCACAAAAGGCCGTCCCACGCCGCCTGCAAGCGCTTGGCTTGAATACCATGCCGGTGCGTCTTCTCTTGGCGGAGCAGACTAAGCGCGAAACGGCGTTTTCGTGTCCGGTTTTTTCACCAAGGACAGACATATCCTGATTGGAGTCATGCCCCCCGCCCAGCCCTCCAGACCACGGGCGGCATCTGCATGAAGTCAGGGTCACACTAGGTCAACCTGTTAGGACAAGGAGAACACGATGGCGCTCTACCCGGTGACTGAACCGAGTCGGCTTGAGCGATTACTCTTCGATGCCAGCCTGGTCATAAAGGTGCCTCTGGCCAACTTCTATGATGTTAAGGCGCGTACGTCGTCTCAGCGCCTCTGGCAGGAGCCGGAGGAGTATGCACTGAGCCTCGACGCTCAGAACCCAGCCCACTGGGGTCACAAGCTACACGCTCATGTCCGGGGTGAGTTCTTCGTGCACGCCTTGTCGGGCTGCCAGCGGGTCCTGGACGTGGGTTGCGGCGAGGGTTGGCCATCCCTCTACCTCGCTCGTTACTTGCCCGAGGTCGTCGGGCTAGATCTGTCGCCAGAGCACGTGACGCTAGCGACGAACACGGCTGGGTTTATGGGGCTCGACAACGTGTGCTTCGCAACGGCTCATATTGGGGAGCTACCGTTCCCGGACCAGACCTTCGATGGCGTCTGCTTCGGCGGCAATGTCTTCACCTACAGCTTCAACCCGATAACGATGCTGCAGGAGATCGGACGAGTGCTGCGGACCGGCGGCCCATTCGCCTTCGAGCAGTGGCCAATCGATCCTGATAGACCAGCATGGGAGCGGATCAACTTTTTTATCGACGGTGGGCCACCTATTCTCCACTACGGCGCAGGCAGCGGCCTGTTCAGCCGGTCTTATTTCATTTACCTGAAACCCGAGTCCGAGCCGGGCCGGCGGTTAGCCGCCCTCGCGTATTGCTGGGACACTGAGCGATCGGAAGATCAGCGCGTGGCCGACCGAGCGCGGCTCTTTGCTGGCGAGTTGTCTGATGAACAACAGTTGGCCTGCGAGCAGATTCTGCAACAGCTTGAATCGGGCGACCTGGGTGACGTCGAGCGGGTAGAGTATGCTGGCGAGGACCGGTCACTTGCCGCCAACGAGTTCCCTAACTTGCTGGTCCAAGCCGGCTTCCAGGAGATCAGGTCATGGGCTCTGCCTGATGGAACAACGTTCGCCCGGAGCCTCCAGGAGTGCGGCGTGCTGGCCCGCCTGCACGCGGAAGATGTGCGCCCGTGCATTCGGGCTCTTGTTGTCAGTGCCCAAACCTCACCGGGTTGGGACCATCAGTGGGTGACGTGTCAGAAAACCACCTGACCACTTCCAGGATGCCCGTGAACCGCACCGAGTACCGATAGTGCCAGGCCTGCCCAACGTCAGCCATGCTGATCCATACACGAGCGTCTTCCGGTACCTAGGCGTAGGCGGAGCAGGTGAATGACTGTCCTTCGCGGATAGACTGGACACCATGGAGATAGCCGAACCGGGCGGTGGCAAACTACGCATCGCGCCCCAAACAGGCGGATTACCATATGTCCAGGGTCAGACCGTCACCCCCAGGGGCCTGGTAGGCGTCTCATGGCAACCTCAGTACTGGCGTCTTGAAGTCACCCTACCCGCCGCGGTGTCTGCCGAGGTGAAGCTGCCGGCGACCTGTGAGGGCAAACGCATTGCCATCGTCGAGAGCGCGGGCGAAGTCACCCACGTCGCTGGTCGTATCTTTACGATTGCCGGACCTGGCCGCTACGTCTTCCAGGTTCGCTAACACCGCCGCCAGGAAGCCTGGCATATGCCAGCCGTGCAGATCAGTATAAGATAGGCCCGATGGATGAAGAACGTATACGTGAACTATTGGAGGCAGTGCGTAGCCAACAGGCTAC
The DNA here is from genome assembly GCA_023488685.1 of Chloroflexota bacterium. Lineage (GTDB taxonomy): Bacteria > Chloroflexota > Anaerolineae > J036 > Brachytrichaceae > CAIXPS01. The sequence continues at coordinate 28,160 of JAMDDR010000160.1, read as the reverse complement.
CATTGATGAGGCGCTACAAAAGTTACGCCAACTGCCTTATGAAACGGTGGGCGATTTCGCCCGTCTGGATCATCACCGCGAACTCCGGCAGGGTTTCCCCGAGGTCATCCTGGCCCAGGGGAAAACGCCGGATCATGTCGTGCAGATCTTTCGACGGCTGGCTCAGCGCAACACTCGGGTGCTCGCCACCCGCGTAACCGCTGAGATGTACGCCGCCATCCGCGATCAACTGCCCGAGGCCACTTACCACCCGCCCGCTCGCCTGTTATATCTCGACCGTTCCAGCCATGAGGATCGGCCGGCCGGGATCGTCGTCGCGTGCGCCGGCACCGCCGACATCCCAGTAGCAGAGGAAGCGGCCATTACCGCTGAGATGACGGGTAGCCAGGTGGAGCGCATCTACGATGTGGGCGTGGCCGGGCTACACCGGTTGCTCGATCAGACACCTGCCCTGCAACGAGCGCGCGTGCTCGTCGTGGTCGCCGGCATGGAAGGCGCGCTGGCGAGTGTCGTCGCGGGGCTGGTGTCATCGCCGGTGATTGCCGTCCCAACCAGCGTGGGATACGGGGCCAGCTTCAACGGATTGGCAGCGCTACTGGCGATGCTGAACAGTTGTGCCAATGGGGTAGCCGTGGTGAACATAGACAACGGCTTTGGCGCCGGCTACATGGCGGGCATGATCAACAAGATAGGACGAAAGTCAAGCATTGACGAAGGACCAGGGTTACCGTATGGGCAGTATGAATGAAACCCTCTCAGACCCGCAAGGTCTGTGAAATCATGGAGAGCTCCCTGTGAAGATTGCATATTGTGATTGCTTCTCCGGTATCAGTGGCGACATGTTCCTGGGCGCGCTGCTCGATGCGGGGCTACCTCTTGGCTACCTGAACGAGCAAGTGGCCGCACTACGTTTGGTCGAACATGTGACGCTGAGTGTGGACCAGGTGCACAAAGGCGCATTACGGGCGGCGCAACTGGAGGTGCACGTCGAATCCACTCATCCATCCGATCACCGCCATTTCACCGATATCGTCCAACTGATCGAAAGCAGCAGCCTGTCGCCAAAAGCTAAATCCACCAGCATCGCTATCTTTGACATGCTGGCACAAGCCGAAGCCCGTGTCCATGGCAGCGCCGTCGAGGAAGTGCACTTTCACGAAGTCGGCGCGGTGGATTCGATCGTCGACATCGTGGGCGCTGCCGCGGGATTGGAATACCTCGGCGTCGAGCAGTTGTTTGCCTCTGCGTTGCCAATGGTGAGCGGCCAGGTCCAGACGCAGCACGGCACGCTACCGCTCCCTGCCCCGGCCACCCTCGAATTGATGGGCATGACCCGCATGCCGGTGGTGCCATCTCCGGCGCAGGTCGAACTGGTCACCCCCACCGGCGCTGCCATCCTTGCCACCCTGGCCACCTTCGAGCAGCCTGCCATGACGGTCAGCCGAACCGGGATCGGTGCCGGCCGGCGCGAGATGCCCTGGCCGAACGTGCTGCGTGTCATCCTGGGCGAGAGCGAAGTGATATCTTCATCCGGACTTGTTCAAATCGAGACCAACATAGACGACATGAACCCACAGGTGTTCGGCTATGTCATGGGCAAGTTGTTCGCCGCCGGCGCGCTCGACGTGTTCTTCACCCCAATCCAGATGAAAAAGAACCGGCCGGCGACCATGCTCAGCGTGATCGCCCGCCGCACAGATGAAGCGACGCTGGCGCAACTGATTCTGCAGGAAACCAGCACGTTAGGGGTGCGTGTGCTGCCTCTCATACATCGCTACGAAACGCAACGTGAAATGCGAGCGGTGCAGACGGAATATGGTGAGGTTCCTGTCAAGTTGAAGTATGTCGATGGGAAGGTAACCCAGGCGGCGCCCGAACACGATGTCTGCGCGCGATTGGCGGCTGAGCGCGGCGTCACATTGATGGCAGTCTACACAGCAGCGCTCGCTGCTGCCAGGGTGTTTGTAACTGCCGAGACTCCCGGAGTCTCGGAGACTCCGGGAGTCTGAGTCTGATCGCATTCATACCATCGCCTGGCTCACCACGCTGCCGTCGGCAACCTTCTGCCGCACGGCCTCAATATACGGGTACATGACGGCGTCCTGCTCGATGAACGGTACGCACTGCCGTATCAGTGCGTACACACCGCGTGTACCCGCGCCCAGCCTGGCCTGCGGTCCTAGCGCTTGTTTCCGGAAGTCAACGCCTTGTGCTGCGCACATCAGCTCGATCCCCAGGATACGTTCCACGTTATCTATGATCTGGCGTAACTTCAATCCTGCCGTGACGCCCATGCTGACGTGATCCTCCACGTTCGCCGACGTCGGGATGGTGTCGACGCTGGCTGGATGTGCCAGCACCTTGTTCTCAGTTGCCAGCGCCGCCGCCGTGTACTGCACGATCATGAAACCCGAATTCAACCCGCCCTCGCGTGTCAGGAAGGCAGGTAGTACGTGCGTGTTCGACGCTTCGTCCGTCAGGCGCATGATGCGCCGCTCGGCGATGTTGCCCAGTTCGGCCACGGCCAGCCCCAGGTAGTCCATGGCGATGGCCAGCGGTTCGCCGTGGAAGTTGCCGCCGGACAGCACCGTCACATCACCACTAGGGTCATCCACGAACAGAAGCGGGTTATCGGTGACGGCATTCAGTTCGATTTCAAAGACCCACCGGGCATACGCAATGGCATCCCGCGCCGCGCCGTGCACCTGCGGAATGCAACGCAGCGTATAGGCGTCCTGGACGTTGGTAGGGTCATAGCCCCGTGTGAACTCACTGCCATCCAGCAGCCGCCGTAGATAGGCTGCGCAATCCTGCTGGCGTGGGAATGGGCGCAAACGGTGGATGCGCTCGTCGAACGCCAGGGGTGTGCCCTGCAGGGCCTCCAGGCTCAGACATCCTGCGATATCCGCCGTCTGGGACAATTGCTCGGCGCGCACCGTCTGCAATACGCCCAGGGCGCACATCACGGCAGTGCCATTCGTCAACGCCAAACCTTCTTTTGCCGCCAATCGCGTCGTCTGCAGCCCGGCGCGGGCCATAGCCTCCGCGCCGGGCAGGCACTCCCCATCCCATACGGCCTCACCTGCGCCGATCATCGGCAGACACAGATGCGCCAGCGGCGCCAGGTCGCCACTCGCACCCAGTGACCCTTTCTCCGGCACGACCGGGTGCACGCCCGCGTTGATCATATCCAACAGCAGTTGCAGCGTCTGCAACCGCACGCCGGAATAACCGCGTGCCAATGTGTTGGCGCGAATGAGCATGATGGCGCGCGTTGTGGGCACGTCGAACGGGGCGCCGGTTCCCGCCGCGTGGCTGACCACGATGTTGTGCTGCAATTGCTCGACCTGGTCCGGCGAGATGATGCGATCTTTGAACGCGCCAAAACCGGTGGTGATGCCATAGGCAATCGTGCCCTTTGCGAGCAGATGCTGCACCGCCTGGGCAGCACGCGTCACGCGCGCCTGGGCCGGCTCGCTCAAAGCCACACGTGGATGTCCGGGCTGTCCAAACGCGATTGCCATGACCTGGTCGAATGTCAGGCGCTCACCATCGATGAAGATAGTCTCAGTTGGCATATCACTCATGAATAACACGCCCACGCAAAACGCGCCCTCGTTTCACCACGGTCCGCACGAGATTGGCGCCAAATTGGTAAGCCAGGTGCCGGTAGTCAGGGGCATCCACGATCAGAACGTCTGCCTGCTTGCCGGCTTCAAGTGAGCCGGCGTGCTGGCCCAGACCGATGGCGTGCGCAGCGTTGATCGTGACGGCATTCAGCGCTTCCGCCGGTGCCAGGTGTTGATAGCGACAGGCAATCGCCATGACCAAAGGCAACGACGGGCACGGTGCCGAGCCAGGGTTGATATCAGTCGTCAGTGCCAGCGCGGCGCCGGCGTCGATCAGCCCGCGCGCGTCGGCAAAATGAGTGCCACCCAGGTTGACAGTCACCGCCGGTATGATGACGGCGATGGTATCTGACTGCGCAATGCGGCGCATGTCCTCGCTGCCCGTAACGTCGAGGTGATCGACAGAGCACGCGTCCAGACCAAGTGCCATCGCCACACCACCCATGGCGCTAAACTCGTCCACGTGCGCCTTGATGCGCATGCCATGCGATTTCGCCGCAGCGAGCACCCGCCGTGACTGCTCCACGTCAAAGGCGTTACGTTCACAGAACACATCGGCAAACAGCGGCACGCCCCGCGCTGCAAAGTGTGTGGCCCTGTACCAGGCAGCGATCGCAGGGGTCATTTGTTCGACCACCAACGCGACATAGTCGTCACCACGGTTTCGATATTCGGGCGGGATGGCGTGTGCACCCATAAACGTCGGCACCAGGTCGATGGCGTGGGCTTGATCCAGCGCCTCGACGACACCCAGGAGCTTTAGCTCATTTGCCGTGTCCAGGCCATAGCCCGACTTCGCTTCGACGGTGGTTGTGCCCAATGCCAGCATTTGATCGAGCCGCACGCGCGTCTCGTTGATGATCTGCTCAGGAGTGGCTACACGCACGGACTGCATCGTGGACACGATGCCACCGCCGGCAGCCATGATGTCCTGGTACGTGGCGCCTTTGACGCGCAGTTCGAACTCGTCGATGCGATTGCCTGCGTAGGCAACGTGCGTGTGCGGACCGACAAAGCCTGGGCAGACCACATTGCCACCCGCATCGATGGTCTGCCGTGCAACATATTCCGCGCGCACGTCACGCGAGAGGCCAATAGCCACAATTTCGCCGTCGCTGATGGCGATGGCACCGTTCTCGATCAAACCTACATCTCGCAGCGCTGGCCCTCGTTTCGGCCCGCTTGGGCTGGCACAGGTCACGAGCTGGCCCGCGTTGTGGATCACCAGGTCAACATGCATGGTTAAACCATAAACCCCACAGCATACCGGTGTAGGATCGTCCTCTACACCTACAAAACCCACACCGCTAACGTCAACCGGACATTGGCACCTTGATGCCGTGCGCTTTGGCAAACGCGATCGCCTCGGGGTAGCCGGCATCGGCATGCCGCACCACACCCATCCCTGGATCAGTCGTCAACACACGCTCAAGTCGCCGTGCCGCTTCTGGGCTGCCATCGGCGACGATCACCTGACCCGCGTGCATACTGTACCCAATCCCCACGCCGCCACCGTGATGGATGCTCACCCACGTCGCACCGCCGACGGCATTGATGAGCGCATTGAGCAGGGGCCAGTCGGCGATGGCGTCGGAGCCATCGAGCATCGCCTCCGTCTCGCGGTTGGGGCTGGCGACCGAGCCACTATCCAGGTGGTCGCGTCCGATCACGATGGGGGCTTGTACTTCACCGGTTGCCACCATCTCATTGAAACGTAAACCGGCCTTGGCGCGCTCGCCATAGCCGAGCCAGCAGATGCGCGCTGGCAGTCCCTGGAACTCGACTTTCTCCTGCGCCAGGGTCAGCCAGCGACGCAGGTGCTCGTCAGCGGGGAAAAGGGCGCCGATGGCGCGGTCGGTAGCGTGGATATCGGCGGGATCGCCGGATAATGCCACCCAGCGGAAAGGGCCCTTCCCTTCACAAAACAATGGCCGGATATACGCGGGCACAAAACCTGGGTACACAAACGCATCCTTCACCCCAGCGTCGAACGCGCGCTGGCGCAGGTTATTGCCATAGTCGAACACCACACTGCCTTTTGCCCGCCACGCCAGAAGCGTCTCGACGTGTTTTGCCATCGACTGCATGGCCATCTCCCTGTAGGTCTCAGGATCATGTTGGCGCATCTCACCAGCCTGGTCGGGCGTTACACCGGCGGGGATGTAGCCATACATCACATCGTGCGCAGAGGTCTGGTCAGTGACGACATCAGGGACGACGCCATAATCGAGCAGACGCGGCAACACTTCAGCCGCGTTTCCGATTAGCGCAATGGACTTTGGCGTCTGCCGTCGCAACGCATCATCCGCCGCCGTCATCGCCTCTTCCACATCGTCACAAATGGCATCGACTTGCCGCAGCGCCAAACGGCGTTCCGCACGCCAGCGATCGACTTCCACGATGACGCCGACGCCTTCGTTCATGGTGATGGCAAGTGGCTGCGCGCCGCCCATCTCACCCAGACCGGCCGTCACCACGAGCCTGCCTTTCAGACTCCCCCAACCTTGCTGCCGTGCCAGGGCGCCGAAGGTCTCATAGGTGCCTTGCAGAATGCCTTGTGTGCCTATGTAGATCCAACTGCCTGCGGTCATCTGCCCATACATGATGAGGCCCGCGCGTTCCCAACGATCGAAGTTCTCTTGCGTCGCCCACTTGGGCACGATATTGGAGTTGGCCAGCAGCACGCGCGGCGCGTCGGTGTGTGTGCGGAAGATAGCCACCGGCTTGCCTGACTGCACCAGCAGCGTCTCATCGGGATCGAGGCTGCGCAGCGCTTCAAGGATGGCATCGAACGCGGCCCAGTTGCGAGCGGCCTTGCCACGGCCACCATAGACGATGAGGTGATCCGGGTCAAACGCAACCTGCGGATCCAGATTATTCTGCAGCATGCGATAGGCCGCCTCGATCTGCCAGTTCTTGCAGGTGAGTTGCGTGCCACGTGGCGCCTGGATGGCGCGTGGCACATGTTCCATTTCCTTCATCTACCCTCCATGGCCATTCCGTGATTCATTCTAATGAACCGTGCTTAGCGCAGCGAGATAGTTCCAGATGGCGATTGCCGTCAGGCGGCAGGTGCGTCCATCCAGATCAAACCCGGGATTGACCTCGCTGAACTCGACGAGACGGGTTCGCACATCCGCCCCGGCCATTCCGGCGATCATGCACAGCTCCTCCCCACTCAAGCCCATGGGGTTGGGTGCGCTCACACCCGGCGCATCAGCGGCACGCACCACGTCCAGGTCAAAACCCCAGAACACGTACGGCACACGTTGCTGCGCCAGGATGTTGCCGATCGTACCGGCAATTCCAGCGACACGCAGCTCTGGCATGCTGATCAGGTGAGCGCCTTTCTCGTGTAAATACTGCTCATATACGGGCGAGTTGTAATAAGGCTGGTAGCCGACTTCGTAGAATTGTGCCGGATTCAGAAGACCCGCTTCAATCAACTGCCGGTAGGGCGTGCCGCTATTGCGTGGCACATCGGCGCGGACGTCAAAATGCGCGTCGATGTTAAGGGCCAGCACATCGCCGGCGGCTTGAACCAGGCCCGCGCAATCTGGATAGGCGATATCGTTCCCACCCCCCAACACGATGAGCCGCTTGCCATCGTGGATGACTTGCGCTACGACTTGCTGGTGCAGCGCGTGCGTGTCTTCGAGCGAAAGCTGAATCGGTGTGTCGCCCAGGTCGATGACGCTCACATTGCGCATGCCGTGGACGGTGAGACGGTATAGCCAACGGCGGATTTGCGCAGGTGCTGCGGCTGCGCCCACCCTGCCGCCGTTGCGCCGTACGCCTTCATCCTGTGGGCAGCCCAAAATGACGACATCTGCGCGCTCGTAGGAACGGATGTCGTGGCGCACATACTCGCCCAACCGCCGATCGTTTGGGTCATTTCGCGTGTAAAACAATGACTCATCCGTGTGTCCTCGTAAGATGGCAAAGAGTTGGTCTGCACGTTCCATGAAGGACCTCATATCGGCGGGGTGGCATGAGCCAGGCTCCCAGAGTCATGCAGATTGCCTGGAGCGGTTACGGCAAGGCGACACGCATCCAGTAACCCGGATCGATGGGCGCACCACCTACGGCCACCTCAAAATGCAGGTGTGGTCCCTGGCTCCGCCCGGTGCTCCCAACGTTGCCAAGAACGTCCCCCACATCGACCATGTCCCCTTTGGTCACTCCGGCTTTCGACAGGTGCGAGTAGGTGGTGTACACGCCGCGCCCATGATCCACGACGACCGTCAATCCGTGAACGGTGAAAAGTTTGACCACCACCACCTGCCCGGCAGCCGCCGCTTTGACAGGCGTACCCTTACGCGCTGCCAGATCGTAACCGGCGTGATAGGTGCCCAGGTCGATACCGTTGTACGCGCGACGGTTCCCGTAGAGTGCCACCACTTTGCCGGCGACCGGCCATTTAAATGCGCCAACCCAGCGCTTCTCCTGGCTGAACCCGTTGTAGATCTGTGCAAACGCCTCCGTTTCCTCGGCATTCACAGCCGGGTCCAGTGTTGCCGAGAGCGTCTTGGTCAGCTTCACGCGCTCAAGCACGCTGGCACGCCGGCCCACCTTGATTGGCTGGGTGACTTGCCCAACTGAACCATCTGCAGTCGTGGCGGTAACGGTCAGACTGTAGGTTCCCGGCACAAGCAACCCATCGAGTCCTACCAGCGCGATATAACCGGTCGTGACAGCAGTGGCGCTGACTGTCTTGCCCGTGCTCGCCTTCGTTGCCTTGCCTATTTCTGGCGCAAAGTTGATGATGCGGTCACCTAATCGTCCATCCACCCGTACGGCATCGACACTGGCGCGCACGATCAGCACGTCACCTGGGCGGGGTACGGCCGGGACCGTGCGCACGACCAATTGCGGTGCCTTGTGGTGGGAGGTCGCACCAGCAATCGTCGTAGCGACACGATTGGGTTCATTTGCTTGGGTGGAAACTGGTTGCGTCGTCAGCGCCATAAGCATGGCGCTCGCAAAAACGGTAGCAACTTGTTGGTACATCTGCTGACTCCCGGCATGGACAACTGCAATGGCACGACAACACAGCCCATGATAACCGACAACGCAAGCGCCAGCGCCAAAACCGAAAACTGCTAAACTTCGCGTACGTTGAACACGAAGTGCGACCTGCCGTACGCCTGAACCATCTGCGACGCGCGGCACACTGCACGAAAATCCAAAATCGCAAATCCAAAATCCAAAATCCAAAATCAGGGAGGTAGGTGTAACCGCTCACGATGAGTGACCGTTCAATATCTGTCGAGCCGCGTCCGTACTTGATGCACAATCAAATTCAAACCTATTCCTGGGGCACGCGTAATAGCGCTGCATTCATCCCGCATCTGCTGGGTATTGCGCCGGAGCCGGGCATCCCTTACGCCGAGTTATGGATGGGGACCCATCCTAAAGCCCCCTCCAGCGTGATCGTGGATGGCATTCAAGTGCCGCTGGATCAGTGGATCGCCTCACATCCTATCGAGACCCTGGGGCGTGAGGTGGCCAGACGATTCACCGGTACGCTGCCCTTCCTGTTTAAGGTTTTATCGGCCAGAGAAGCATTATCTATCCAGGCTCATCCCAACAAAGCACAGGCCGAGCGACTCCATGCGCGCGACCCTGAGCATTACCCCGATGACAACCACAAGCCGGAAGTGGCCGTCGCCCTGGATTCGCTCACGGCATTGATGGGAATAAAACCGCTGCCAGCCCTGGCGGAATCGCTCAAGCGTTATCCCGAACTGGTTGCCTTTATTGGGCCGGCCGTGTGTGGAAAAGTGACGCAGGCGCAGGATGCTGATGCGCGCGAACTGGTGCGACTGCTCCTCACCACGCTCTTCGAGCGCTCGGTCAGTCAGGATCGGGAACTCGCTGCCTCGATCGACCAGCTTGCACAGCGTTTGCAGACACCAGGGCAGGCCACAGATGAAGCCGAACGGTTGTTTCTCGATTTGCGCAAGACGTACAGTGGAGCAGATGTCGGCCTGTTCGCCATTTTCCTGTTGAACCTGGTGCACCTGGAAGCCGGGCAAGGCATTTTCGTTCATGCCGGAGTGCCACATGCCTACCTGAAGGGCAACATCATCGAATGCATGGCGAACTCCGACAATGTCGTGCGCGTCGGGCTGACCCCGAAGTTCAAGGACGCGCAGGCGCTCATCGAGATCATGGATTACGAGCCAAAGCCAGTCCAGGTGTTGGGGGGCAATCCAGGCATGGAACAGATGATATATCCGACGCCCGCGCCGGAGTTTCGAGTCAGTTGTTATGCGCTGAAGAATGGCAGTGTTCGCCAGGAACACGCCGGCAACGGGCCACAGATCCTTTTGGTTACCCAGGGGGATATCCTGTTCAATTGGGATCGTGGCGCAGGGATCGACAAGCAAATCGTGCAACGCGGCCAATCGGTCTTCATCCCCGCAGCATTAACCGCTTTTGCGTTGACGGCTGAAGGCAATGCCGAGGTATTCAAAGCCGATGTTCCTCTATGATGAGACATCAAATGACAAGCAATCTGTACCACGAGACCTATCGACCACAATTTCACTTCTCGCCACGGCAGAACTGGACGAACGACCCCAATGGGTTGGTGTACTACAAGGGTGAATACCACCTGTTCTTTCAGCACAACCCGTTCGGCATCGATTGGGGCAATATGACGTGGGGTCATGCCATCAGCCCGGACCTGGTGCACTGGCAGCAGCTTCCAAATGCGTTGGAACCTGACAGCCTGGGTACCATCTTCTCCGGTTCGGCTGTGGTGGACTGGCGTAACACCGCTGGGTTCCAGAGTGGCGATGATGAGGTGCTGGTGGCGATCTATACCGCAGCCGGCAATACGTCGGAAGCATCGCAGGGTCAGCCTTTCACACAATGTATTGCCTATAGCAATGACCGCGGGCGCACGTGGACTAAATACGCGGGCAACCCGGTGCTCGGTCATATCGTCAAGGAAAATCGCGATCCCAAGGTGGTCTGGCATGCACCGACAAGCCAATGGATCATGGCGCTCTACAAGGACGCCGAGACCTACGCCTTCTTCGCATCGCCCGATCTGAAAGCGTGGACACATCTGCACGACATCGACGTGCCTGGTTGCACAGAGTGCCCCGACTTCTTCGAGATGCCCATTCTGGATCATCGCGACAATGGCTCACCCGATATGCGTTGGGTGTTCACCAGCGCAAATGGGCGGTACCTGGTTGGATCGTTCGACGGCCACCGCTTTATACCTGAAACCGGGCCGCACCAGGTCGACTTTGGCGCAAACTACTACGCCGTACAGTCCTACAGCGACATTCCACCGCATGACGGCAGGCGCATCCAGATCGCCTGGATGGCAGGCGGGAAGTACCCCGACATGCCATTTAACCAACAGATGTCCTTCCCGTGCGAGCTAACACTCCACCGCTCCCCCATAGGCTTGCGCCTGTGCCGGACGCCGGTGCGAGAAATCGAACAACTACACGCCAGGGCGCACGTGTGGCGCGAACTGGCACTGCAACCAGGGTCCAATCCTCTATCGGCCATCCGTGGTGACCTGTTCGACATTCGCATCGAGTTCGAACCAGCAGATGCGACAGAGATCAACTTTACGGTGCGCGGGGAGACGATGACGTACGCAGTCGACGGAAAGACGCTAAAGACGCTCACCAGTCTCGGGAAATCAGCGCCCCTGGATCTGGACGACGGGCGGATCAAGTTGCAGATTTTGGTGGATCGCAGTTCATTGGAGGTTTTCGCCAATGATGGAAAAGTCAGCATGACGTCGTGTTTCCTGCCACAACCTGACGACCTCTCGTTGAGCTTGACGGCGGCCGGTGGGACAGCCAGGATCCATACGCTCGACGTATATGAGCTGAACACGGCCTGGCGCTAACCGCTAGTGCAGTTAATATTGCTGTTAAGAACACCATCAGTTAAACAGGAGCTATCACTATGGAGAAGGTCAGCCTGAATGGCGCCTGGCGCGTCAGCCAAACCGGGGAAAGTGGCCCTGCTCGCAGCGGCAGCATCGCTGCCCAGGTTCCGGGGTGCATTCACACGGACTTGATCGCGGCAGGCAAAATTCCCAACCCTTACTACCGCGATAACGAGCACGCTCTGCAGTGGATCGGCGAAGTGGATTGGGTCTACTCCCGCAACATCACAGTACCCGCGAGTCTGCTCAAGCATGAGAAGGTGCTCCTGCGCTGCGAGGGACTGGACACGTTTGCAACGATCACGCTCAACGGCGCTGAAGTCGCCCGCACCAACAACATGTTTCGCACGTGGGAGTTCGACGTTAAACATTTGCTGAAACCAGGCCGCAACACCATCGAGGTGCGTTTTGACTCAACCATCCCCTACATCATGCAGAAGCAGTCGGAACGCTACCTGCACGGTTGGAGCCCGGAATATGAGGTCAGCGGTCGCGCCTGGGTGCGCAAGGAGCCGTGCAACTATGGCTGGGATTGGGGGCCGGTGTTCATCACGTGCGGGATCTGGCGCGCGATCGAGTTGGTCGGGTTCAACGCGGCCCGCCTGACGGGCGTCAAAATCCTGCAGAATCACGATGTGGCAGGACAGGTGACGCTGGACGTGACGCCCGAATTGGAGTCGCTTGGCGAGGCGCCGCTGTCCACACGGGTGACCGTTGCTTATGCTGGCGAAGCCGTCAGCACGGTGACGACGCCGGCACCACAGGCGGCATCGCTCGCGATTGCCAACCCACGGCTGTGGTGGCCCAACAATCTGGGCGACCAGCCGTTGTATGACGTCAATGTGGAATTATTGGACGGACAGGGCCAGGTGTTGGACAGCACCTCCCGCCGGATGGGTCTACGCACGTTGGTGCTGGATCGTCACCCCGACCAGTGGGGCGAATCGTTCCAATTTGTCGTCAACGGCATCCCATTCTTTGCGAAAGGCGGCAACTGGATCCCGGCCGACACATTCGCCACGGCGATGACACACGATCGCTACCACGACCTGCTCCAAAGCGTCAAAGACGCCAATATGAACATGCTGCGCCTGTGGGGCGGCGGGATTTATGAGCAGGACGTCTTTTATGACCTGTGCGACGAACTTGGCATCTGCATCTGGCACGACTTCATGTTCGCCTGCTCGACCTATCCCACCTTCGATGAGGACTTCCTGAGCAACGTGCGCGCCGAGGCGGAGGACAATGTGCGTCGCGTTCGCCATCACCCTTCCATCGCGCTGTGGTGTGGGAACAACGAGTTGGAGCAGGGTCTGGTCAGCCCCGAGTGGACGGATCGCACGATGAGCTGGGACGATTACGGCAAGCTATTTGACACCTTGCTGCCTGCGGTGACTGGCACACTTGACCCGCAACGTTCCTACTGGCCGGCCAGCCCGCACACGCCCTGCGCCGACCGCAGCGACTTCAACAATCCCACCTGTGGTGACGCGCACCTGTGGGACGTATGGCACGGGCGCAGACCATTCGAGTGGTACCGCACCTGCACGCACCGCTTCAACAGTGAGTTTGGTTTCCAGTCATTCCCGGAGCCAAAGACGGTGTACGGCTATACAGAACCAGAAGACCGCAACGTGACGACTTACGTCATGGAACTGCATCAGCGCAGCGGCATAGGCAACGCGGTCATCATGCACTATATGCTCGACTGGTTCCGCCTGCCTGCGTCCTTCGAGATGACGCTGTACCTGAGCCAGATCCTGCAAGGCATGGCGATGAAGTATGCCGTGGAACACTGGCGCCGCGCCATGCCCCGTGGCATGGGCACCCTCTACTGGCAAATTGACGATTGCTGGCCGGTCGCCAGTTGGTCGTCGATCGATTACCACGGCCACTGGAAAGCCCTGCAGTACATGGCGAAGAAGTTCTACGCCCCGATCCTCGTGTCGGCGGTGGAAGACACCGGTACCGGCAAGGTTGAAATCCACTTGACGAATGACACGTTACAGGCCAGCGCCGGTGACGTGGCATGGCGGCTCACTGATGCGCAGGGCAAATCACTGGCGCGTGGCAAAGTGGCGGCGCAGATCGATCCGCTCAAGAGCGCGCTGGTGGAAACCCTGGACTTGAGCGGGCCATTGAAGAAGCACGGTGCGCGCAACTTGATGTTATGGCTCGAATACGTGGTGAAGGGGAAGCGCATCTCCACCAACTTTGCCACGTTCGCGCGGCCCAAACACCTGGAATTGGCCGATCCGGCCATTCAGTTGCAGGCCGAAAGCCTGGGGGACAACCAGTTCGAGGTCACATTGACCGCAGCCAAGCCGGCGCTATGGGCCTGGCTGGAACTCGACGGCATAGACGCCAGGTTCTCAGACGGCTTTATGCACCTTTTCCCAGGTGGTTCACAACGAGTGGCAGTCACGCCGGCAAAGCCGCTCACACTCAAACAGTTCAATAAAGCCTTGCGCGTATACAGCCTGTTGGACACGTACAGGTAGCATCCACCTTTGCTTACAGCAGCCCGGCGGCACATGCCGCCGGGCTGCTTCCCCTTCAGCCGTCACAATATGGCATCGGCCATTTCTACTATTCTTGATCCGGCGGGCGCAATTGGATTTTGATACGCCGATCCCCGCCGGTTTGTTGCAATTCAAAAGCCTTGCCAGCGTCAGCAAGTTCGAACACCTGGGTCACCAGGGGCGACACCCGGATACGCCCGTCGGCCATCAATCGCAGCGTGGGCTCGAATGTGTTGGGACTGGCGACGGAGCAGCACAGATCCAGATCTTTGATCACCGCCACACCCATATCGAGCCCATCGATAGGGCGATCATAAATTCCAATGATCGACACCCTGCCACCCTGGCGCGTCACATCAAGGCATTGTTGCAGCGCGGGACGATAGCCACTGGCTTCAACGGCGAAATCAACACCCAGCCCACGTGTTGAATCCATGATGAACTGGTACGGATCGGTGGTAGCGACGTCGACGACGGCATGCGCGCCAAGCGTGCGGGCAAGCTCCAACTTGGCTGCGCTGGTGCCGCCAATCACCACCCACCCGGCGCCATGGGCCCGAACGGCCTGCATTGCGAGCAAGCCAATGGGGCCATCACCAGCCACGTACACGCTGGCGCCGGGTGTGATGCCCACCTTGCGCACGGCGCGCACCACAGTCGCCGCAGGTTCTACCAGCGCACCGTCGTCCAGGCTGACCCGCTCAGGTAGCCGATAACAGTGCCGGGCCGGCATCGTCATATACTGTGCAAAGGCCCCTTGCTTGCCGCGGCACAAGCCCACTTCCTGCTTGACCAGGCACAAGTTATACAACCCACGCATACAATTCACGCAACTGCCGCAACCAATCGTCACATCACCGGTGACCTGGTCGCCAACCTGGAACTGGCTAACCGCACTGCCGGCTTCGACAACAGTACCTGACCACTCGTGACCCAGGATCACCGGATATTGTGTCCACCCAAGTTTGAAGTAAGGCATGCTGCCGCGCAGCATCTCCACATCCGTGCCGCAGATGCCAACCCGGTGTACACGGATGAGCAGCTCGTCCACACGCGGGCTGGGACGGTCTAGCTCAAAATAGCGGTACTGGTTAGGCCCAGTCAGTTCTAACGCATACATTGCAAACCTCCATCTGTCCCCTTGACAAATCACTCGAAGGTAACTACACTCGCTCTGTGATTAGAACATTTGTTCCGAACAACAACCTGGTTTTACTGTCACAGCCGGTGTGACAACCAGTGACAACAGTTGTCACTTGTCACATGTCACAACACCCGCCCTGACCAACCCTTGCGAAGGTTGTCTGGGCAGGCTGTGATACGGGCGTGCCACCTTCGCAAGGGTTGGTGGGCGTATTGCATGCCACTTTGACGAAATACACCCCCGCTGAGGTGAAGTTCGAATGCATTGGGAAGCATATCACCATTGCCACTTGCGGTTTCACCTGTTCCGGGTTCACAATAGGAACTCACATGAGTAGCCCAGGCGCTGCTTACACGCAGAAATGATTATGCATAACCACAGGAGATACACTCGATGAACCTGAATCTGAACGATTACCGCAAGAAAGTGCTCGGCTGCTGGATGGGCAAGAACATCGGCGGCACGCTGGGGGCCCCTTTTGAGTGGCGCCGCCAGGTGAACCAGGTGAACTTCTATGTGCAGGACCTGGGCGGTGAGCCATTGCCAAACGACGACCTCGACATTCAACTGTTGTGGCTGGTGGCGCTTGAGGAGCGCGGCATCGACATCGATGCGCAGGTGCTCAGCGAGTATTGGGTGTCATATGTCACACCGCATTGGAGCGAGTATGGGACGGCCAAGATCAATATGCGCGCCGGCCTGCCAGCGCCACTGTGCGGCACATTCGGCAACGATTACAAAGACAGTTGCGGCGCCTTCATCCGCTCAGAAATCTGGGCCTGTATTGCGCCGGGCGCGCCGCAGATCGCCGCCCGTTACGCCTACGAAGATGCCATCCTGGACCACGGCAATGGCGAGGGCACATACGCCGAGGTGTTCATCGCCGCACTTGAGAGCGCCGCATTCGTCGAATCCGACATTTACAAGCTGATCGACATTGCCCTGACCTATATCCCGCGTGACTGTGGCGTAGCTGGCGCGGTCAAATGCGCCATCAATGCCTATCGCTCTGGAAAACCATGGCTGGAAGCGCGCGACGCTGTTCTGGCGGGCTATCGCGGCAGCACCTTCTTCGGCTTTCCAGCACACACGTCTCTTGAGGACACGCAGAAGGGTTACGCTGAAGGCAAACGTGGCTGGGACGTGCCGTCAAATATCGGTATGTTGTTGATCGGCTTGCTCTACGGCGAAGGCGATTTCGCACGATCGCTGACCACTGCGGTGAACTGCGGCGAGGATACTGACTGCACGGCGGCGACAGCCGGCTCCATTTTCGGAATCATCCACGGGATCGACGCGATCCCCGAACAATGGATCACGCCGATTGGGCGCACCATCAAAACTGCCTGTCTGAACCTGGGCGAACTGGGTTATTTCGGCAATCAGCTCCCGCGCGATGTGGATGTGTTGACCGAGCGCACCATGAACATCGCCAGCCAGGTCAGTCTGCGCCACAATCTTCCCCTGGCGATCTCCGACCGCCCGACTGACTTGACCGGCTTGCACGCCGTGATGTTGCACGGCGACCAGCTTTGCAAGACGTTGTACGCCAACATGAATGGGCCGGTGTTCCGTTTCCTCGATTTCGAGGTGAGCGTGGACTACGGCGCGCAGGGGCCTGTGATCCGAGACAACCTGCCGGCAACGGTGCGGCTGCACATTCGCAACACCTATAAGATTCAGGCGAACCTGGGTCTGCACTGGTATCTGCCCGATGGCTGGAAGGTGTCTCCATCTGCCGACGGTGCTTTATTGGCGCTCCCTTCACACATGGGTGAGCCGCTGGAGGTAACCTTTACGCTGGAAGCACCAGCAATACGCGCACCCATGAATCGCGCCGTGGTTGAGTTGACCATCGCGGGTCGCCCGACCGTTATGCTGGTGCCGCTCACACTGTTGAATGGCAACCTGTTGTAAGTACCCGATCTCACTTAATGAGAGAGATGGGGTGAGGTTGATATCATGCCGTCACAAACCATACTCCCGCGCTGGCGTGGATTCAATCTATTGGAGTTCTTTACGATCAAGAGCAGCGGCGACGTGCAGGAGGACGACTTCCGCTGGATGGCCGACTGGGGCTTTAATTTCGTGCGATTGCCCATGTGTTACACCCTCTGGATCGAGGACGACCATCCGCGCAAAACCCATGAACCGATGTTGCGGAAGGTCGACCGTGCCGTCGAACTCGGGCGCAGATACGGTATCCACGTCTGCCTGAACTTCCATCGCGCACCAGGGTTCTCAGTAAACCCAGAGCGGACGGAGCCTTACAACCTGTGGCAGGATCAGGCAGCGCTGGATGATTTCTGTTTCCACTGGCGGTTGTTTGCAGGGCGATATCGCGGGATCCCCACCGAGCAATTGAGTTTTAACCTGGTCAACGAACCCATTGCGCCCAGGCCTGACATCATGACCCGGGAGGATCACGAGCGCGTCATGCGCACGACGGTGGCGGCCATACGGGAGATCGATCCCATCCGTCTCATCATCCTCGATGGCCTGAGTTGGGGGAACTGGCCCTGTCCGGAGCTGGCGAACCTGGGGGTTGCGCAAAGTTGCCGCGCCTACCTCCCCATGGGTATTAGCCACTACAAGGCTTCGTGGGTGAACGGCGAGACCTACCCCCAGCCGCAATGGCCTGGGGGCTGGAACAACGGTGAATACTGGAACCGTGACCGGCTCGCAGCACATTACCAGCAATGGGCTGACCTGGCAGCCCAGGGCGTGGGGGTGCACTGCGGCGAGGGCGGCGCATTCATCCACACCCCGCACGACATCGTACTGCGTTGGCTGCGCGATGTGCTCGCCATCCTACGCTCATACAACATCGGCTACGCGCTGTGGAATCTGCGCGGCGGTTTTGGCATCCTCGATTCGGACCGCGCCGACGTCACATACGAAGACTGGCACGGGCACAAGCTGGACCGCCAGTTGCTCAACCTGCTACAGGCGTTCTAAGCCCATCCATCGCATGTCCTGCTGAGAGCGCAGTGTAATGTTCAAACCCTGCGCTCTCCATCCTCCATCGTCTCATACTTGCTCGTGGGACCGCAAATGAGCCCTATTGGCGTTCGACGTGCACGCCCATCTCTGTGGCCAATTGCATCAACCGTTGCCGCGCGACGCGGCCATCGTTAAAGCCCCATTGGGGTAGCTTGACGTTGCTGCATACGGCGCCGTCGAGCCGCGCGTCGCTGCCCATGAACCAGAGGATATCAGGGCGATAGATCTGCGCGTCTTCGAGCGACAGGCGCCACTGTTCCTCCAGCCCAGTTGGAGGCATCTCAGGGGGAATACCAAAGGTCATGACACCACGAGTCAGGTAATAGGCCGATAACCCGAGTTGCTGCGGCTGCCGGACACAGAAATCCATGGTGGCGAGACGGTTTCGGCGCCGATCGTAGATGCTGTCGTAGGTGACCACCGGCCAGTGTGGCAATGCCAGCCACAGCATCTCCATGTTGACGTTACCCAGCACCGCCGTGGGCTGATTATCCAGTTCGATGATGGACGTTAACTCGCCTTGGAAACCACGCGCCCTTACGACAGCCTCAATCTGCCTGAGCACCTCGATGCGGCGCGTAGTGGTGAAATCGCGCCAGTGCGCATATGGATACGCACGCGGCTCCAATCGGATGTTTTTGATCGTCGCGAAATCAGGGCGATTGTTCTTGTGAGCCCATTCGTCGTAGATAGGAATGCGGTGCGGCGCTTCGCCATCGCAGAACTCCAGTTCCACCACGATGCCGTCGGTCTCGTTCCCAAATAGATCGACCACTTCCTCAAAAAGCATCTTCATGCGCTCACCCAGGCCAGGACAATCCAGGTCATAGACCGTGAACTCAGGTCCCCAGTAAGGAACGCCGTACGGCAGGTTGAACTGGCGTGTGGGGTAAATCGTCGCCACCACCAGCAACCACGTGCGGATGTTACGGCGGCGCGCCCCTTGCAGCGCATGGTGGATGAGCGCATTGTCAGAGTTGATGGCCGTACATTCAGGATCCTGGTCCAGCCACGGATAGCGTGAGCGGTAGCCAGTGGTGAGCCACTTGATGCCTAACACGAGCGAGTTGAAGCCACCTTCGGCCATATCGTCCAACAGCGCATCCCAATCACTCTGATGATAGCGTTCGAGCGACCCGTGCGTCGGGCAGGTGTAATCCCAGAAGCCGATCTCTTTCATGGTTTATCTCGTAAGGCTATACTAGCATCGATCATCCCAAATAACCAAGGATCAATATATATGCAACCAGATCAGCTCGTTCAGCCAGATTGGTCGGATGTGCTTTTCGTCCCTGATCCCGAGCCTACCATCAGCTACCGCACTGCCTTTACAGTCTACGAAGAGTCTTTGACAAAAGGCCGCTTTGTCGGTCGCGGTTGGAATGGATCGGGCTTCATCAACTTCTACGATGGTCGATTGGACCCGGCGCAACACCCAACGCCGCAGGCCTTCTGGGTGGAGATCGACGGCCAGTTGTTGGCGTCCGATTGGGCTTGGGCCGGTATCGATACCAGCCGCGAAACCAGCCCGCGGGGTGCAGAAGTACGACATACCATTGTTACACTTAACCACACCATACGACCGGTTAGCATCAAAGTGCACACGGTACTGGACGGCACACCGGTGCTAAACCGCTGGTTGGAAGTGACGAACACGGGCACGCAACCCGCAGCGCTGTCGGCCGCTTTCTCGTGGAGCGGCGTCCTGCAGAAAATGCCGCGTTGGCAGATGCACCTGCCTGCAGGGCAGCCGGCACTCTACTCTGTCGGTTATTTTGCCAATGTGCACTGGGGCAATGAAGGTGACTTTCACTGGTTTGACCTGCCCAATGCTGGGTACCAAATCGATGGACGCTACCGCAGAGATCGGCATCGCCACCCCTGGTTCGTGCTGCGGAACAACGCCACCGGCGAGCATTTCGTCTGCCAACTGGCGTGGTCGGGTGGCTACGATATCCAGTTTGACCTGGATGCCGATCTTGGCACCACCGATGCAGCAGCGCGGCTGTTCTTCCGCGCTGGCCCCGACGCACCCGCGCCACAGCGTGTCATCGCCCCAGGCGAAACAGTCAAGACCCCAGAAGTGCACCTCGGCATGGTCTTCGGCGACCTTGACAGCGCCATCCAGGCGATGCACGACCACCTGCGTCGCAGCGTATTCATGCCACAACCGCGCGGGCGCGGTGGGTGGATTGAGTCTGGCATTGGCCCCGAGATTGAGATCACAGTCGACCAGGTACACCACGCCATCGACGCTGCATCAGGGCTTGGCGCAGAGGTGTTCTTCATCGACGCCAGTTGGTACGCTCCGCCCAGGAGTGATTGGTGGTCTACCGTGGGTGACTGGCAAGTGGATCGACAACGCTTCCCTGACGGCATCAAGCCATTCCGTGATCGCGTCCATGAGAGAGGCATGTTATGGGGACTATGGATGGATGCGGAACGTATTGCAGCAAAAAGCCAGGTCGCGCTGGCGCATCCGGAATGGGTGTCGACTGCCTACGACGGCGATAAGCGCCTGGGTGACCTGCTCGATCTGACCAACCCGCCTGCAGCCCAGTGGATGGAGGAACAGATCACCCAGGTCATCGCACAAAATGAGTTGGAGTTCTTCCGGCTCGACTATAACGTCGGCGGTTTGGGTATGGGTGCCCATACGTTGCGCGACGGCTTTGTGGAGAACGGCTACTGGCGTTATTACGAGACACTCTACGCCATCTACGACCGGCTGCGCGCCCGTTTCCCCAACACCATCCTGGAAAACTGCGCCGGTGGCGGTGGCCGCACCGATATAGGTATGGTCAGCCGCTTCAGCCACACTTGGGTGACCGACTGGCAGATTGCGCCACGTTCGTTCATGATCACCAACGGCATGACCATGGCACTGCCACCCGAACACGTCGACCGCTTGCTCGGAGGTCAGAGCGGCCATACCGCGGCCGAATTCGACTTCCAATGGCGGCTGCTCATGTTCTTGCGCCCTACGTTTGGATTTTTCTACCCGCTCGGATCGACGGTCAATCCAAACATGCTGGCGCGCGGGAAACACTGGATCGAACTGTATAAGCATTTCGTACGCCCGTTCATGAACACGGGGCGCATTTACCATCACACTCCGGTGGTGGCAGGACCCGAACCCAAGGGATGGGGCGTGCTCGAACTGGCATCGCACGATCGCAGCCGTGCCATTTGCGGCCTGTTCCAACTGGCTGCACCAGATCGGCCGGAGTACGAACTGCGATTGCGTGGATTGGACGTATCAAAACGATACCGGGCGACGTTTGACAACACCGGACAGAGCTGCGAGGTGGATGGCTTTACCTTGATGAATCAGGGGATCAAGATCCGCCTGGAGGGCGCACTGACATCCGAGCTACTGCTTTTCCAGGCAGTGTGAATAATCGCCAGCTTTCCAAACCACACAGATATGTATCTGAACGATGACGAGACAGCGGCGTAAACACAAGCATGGGCAGTGGTTGGCCATACCACTGCCCCGCTATCTATTGATCACCTTCGGGTCTACGATTGCACTCACTGTTGGCATGGCCACTTTGGGCAGCATCAGCGTGCCAGTCGCCTGGTTAGTGAGCATCAACATCGTGACGTTCGCTGCTTACGGCTTTGACAAAGCCATCGCCAGTTCAGAATCAACCTGGATGCGCGTGCCAGAGAACGTCCTGCTTGCACTGGTTGCTACGGGAGGCACACCCGGCGCGATTGTTGGGATGCCCCTATTCCGGCACAAGACGGTTAAAGCAGCATTCCGGGCACGCTTCTGGATCATTGTGGGCGTGCAGATCGCACTGCTGGCTGCTGTCGTGCTCACACGAGTGTAAACGGCAATCGACACATAGGATACATCTATCCAAAAGGATATCTGTACAATGGTGCACGATACAAAGGATGGCATATAGGAGTGAAACGATTCTATGCCCAGTAGAAAAAAAGGCCAGGCTGCACATCCCTTCGGAGCACAAGCGCGTCCGTCTACGCTGGATGAACTCAGGCGACATGGTTTGCGTGAGTTTCAACAAAAACGGTACAACGCTGCCATCAGTATCTGGGAGAAGATCGAGCCCCGCGATGATCGACTCTCCGCAGCGCTGGCGGAAGCACACTTCCGCCAGGCTGCCCAACGCACAAGCCCAGATGACGAGTTGTACCACCTGCGACGGGCCGCTGACCTTGTGCCAGGGGATGCGATCTATGCCTATCATTTGGGGCTTAGTCTACACAGACAGGGACGGGCGTCTGACGCACTGGATCAATACAAGCGCGCAGTGACAAACGGATTGGTGCGTCGTTCAGCCGGCATCGTCATCGCCACGGCAGCCCTGGAACTCGATCCTTTGGCGGACCTTGCTGCATTACCGGGCGTGTCTGACGAGGACTGCCAGGCGCTGCTGCCCATCGTCGCCTTATTGCGGCAACAGCAACCAGCAACATCCGACGTAACCTCACTCCGCAACCATTTGTCTGGCAAAACCACATTGCTGTCCCCGGGAGGGCGCGGATTACCGCCCCATTCCGATTTTGCGCTAAAAGTGTTGGATGGAATATTTCTGATCGCGACAGGTCGGACCGGCGAGGCGCGTCAGGCCTTGTCTGCAATTGAGGTCAAAGCGGTTCCGCGAGAGTTGAACGCCGTGCGTTGGTACTATGCAGGCATAGCAGCGGCAGCGACAGGCGAGATGGCGCTGGCTGAAAAGTGGTGGCAGGAAGCACATCGACTTGACCAGGAGATGCGATGGCCGCGCGCCAACCTGGCAGCGGTATATGCACAACGAGCCGCTGAACTGGCCGGGACACAGGATGCTGCGCTTGTTCAGACTTTATCCGAGGGCGCGCGTTTTGCAGCCGATAGCCCAGCGCTATGCGCACTGGCGCTGGTGGAATTCGCGCGTCTGGGGCATCGATCAACCCTGGCAGGGGAATGGGCATCTGCGCGTGACTATTGGGAGCAGGCAAAGATAGCGCTCGAATGCGCCGACCTGAAAGGCTTCTTTGGCAAAGAAGCTACCGCCCGACCAATCCTGCATAACCTGGCACTAGCCTACGAAGCGACTGCGCAATGGGATGAGGCGGCTGAGGCGTGGCGCGCCATGTTGCGTTCGCGGCCGCGCCGTGGATCCATCGGGGGTTTTAGCGACGCGCATTGGGCGTGGGTGCGTAAGGAAGTCATCGTGTGTTACAAGAATGCGGGTAACCTATCCAAAGCGATCACGATGACCCGGCAGGCGCTCAAGGCCAACCCGGACGACCCAGAGCAGCAGCTTAGTCTCATCGAGCTTCTGCGCGCAAACGAACAGTGGCAAGCCGCTGAGAACGAAGTGAAACGACTGCTCAAGAAAAATCCCACTCACATCGACGCCATGAAGATCCTGGCAGAATTGTGTGTGGAACGCGGTGCATGGGCTGAGGCGCAGCGTACGCTCCATGAGGCGTTGCAGATCGAACCAACCAACACGGACTTGCTGAAACGCATGGCAAGCGTGTTGATGGGAGTCGGCGACGAAGCGCTCGATTTCGGCCAT
Source organism: Chloroflexota bacterium (assembly GCA_023488685.1). Classification (GTDB taxonomy): domain Bacteria; phylum Chloroflexota; class Anaerolineae; order J036; family Brachytrichaceae; genus CAIXPS01. The sequence goes on along the minus strand of JAMDDR010000160.1, from coordinate 4,398 downwards.
TACAAGCAGGCGCGTGAGCGCTACGACGAAGCTGCAACCTACACGCCAGACGATTACAACATCGTGCTCAACCTGGCACGCCTCGAGTTCATTGGGCACCATGCTTCCAAGGCGAAGGAGCACATCGAGCGAGCGCTCGAGCTCGGCAAAGACCAACCCGACGCCTATCTGCAGGCATGCGTCTGCTGGCTCGTCGAACAAAACCTCCTTGAGGCACGCAACGTCATGGCACGCGCGGAAGCGAGTGGACAGGCAAACGCATCTGTCTATGTGGCCGCCGGCCTTGAGGCGGTTAAACAATCGTCAGTCGTCGATGAAGAGGAAGACCTCGGCATGTTCGATTACATGTTGGGATTGCAGACGAAAAAACCCAAACGCCTGACCGGCACGCGAAATGAAGCATTGAACCAGTGGGGGCACGAGCTATTGGATCGCGCCATCCGCATTGGGCCCGAAGTAGCCATCCTCCGTGTCATCTCATCCACATTTCTGGTCAACATTCAAACTGGCGGTATCCCTTACGCGCGCCGTCTGGTAGAGCTGACGCCGGAGGATCCAAACGCATGGAACGTTTTGGGTAGCCTGCTCGGTATCGACGGACAAGTGAAAGAAGCGAAGGACGTGTTAAATAACGCGGCACGACTGGCGCGTAAGCAAGGAAACCATGATCTGGCTATCGAGGCGGAGGAAATGCGCCGGGCCGTGTCCGACCCCTCATTTGCGATGATGCTCCGCATGACGATCTCGATGCAGCGTATGGGGATTGATCTGGACAACCTGGGTTTCTGACCCAATGACGGTGAATGCGATAAGATGGTAATGATATGAGTGACGCCTACACGGACGTTTATGCGATATTGGGGATATCCCGCAGCGCAAGCGCTGATGAGATCAGGCAGGCCTATTTTAGCCAGGTGCGCCTGCACCCGCCCGAGCGCGAACCTGACGAGTTCAAGCGCATCCGCGCAGCCTACGATCAACTGCGCACGCCGGAGAAAAGGATTGACACGGATATGAAGTTGCTGGAGGACTGGCCTGCTCCTGTCCGTCCAGTTGTGGTACCACAGGTTGATCTCTCTATTCATGAGCAGAGTGTGCTGGATCTGCTCAAAGCGTGCACCGACCTGGCCCAGCGGAATTCTCACAATGATTTTCGCGAGGTGCGGCTGTGAGCATTGACGTTGGGCGACGCTTGCGGCAATGGCTCGCCAAAGGAAACCAGGAACAGCATCAGCCAGCCAGCGTGAATAAGCCCGCCGTTCAGGCAACGCCGGCGACGCCATCTGTATCCGCGCGCCCTGATGAAGCCGGGGAGCGAACGCGAGAGCCTGCCCCGTTGGATGTGGCTGGTCTTGAGAAGCAGATTGCCAAACTGGGCCGCGAGCAGTTCAAGCTTAATGCCTTCCTGGAGGCGCAACAGCAGCAAGTCCAGTCCGCATTACAGCAGTTGCGTGAGCAAGGTGAGCGTCGCGATCAGGAGTACGCCAGTTCGCTCGTCACTCATCGGGGAGAATTGGCCGAGGCACGGCTGCAGGTAGTACAGCGGCTATTTCCAGTACTGGATGGCCTGGATGAAGCGTTGGCGGCAGGAGAGCGACTGCTGGCGCGTCTACCGGGCGCAGAGCCAAACGTGACCGGCGCTCCTCAGCCGGCAAACCGCACTCCAAAATGGGTCATCACAGTGGCATTGCCGATTGTCTGGTTGGCATCCCTCCGGGGCGAGCAGATTGGCAGAGCGGGTCCCATGGCACAAGTTCCTGATACGCATGTGCCGTCCGGGGATATCGTCGAGTGGCGCAAGGCTTATGTAAGTTGGCTGCGCGGCCTGCAAATAGTACGAGATCGCTTACGCGCTGTACTGAGCACTGAAGGGGTTCAACCGATTCAGGCAGTACAACAACCATTTGACCCGCGGTTGCATGTGGCGCTGGATACCGTAGCCGCCAATCCGGGCGTGCGGCCGGGAACTGTGGTGGCCGAGACCCAACGTGGTTACGTGACTGGAGATCGCGTGTTGCGCTACGCGGAGGTCATCGTCGCGCGCGAAGCTGGTGCGTCTCCGGACAGCACCCTTTAAAACAAATATATGAGCAAGATTATTGGAATCGATCTTGGGACGACCTATTCAGCCGTTGGATTTGTGCAGCAGGGCAAAGCTGTGGTGCTGCCAAACGGACACGAGCGAATTGTGCCTTCCGTCATCGGCTTCTCACCACAAGGCAGATTGCTCGTCGGTACCCCTGCGCGCAACCAATATGTTCTATATCCTGAGAATACGGTGCGCTCGATCAAGCGAAAGATGGGCACCGACGAAACCGTCGTGCTCGATGGACGCGCCTACACGCCCTCCGAGATTTCGGCAGTGATCCTGCGCGAGATGAAACGCATTGCCGAAATAAACCTGGGTGAAGAGGTCAGCCGCGCCGTAATCACCGTGCCAGCCTACTTCTCTGATGCCGCGCGCCAGGCGACCAAAGATGCCGGCGAGATTGCTGGGTTCACCGTCGAACGCATCATCAACGAGCCGACGGCCGGCGCGCTGGCTTACGGGCTGGACCGCGTGACCGGTCGCGAGATGGTTGCGGTATACGATCTTGGCGGCGGGACATTCGACGTATCGGTGATTGAGTTGGATTCCGGGGTCATTGAGGTGCGCGCCAGTCACGGCAATGTCCACCTCGGCGGCGACGATTTCGACGACCGGCTGGTCACTCACCTGGCCGATCAATTTACCTCTGAGCATGCTATCGATCCGCGCCACGATCGCAAGGCGCTCGCGCGGCTCGTGCGAGCCGCCGAACAAGCCAAGATCGAACTGTCAACACAACCTTTCACCCGCATCCGCGAAGAATACCTGCTGGAAAAGGATGGCAAGCCTTTGCATTTGGAAGCCGAGGTTTCACGTCGCGAATTTGAGGACCTGATCCGTGACCTGCTGGACGAGACGCTGGAAGCTTTCGATCAATCGTTGAGCGACGCGGGCGTCGTCGCCGCTGACCTGGATCACGTGTTGTTTGTGGGTGGATCGACTCGCATACCGCTGGTGTGGGAGATGGTAGCAGAGCACGTTGGCGTCGAACCGATGGTTGCGATCAATCCGGATGAAGCCGTGGCGCTGGGCGCCGGTATCCAGGCTGCCATTATCGACGGCGAACCCCTGGACACCATCCTGGTTGACGTTACGCCACATTCGCTTGGGATCGAGGTGGCAGAGATCTTCTTTGATCGGGTCACGCGGGATCATTATGCGCCAATCATCCATCGCAACACGGCGATCCCAACGTCCCATGCCAAGCAATTCTTTGCGCTCTACCCCGACCAGGAGAGTGTCGACCTCAAGGTATACCAGGGAGAAAATCCAATTGCATCCGAGAACACGCTTCTGGGCGAGTTCGAATTCTCAGGACTGGCGCCGGAGCATCCAGGCGAACCGCCGAGTGTGACAGTAGGCTTTGACCTGGATCTGAACGGGATGTTGAGCGTCACTGCGCTGGATCGCGGCAGCGGCCGGAAGCAAGGCATCACGGTAAAAGCAGAACACCGCCGCATGAATACTGCGGAAAAGGAAGCCGCAGCGGCACATATTGCCGGCATTTCTTCATTCACCTCAGACGTGCCCGAGGAACTTGCCATCCTGCTCGCACAAGCCCGGCAGGTGCTGGCAAGCAAACGCCAGGAAACCGACGAACTCCGCGACCAGGTGGCGCAAATCGACCAGTCGATCAAGCGTGGCTTGGGTGCGGACGAAGCATCACTGTTGGCTGATAAGCTCGCAGATGCACTATATAACCTTGATGAGGAATGAAGCACGCGATTGCAGTGATCCGTGATCCAACGAGGGCATCATAATCCACCGGGAACTTATGTATACGCGAGATCAATCCATCATTACCGTGGTTTCAGGCCTACCCCGCTCCGGCACCTCTCTGATGATGAGCATGCTGGCTGCGGGCGGACTTCCGCCTCTGACCGATGACATCAGGCAAGCAGACGATGACAACCCCAAAGGCTATTATGAGTTTGAGCGAGTCAAGCAGCTCAAGCAAGATGTCTCGTGGCTACCTTCAGCACAGGGCAAGGCGGTCAAGATCATCTCCTCGCTGCTGATGAAATTGCCCGCGGGGTATCACTACAAAATCATCTTCATGCGGCGCAACATGCAGGAGATCCTGGCTTCGCAACGCCAGATGTTGATCCGTCGCGGCCAACCTGACGACAAGGTCAGCGACGTAGAGATGGCAGCCTTATTCGAGCGACACCTTCAACAAATTGAGCTCTGGCTGGATCAACAGAACAGCATGTCAGTGCTGTACGTGGATTATGCGCGGTTGGTGCAATCACCCATTGAGCAGGTGACTACCATCAACACTTTCCTGGGTGGCTGGCTCGATGAGCGAA
>JAMDDR010000310.1 GCA_023488685.1 Chloroflexota bacterium | reverse complement strand
CCGCCGTGGCAAGGGCATGAAATACCGGGAAGTCCCCCTCAATGCACCAGCCCGGGATGCCCTGGCCACCTGGCTCAAGCGCCGGTTCGGCTTAGTCGGCGATGACGTCACCGCCCTGTTTGTCACCAAATACCGCCAGGGCCTCCAACCAGGGGCCGTGCAGCATCTGTTGCGGAAGATCGCTCAAGACGCTGGCACTGAGATGACCCCGCACATCCCCCGGCACACCTTCGCCAAGTCGTTAATCAACGCCGGCGTGAATATCGAGCGGGTGGCCACCCTCCTGGGCCACACCTCATTGGAGACGACGCGCATTTACACCAACCCGACCGAGCAAGATCTGGTTAAGGCCGTGGAGAAGTTGGAGAGCTGACCCACCCATAAGACCACTGCTCCGGCACCGGGGGCACCCACGAAGAGAGGCGGGGGCTATGAGGATCCAGTCACGGAAAGCGCCTGCCGGGCCCTGTGCCGCGTTCGCGCGCGGCCCTCTCCCTTCGTGAGTGCGTGTAGGGCGTTGCATTCCTCGACGTGGGTAAGTGGCAGGCAAGGGAGGGCTTGTAAAGGGTAACAACGCCTTGGCCAAGCGCATACGCTGACCGACACGGGCAGGAAGTGACATTGGTCACTACCGTACCCCGTACCGTTCTTCATATACTCATCGCATGTCCGCGGCTGATCTCGCCCGGCCTGGGACGAGTAAAGACTGGGCGGAACGCTCCACTCCGAGCGAAACGCCATTCAGAGAATGCTACACATGCGAGGGATTCAATTCCAACTCCCCAACCCCCGGCACGTAGAAGTCATCAGGAACTTCGTCAAAGCCATGCACGACGTGGCCTGACCAGCCGCCCGTCACTTTGACGGCACGACCATCCCGTGGGTGCGACTGATCTTCGACATCTGCTCCGTACCCGCCCGCCTCCGCGGCCAGGCGCCACGCGCGGAGGACCGGCGGCTCGGCGTTGACCGGGTCGCCGAAAGCGGCAAGGGGTTCATGATCGTGCAAGAGCCCCCCGGCCGGGAGGTCGTGGTGGGGGCCGTGGGACAGTTTTGGCGCCTCAACATCCCCTTCGCGGAGGTCAAGCCGGACGAGTTCCGCGCGTTCCACCAGCCCGGCTGGGGCAAGCCGGCCTGGGCCATCGCCGTCGAACCCTTCGCCACCGGTAGCACCGTCAGCTTCGAGCTGAGGACCGGCGCCACCGACGAGGAGAGATGGCGGGAGCTCAACAGATACTATGCCGCGATCAGCCCGGCGTCACACCTCATCCGGGAGTCCGTCATGGCCCACCTGGGGGCCGTGCTCGGGAAGCTCGAGCGCCCCCACGACGAGGAACGCCCCCTGCCCGGCGACGAGCTTGCCCCCGCCGAGTACAGCCTGACCTTCGGCACCGACATCGAGGCGCCGGCCCCCATCGTCTGGGGCTACCTGATGCAACTCGGTTGCGACCGGGCGGGCTGGTGCAGCGTCGACCAGTTGGACCACGGCGGCGTGCCGAGTGTCGACCACCTGGTCAGAGGGTGGGAAACACGGCGGCTCGGAGACTAACTGGCCGCCACCCCAGCCCAGGACAGCTTCTACGACGTCTACCGGGTTGAGCCGGAGAAGCACTTCGTGATCGGGGGACAGACCGAGCGAATGGGCGAGCCCTTCCGGATGACATGGGCGTTCGTCGTGGAGCCAATCGGCGGAGACGCCACCCACCTAGTGACCCGGATTGACCAGCGCGGCATCCGCGTACTTCCAGACTTGCTCGACCGGATTGAGTTCAGGAGCGTACTTCGGGAAGGGCCCACGCCAGACGCGCGGATGGGCGTCCAGACAGGTCCAGCAGCCCCGCTCTTTCTTCATCGGTTGGTTGTCTAGGTCTCATGTGTCTTCATTCACCCCCTTTCAAGTTTCGAAGGCTGCTGCCTTCTTACCTGCTCTTTCTGCCCACCTGGCGCACGAGTCAAGGCCGAAGAGCAAGCGGTAAGCGCCGCGTGCCTTGACACGGACAAGGGGCGGTGGGCTACGTTGTCCTGCAAAAGATCGGACGTCAGAGACAGTCAAGGGGAGCGCTCACAAAGGGAGAAAGCATGCTGACCCAAAATACAAACCCTGCGCCATCGGCGGGACAGTGGGCAAGACACTGGCGGAGCCAATGTCGGGATATAAATAGCTGCCTACCTTGACCAAGTCCCTGATCAATGCCGGCGTGAACATCGAACACGTAGCCGCCCCCGTGGGATACACCTGGTTAGGGACCACCTGCATCTACACCCCCGACCGAGCAGGACCTGGTCAAAGCCGTGGAGAAGCTGGAGGGTTAATTCAATCCGATCACGAGCAACTCAGTTAGGCTTAGAATTAAACGCAACACAAAGTGATCAACTGACAATCATGCCAGTTACCGGCCATTTTAGGAATATAACAAATGGAAACCAAACCATTTTCAAGTCTGCTTAGCATAAGCGACGAAGCTGAAATCGCCGAAAAATACGCAGATCACACACTACTAACCCTCATCTACGCATCAAATAGAGCAATTCTTACTCAACTGGAAGAGTTAAACCTGCAACTCCAGGAATGGAGACAACAAGCTCTTCCTGTTGAGAATGCCACTGATCCTTACGCAAATGGCAAAGAAAAACCCTTGGGGGCGACAATCGAGATTGAATACCTACTCGGGTTAGCATAAGTCACTTTACACAGCGCCATGCGAACCAGCTTGTTTTCAAGGGATTTTCCTGCGTCAGGGTGCAAAGTAACTTTGGTTAAACTGAGTAAACTCGCAAGGATGTCATCCTGAGTACGCCCGCAGAGCCTGACAAGATGCGACCCCAGCTGGCGCGCGAAGGATCCCTGCCGATGCTCGCAGATATCCTTCGCCATGCATTCCAGAATTCCGCTCAGAGCGAAATCAAACTCGTCCACAACAAAGTGCGGCACGTGGTCTAGAGCCGCATCTCGAACGCGGTGGGCATCTGCGCTGAGTGGTTGATTACAGCTTCTTCTCGCTGGAGTGACCGGGGAAGGCTTTCGCGCCGGGATTGAGGTACTGGTACATGTAGTTAACCGCCATGCAGGCTTGCGAGAAGGCGACCGCAATCAGGTTGAGTGGTTCGATGCCCTCCTCCGCACCAATGTCGCCGGCGGCGTACACGCCGGGGATGTTGGTCTCCATCTTGCGGTTGACCTTGATATAGCGTGTGCCGATCATGTCCAGCCCCCACTCCTTGATCGGTCCCAAGTCGACGTTGAAGCCCAGGGTGAGGATGACGGCGTCCACAGGGATGGTCATCTCCTCCTTGGTGCGGTTGTCGAAAATGGTGGCCGTCTGCACCTGACTGTTGCCGCCGACAGCCTTGAGTTCATAAGGGGTCTTGACTTCGACGTCGGAGTGCATCAATTCGGTGACAGCGGACTGCACGGCCCGGAACTGGTCGCGCCGGTGGATGAGCGTGACGTGCCTGGCATAGTCCTTCAGGTTGAGCGCCCAGTCCACCGCCGAGTCACCGCCGCCGACGATCAGCAGGTTCTTGCCGCGGAAGGCCGATTTCTCCTTCACCGAGTAGTACAGCCCCTTGTTCTCGTAGGGAACGAATTCCGGGCTGGGCAGCTTCTTGGGCGTAAACGCGCCTACGCCGCCGCAGATGAGCACCGAACGGGAGTGGTGCTCACCCCTGTTGCTCACCAACGTAAGGGTGCCGTCCGGGTTGCGGTTCAGGTTTTGCACTCGCTCGCCCAGCGACATGATGGGCTTCCACATCATCGTCTGATCGACCAGGCACTTGACCAGGTCACGTGCGATGATCCTGGGATAACCCGGCACGTCGTAGATGAACTTCTCGGGGTACAACGCTGCGAGCTGGCCGCCGGGCTCGTCCAGGGCGTCGACAATTTTCACCTTCAATTCGCGCAGACCGGCGTAGAATGCGCCGAACAGACCCGCCGGGCCTGCGCCGATAATCGTGACATCGCAAATGCCGTTGCCGTTTCCGTTGCTATGCATTGCCACACCTCTCCCCTTTCTTTGTCTGATCGGTTGAACCGAGGTTCAAAACGGACTATTTCTGTGCACGTACACCTGTATCCCCGTTTCCTAATCCCACCACGGCACTGATCGTTATATACAAGTCAGGTGCCAACGAGGCGTGCGCCGACGGCGTACTCGGTTAGTGTGAGCCGGCCCTTCCACAGGGTGTGCCACCCAGGCGGCCCGTCAGAGGTGCGCCCGAAGTTGGTTCTCGTCGTCCATCTATGTACGCATGAGTTCCCCAATGAGTTGATGACACCTGATCGCCGTGATTGCTGCGATCCAATAGATGAGCTTGATTAAGAGTGTGTTGAAGTCATGAGGTGAAGATAGGGCCAGTTGCCCTATCGTGTTCACTACTCCTGTACTGCACAGTATAGTCCACTGTCTTCACAAGTCAAAACGGCAAGTCGCGTCACTAAGAATGTTACCGAACGAGATTCGTCGCTTCACGTAAGCATGTTACCCACAATGGATCGGTGGCGTCACGTAAGAATGTTACCCAACAGTGGGAGCGCCGAGCCGTCTGCGTGAGCAAACCGAAACCGAATCAGGCCTATCTCGATCAACTGCGGAAGCGTTACGCCAAAGCCGGCAAGAAACAACGCACGGTCATCCTGGATGAGTTCGTGACCACCAGTGGCTATCACCGCAAACACGCCATCGCGCTGCTGCGGGGTCACCGTGGCTGGCGTAGATCGGCGACGCCGTTTCACCGCCTGCGCCGACGCATCTACGGCGACGAAGAGAAACGGGCGGTGCTGTCGTTTGCTTATGTGTTCGATCAGATTAGCTCCAAACACTTACGAGCGGCCATGGACGCGGAACTGGTCACGTTGCGCCAGCAAGGCCACCTTCAGGTCAGTGCGGCGTGCTACCAGCATCTGCAGACCATCAGCGCATTGAGCATGGATCGTCCGCGGCGTCAGGAGCATAAGCCAGCCCGGCGGCGGGGTGGCACCAAGCCCGGGACATTACTCAAACGCCAGATCCCGGTGCGCACGTTCACGGAGTGGGACGACAAGCGCCCCGGGTTCGAAGAGGTCGACCTGGTACAGCATGATGGCGGCAATCCCGCAGGCCGTTTCGCCTGTACGTTGAACGTCACGAACGTCGCCACCGGCTGGACCGAGATGCGCGCCGTGGAGAACAAAGCCCAAGGGCGTGTCTTTGCGGCGATCCAGCATATCCGCCAACGCTTACCCTTTGACCTCCTGGGGATCGACTCGGACAACGGCGCCGAGTTCATCAACAGCGAACTGTGGCAGTATACCCAGGAGCAGGCAATCACCTTCACACGGGGGCGCGTCGGGCGCAAGAATGACACGCAAGCGCGTTCGTCGAACAGAGGAACTCGTCGGTCGTGCGGCGCATGGTCGGCTATGACCGCTACGAGACCCCCAAGCAGGTCCGCCAACTGAATGCACTCTATGACCTGTGCAGTGTGTACACCAACCACTTCCTGCCCGTCAACAAGCTCATGGCCAAGCGGCGGGACGGCAGTCGCCTCAAGCGGATCTTCGACGATCCCAAGACCCCGTATCAGCGCGTCTTGGACTCGCCCGATGTCAGTCCCAAGGTGAAAGCCAAACTCAGAGCCACTCATGCCGCCTTGGATGTGGTCAAGCTCAAACAGCAGATTGATGCTGCAATCGACGCCATCCCACCCAGCAAAGTGCCGCCGTTGAAGCTACGGTAACATTCTTAGATGATGCTACGGCTTCATTTGGGTAACATTCTTACGTGACGCCGCTCGGGGGGGGACTCCACCCCGACCCACTCCTACATGCAGATGCTCTACAAGTACCCATAGGCGGCATTCCCCTATAGCAAACTGGTGGAGAAGAATACTGGGCGCGGCAGACAGGCACCCGAGTATGAGTTGCTGGATACGGGGGTCTTTGACGCTGACCGCTACTTCGACATCTTTGTGGAGTATGCTAAAGCTGGCCCGGACGATATCCTGATCCGCATTAGCGCCGTGAACCGTGGCCAGGAGCCGGCCACGCTACACTTGCTACCGACTTTATGGTTTCGCAATACCTGGGCCTGGGGCGCAGTGACTCACGGCCGGTGCTCTCGATGAGTGGGGTCCTGGCTAGACGTGGCGTCTTCAGCCAGGTCGTCAGAGTGCAGCACGACACACTGGGGGAGTATGAACTGTATTGCGAAGAAGTCGGTGAATTACTCTTCACCAACAACGAGACGAATTTTGAACGTCTGTACGGCGTGGCAAAAGGAACGCCCTATGTGAAACATGCCTTCCATGACTACGTAGTGCGCGGAAACCGTTGTGCAGTCAACTCGGATCAAGCGGGCACGAAAGCTGCAGCACTGTACAAGCGTAGCATCGCAGCCGGCGCAACGACTGTGATCCGCTTACGGCTGGCAAGTGTTTCTACGCCAAGCCAACCCAACCATCTGAGTTGGCCCGACAGACCTCCACATGGGAAAAGCCCGGTAAAGGCGAACGGCGCAGGATGGCGCTGGTGCGTGGCGATCGCATGGTCAGCCTGCTGAAGCGCGCCCTGGATCCCGCAGAGTTCCTGAGCGACTACGGCATCCGCGCCTTAAGCAAGCACCATGACGTCAACCCTTTTGTGATTGCCACGGGTGGGATGACCCATGCGGTGCGCTACGTACCGGCAGAATCACGCACCGGGCTGTTTGACGGCAACTCGAACTGGCGCGGCCCGGTGTGGTTCCCACTGAATTACCTGCTGATCGAGTGGATGATAAACAGGAGGTGTACTGCATCGCCACCTTTCGTGGCTACACAAGGCCGTGCGCGGGTTGCCCGGGATTGCAGCCGGTCGATGACGATGACCCTGCGGCCGCCTTCGTGCAGCTCGACGACGCGGGAGTGCTTTCCGCGACCGGCAGGATCTGTGGCCGGCCGCGCTGACCGACCCGATCGGAAAGCCCGTCGTGATCTACAAGACGTACCGGCCGCTGTTTGCGGGCGAGTTGTGGGAATGGTGCGGAAATGCAACCCCGCCCGGCTGGTCGTGGTGTTCAGCGCAGACGACCTGCGCGCCGAGGGCTTAAGCATCAGCCGGCGCCTGTTGTGGCAGCGCACGGCCAAGGACTTCGTCTGTCAGATGGCGTGCAACCCGTTGCTGGAGTGGCTGGCCAACTGTGACAACGTGATCGTGCGCTTTGACCTGTAGGCTGCCACCCACTACCGCTCGACGCCCGATGGAACGATATCCACTCTCTACTTTGACCGGCCCAGGTCGAAGGCGGCTATGCGGACCGGTACCTGGGGCACATGCAAGGGTTGGCGGATGCGTTCCTAGCCGCGCTGACCGCCTCCATCTCATGCGCGCCGCCGAAGGAGATCGGCAGGAATCTCGCCAAACTTTTCTCGGTGGGCATCCAGACCAGCATGGGCGCCGCGCGCCGTTTCCTGAGACGAGGCTATGGGCAGAACGCGAAGGCAGCCGCTTTCCCCGACCCGGCTGTGTTCGCCCGCGGCAGGAGGATGACCCGGCCTATATCGCCGCCGTGCGAATCCCGAACCCAACGGCCGTCGAGCCGCCGGCCCCCACATACTGGAGCATTCTCCAAAACCGCCGAGGGGCGCAGTGGGAACAACTCGCTGAAGGCCTAGCCTAACTATTGCGCAATCAGAGCGCAAATCGCATCCGACCTCTGAAAACGAGCACTTTCGAGTAGTGAAAAAAGCGGTTGTACCGGCACAGCGGATTGATAAAGTCGTCCCTTCCGGCTCCAGATGC
>JAMDDR010000087.1 GCA_023488685.1 Chloroflexota bacterium | reverse complement strand
ACTGTCTCCTGTCTCCTGTCTCCTTCCTACTTGATCGCCCCAGCCGTCAGGCCTTCGATGATCTGGCGCTGGAAGACTAACGTGATGATGAACACGGGCACCGTCACCAGGATGGCTACCGCCGACATATTGCCCCAATTCTGGTAAAACTGGTTCGAGCTGCCGATGGTCTGCGCTTCGCCCAACGCCATGGTGATCGTCTTGGAAGCCGCGCCGCGTGCAAAGATGAGCGGGGTGAAGAACTCGTTCCAACCTGCGATGAAGTTCACCACGAACATCACAGCAAATCCGGGTTTGATCATGGGTAGCACGATCTGCCACATCATGGCGAAGAAACCGGCGCCATCCACCTTGGCGGCGTCCTCGATCTCAGCCGGTACCTGCTTGATGAATGAGACCAGCACCCACGTGGTCACCGGCAACAACGGGCTGACATAGAGCAGCAACAGACCGTGCAGGGTATTCATCAGCTTCAAGCCCTGGAACATCTGGAACAGTGGGATGACGGTGGCCACGCCGGGCAGCATGGTCGACAGCAGCAGGATGATGAGGACCAGGTTGGCGCCCGGGAACTGCAGACGCGCGATGGAATATGCAGCCAGGAAGCATAACGCCAACGCAATGACGGTGGACATCGTCGCCAGGAAAACCGTATTCGCCAGGTATTGCCAGATCGGCAGCCCTGCGAATACCACATTCAGACGGTCGATGATGCCGAACGTCTGCGGCAGGTAATTCAACGGCTTCGTGAACAATTGATCGCCCGCCGCGAATGCGGTCAGAAAGATATAGTAGATGGGTAACAGGATGATGAGAAGAAACAGCACCACTGCGCCATAGAACAAGATTCCTTCCACGGTCCGGCCGATGCGCACTGGGCGGCGGGTAGTCATTTTTATGGTGGCCATATTCACCTCCTATAATTTCGCCCAGGCGCGGCGTAACAGGAAGAAACCGGTCAGGCCGACGAAGAGCACGATGGCAAAGAGAATCATCGAGATCGCCGAAGCGTAGCCGAAATTCAACACACGGAACGCCTGCAGATACGCCAGGTAGGAGAAGAGCGCCGTGGCGGTACCAGGACCGCCCCCCGTCAGCGCGTAGACGACCTCGAAGGAAAGCACGCGGGCAATAGAGATGAAGATACCCATCGAGATGATGAGCGGCAACAACAGTGGCAGCGTGATGTACCAGAACGAGCGCAGGCGATCTGCGCCATCGATCTTGGCCGCCTCGTATAGCTCCGCGGAAATGCCTTGTAACCCACTGAGAAAGATGACGCCGAGGAATGCGGTGTTTTTCCACACATCCACCAACACCACCGCGAAACGCGCGCTGCTAACATCCACCAGCCACAGTGGTCGCTGCCCGGTAAACCGCCAAATAATGTCATTCACCAGGCCATAATCGACGTCGAACATCCAGCGCGCCGCGGTGCCAATGACAATCGCCGACATGGCCCACGGCAACAGGTTCACCGCGCGCACCAGCCCGCGCAACGGGAAGCTGCGGTTCAGCAACAACGCAATTGCCACCGCCAGCACGATCTGCATGCCCACCGAGACGGTGGTAAAGAAGGCCGTGAATTCGAGTGAGGTAGGGGTAATCGGGTCATTCAGCGCGTTGACGTAGTTCGTCAGCCCGATGAATTTGAAGGTGTGCCGTACTGGGCTGTTGTCGTGAAAGCTGAGGTAGGCCGTATAAACGAACGGGTAGATAGAGGTTGCCAAACGCCACAGCACCACTGGAGCGACCAGCGCGTAAGCCAGCACCAGCCGGCGGGTGGATAACCGGCGCAGGATGCTGGTGCGCGGGGCAACCCTGGAGGAGACGGGCGAAGCGGCTTTTGTCTTTAGCACAGGGGTCCTTTCGAAGCGCGTCCGGGACACTCCTGGGTGTCCCGGACACTTACGCAGCCTCACCCTCATCCTGATGTTGGACGGGGTGAGACCATAACACTAACTGCCCATGTCACGATCGAGGATGGGCTTGATCTTCTTCATGGCGTTGTCGATAGCCGTTTCGACATTTACCTGGTCGGTCAGGTAGCTATGGATATTCTGCTCGGCCGCGTCGTAGATCTCCTGGATGCTGGGCGTGACGGGGCGGGCCTTGACGCTGTCGGGGCCCGCCTTGGCTAGCGCCTCGAGGAACGGGGCGGACGGTGCCTGATCCTGCACCTCGGGATCAGACCACAGCGACATGCGCGCCGGCACGCGTCCGCGCAGGATCTGCAGCTTCATGATCTCGGGCCGCGCTGTGAAACCAACCCACTGCTCGGCCAGTTCCTTCTTTTCCGAATACGCGCTGATCGCCCAGCCCCAGCAACCGGTGACCGTCTGAGCGTTCTTGGGACCCATGGGTGGCAGGAAGGCCGAGACCTGGCTCTTCCAGAAGTCCTTGTTGGTGCGCATGGCGCCAAAGAAACCATCCCAGCACCACCACATCGCGTACTTGTCGCCCAGCCAGCCTTGGAAGACAGTGCTGTAGTCTTCCTGCGGCACCGAAGCCGGCGCGACCTTGTGCTTGCTAAAGAGCTCCTTGTAGAAGACGATGGCTTCCTTGCTGCCTGGGTCATCCAGCCGGTTGATGGCGCCGCCGGCCTGGTTGGTCCAGTGTTGGATTTCGTTGCCAAGCTCACCGGTCTTTGACCCGCTCAAGGCGATGCCGTAGCGATCATCCTTGGTCAGCTTCTTGGCCACTTCGACCAGTTCCTCCCATGTCTTGGGCGGCTCCACACCAGCCTCCTTGAAGTAGTCGGTGCGGTAGAAGAAGATCTCGGTGTCGTTGCCCCACGGCAGGCGGTATAGCTTACCCTTCCACGAAGACACGTCCTTGATCAGTGTCTGTGGCCAATCCGCCAGGTCGATGCTGTACTTCTGGATGGTCGGCTCCAGTGGTTCGAGCCAGCCTGCCTGGCCGTAGATGGCGGCCTGGAAGTCATCGCAGTGGAAAGCGTCAGTGGTGGTATCGCCGGAGGCGAGGCGCGTGGTCATGAACTGCTGCCACGTCAGGTAGCCAGCAGGAGCCACTTCGTAGGTCACGCCGATGCCGGTTTCCTCCGTGAACTTGTCGACCACCGTCTTGAAGGACTGATTCGAATCGGCCCAGTAGACGACGTCGATGTTGCCTTTATCACCCGTGGTGCTGAACCCAGCCGGGGTAGGTATGACGGTCGGCGTCGGCTTGGATTCGGCCTTTTGCTCCGCGGTTGCTGCCGGGGCCGTGGTCGGAGCCGCAGCCGGCGGTACGGGAGCGGCACAACTGGCGAGTGCCACACCCGCCATCGTCAGGGCACTTGTCTTGAGAAACGAACGACGGCTGAGCTTGGGGGTCTTCATCTTTCTCTGCTCCTTCTTTTGTCCTGTTTCCGATCCATACTACATGTACTGCAGAACATGAAACACGGGGCTGATCACACAACGGGGTGCGACGGTCACAGTCGGGGAGCAAGGTCCAGTAATCTATTTCGCCCGCAGCCCACGTATTGTAGACGCTTATGCGCCATTTGCACAAGCAGAAGCGGTGGACTTTGGCAGGGACCTACCTCCTCGCATGGCGCGAGTCTTGAACACCTCCTTACTGTGGGCATAACTACATGCGGCGCTGCCTGCGTCTCGTCGTGCGTCGTGATCACAGCGTTCATCATATAATATTCTTCACCCCTCAAGACTTGGGGCAAAAGCCGGCCTCATGTAGGACAGAAAGTGGACAAGCTAACACGCGAGCAGTTTATAAGACATGTACGTACCGCTCTGGGCCACCTTTATGACGCCAACCGCTTGCGCGAAAGCCCCCTGGTGGATTGCTTCGGGCTGGGCCAGCGTTTTGACTCATCCGCTGCCCTGCGGTGCATTCTGACGGATGCCATCGCCACGTTGAGGCCCAAACCCGATGATCCCACGGCGCAACGCGCCTGGCGGCTGTACGAATCACTGTTCTGTTGTTACATTCAACAGCTCAGCCAGCAGATCGTCGCAGATCAACTGGCCATGAGTGCGCGCCAACTGAGACGCGAACAACAGGCCGCCCTGGAACTGCTGGCAGACCGATTGTGGGAAAAGTACCACCCCCCAGCGCAAACGAGCGCGCATGACGACGAAATCGAGGTAGCGGACGCACCCGCCGGCTCGAACATCGCTCCCGAACTGATGTGGCTGAAAGACAGTCCGCCCGAGCAACCGGCCAACCTCGGAGAAGACCTGGTAGCCGTACTGGAATTGGCTCAACCATTGGCGACTCAATACCAGGTTCAGTTGGAACTGAATGCGCCCGCTGCATTGCCCGAACTTGCGATGTATTCCGTCGCCCTGCACCAGGTCCTGTTGAACTTGCTCAGCGTGGTGATTCCGCGTGTGCCGCATGGCTGCGTGAATATCGACGTGAGTCTATCGCAGTGGGAGGTGCTCATCCAGCTCCAGGCGCCCTGTGAGCCCTCCGCCGCCCAGGGTGAGATGACGACGCCGGCAGCGCCGGACGCATGCGCCGATGACGCAGACAGCCTGAACATCGCCCGCCAGCTCACATTACTCAGCGGCGGCAGGCTCACCCTGACAGACGAGCCAGATCAACCATTCAACGCCAGGCTGACGCTGCCCATGCTGCAACAGTTGCCCATTCTGGTGGTGGACGACAACGCAGACGCGCTGCAACTGTTACAGCGCTATACCACGGGGACGCGTTACCGGGTGGTTGGCACACAGGATCCCGAACAGGCATTGACCCTGGCCGAGCGCTTTTCGCCCCAGGTAATCGTGCTCGATGTGATGATGCCACAACTGGACGGCTGGAAGATCCTGGGACGGCTGCGCCAGCACCCGGCCACCTGGCACATTCCTGTCGTCGTGTGCACCATCCTGCCACAGGAAAAGCTGGCCCTGTCACTCGGCGCCAACGCCTTCCTCAAAAAGCCTGTCACACGCCAGGCGTTCCTGGCTGCACTGGACCAACAGACCGTGCAGCGGGTGACAGCACCTGGCTGATCGCCTGGATACAGGCAATCAACTCAGTTGGCGGTAGACCACCACTATGGATCACGGTGAGCGTGTCACTGGCGACCGGATCACCCGCCGGGTCTTTTGACGAGATGACGATCACTGGAATCTCGCAGATGGCAGGATCGCGGCTCTTCTCCTGGAGCAGTTGCAATCCATCCATACCCGGCATGACCAGGTCCAGCAACATGACGTCCGGCTTGCGCTCGCGCAACAGGCTGAGCGCCCGGTGTCCATCCATGGCTAGCCAGACGCGATAGCGCCGGCCGGCGGATGAGAGCATGCGTGCGAAAAGCTGCAACACTTCCGACTGGTCGTCGACGATGAGCACGCTCAGCCCCATCTCAGGACGGGCTGCCATCCCTGGATACGTTTTCAGCTCATCGATAGCCGACAGCAGCGCTGCATGCGATACTGGCTTGACCATGTAGCGCACCACACCCAATTGGCGCGCTGCATGGTCCCTGCCAGGAACCCACACCGATACAGCGGGCGTCCCGTATGGCAACCGTGAGAGTTGTTCGTTCGTCACAGGGACACCTTCCAGTGCCGCGTTGTTGACGATCAGCGCGCGCGCCGGCGAGCGCCCCAATTCGTGGATGGCATCGTCGACAGCCTGTACGGATGTGACCTCGACCCCGGTCATGTAACGGGCCATCATTTGCGAAAGACAGTCATCCACCTCCAACACGACGTAATGAGGGACGACCGCCGGCAAGGGAGCACTGGAGCGGTGCGTACGCGGTTGATACTGTTGGTGTGGGCTAAACCAGCGCCTGGCATCGCTCTGATCGATTGGCGCAACGGCCTGGGCAGCCTCAATGGGCAGGCTGAAAGAGAACGTGGTGCCTATACCACGCTCACTCTCCAGCCACAACTTTCCACCATGCATTTCCACGAAGCGCTTGCTGATCGTCAGGCCAAGACCACTCCCGCCATGCTTCCGGCGGATCGAGCTGTCCAGTTGTTGAAATGGTTCAAAGATGCGCTTTTGGTCCTCGCCGGCGATGCCCGGTCCGGTGTCGCTGACGCTGACGACGAGCCTGTCGTCCTGTTGCATCACCTTGATGTGCACGCCACCCCGCTCCGTAAAGCGACCGGCATTGCTGAGCAGATTAAGGATGACCTGCCGGATGCGCGTGCTGTCGCAGAACAGCCTGGGCAGATCGCGCGGACATTCTCTCGTGAGGTAAAGTTGCTTGGACTCGAACAGCGCCCGCACGGCCAGCACCGCCTCGTCGATCATTTCATCAGGCACGACCCACTCCTTGCTCAACGTCATGCGCCCGACTTCCATCTGGCTCAGATCCAATACATCGTCCACGAGTTTTGACAGGTGCTGGCTGTTGCGCTGGATGGCGGCGATGTCGGCCAGCAGCGCAGGAGGAAGCCTGGCGCCATAAGTCTGAGGAGCCTGAACGATCATTTCACTAAACCCAATGATCATGTTCAGAGGGGTGCGCAGTTCATGGCTGACGTTGGCCACGAACTCCTCCTTGAGCCGGCGCGCGTCCTCAGCCACCTGATTGGCCACCTTCAGGACATCCGACAGGCGGGCCAGCTCCTGGTTGGCCTGGACCAGGTCCTGCTGGGTCTGCAGCAATCCCACCTTCTGGCTGCGCGCATCTTCCATCTCACGCTGGGCCTGCTTCAGGCTCCACAACGACCATTGCGTCACCACCAGCAATGAGCGTGTGGCCACCCAGCCCACGACGATCATGATCGCCCCACACATGAGGGTGACCAAACTGAGAGGACTGAAGAGCGGTGGCATCCACGTGTTTCGCGCCAGCCACACGATCAAAAGCGCGACGCCGGCTTCTGCCAGTAGCCCGGCCGACCAATGCACCAGCACGGCAGCTAACAGAGGGATCAACGCGTAGAAGAAAATGACAGTTGGTTGTTCGGTCCCCTCCACAGCCACGGTGATGGCCACTGCGATGCCGGCCAGCCACACGATCGTGCCAACCAGCATGCGATTGCTTAGCAAGCGCAATGAAAGCGCACTGGTGACACCAGCGACCAACAACACCCACAGCGAGGTGAAGATCAAGTGACCGGAAATCGTGAAGTGGGTGGTCACGTACCAGGCCAGGCATACTGCGCCGGCAACCACGATCAGCACCCGTTGCACGAAGCGCAGCAAATCCGACAGGGAAAACGCGAAATCAGAGTTTACATTGGAGGACAGGCGCAGCCCGTTCCACATTGGAACCTCCGTCATACATGAGCGGCAGACACTTGCTCGTTGATCAGAGCGTACCACAGGATGGCATGCTAAACTGTGCTACCTTATGCTGGCCTTCGCCAACCTGACCGGCGTGCGCTCATCCCTCGGCGAAGCACCTATCAACTTGCTCAACGCCCTGTGGGCGTGTTGGGTCTATGCCGCGGCCAGCCTGGTGCTGACTGGTTGGGTCACGCTCCCTGTGAGCGCCGCGGCCGGCGGGCTGTTCGTCTTCTTCAGTAGAAAGTAGCGTCAGGCTTGCGTTCCACCTCCAAATGAAGGAGCCCGGTCTCGCAGCGTTGCGTTCAACGCAGGCGAGACCGGGTTTCTTCATTTTTCAAACCAAACCCAATCAATTGGAGGTACAAGATCATGCAACTCTTTCGCGCGCTCAGACACGCGCCCTTCATGTTATTGTGGAGCGGCCAGACCATCTCCCGCCTGGGAGACGGCCTGTACCAGGTGGCGCTGGCCTGGTGGGTGCTTGAAAAAACCGGCTCCGCAGCGGCCATGGGCACACTGTTCACCCTATCATTCCT
>JAMDDR010000558.1 GCA_023488685.1 Chloroflexota bacterium | reverse complement strand
AGATAGTGTCCATAAGAATGGTGTCCTTAAGCGTTAAGCGTTCCCCTAAACCGCTGTTGGCGTTGCTCATGATCGTGACTGGGAGGGCTGCTGCTACACGCGAGTCGTCTGGAGTTCGCTAGCCAGCCTGCATCAGAGTGGTTGAAGCAGTTGAAGTAAGAGAAGACACCCAGGCTGTCCTGGGCAATTGGCTTGACGTGGTTACTGGTGTACTTTGGTAGAACACTCATGCTCCACAGCCGATCAACGGGCGCATTATAGCAGATGGACCCATCGATTGTGCGCGATAATGTGTCAGTCGGCGGCAAGTCAGGTTCCGTGTACGCTCGTATACGGGCAAAAGCGTTAGATCTCACGAATAGCTCATGACGAGTTCTCCCAGGCGATACCCGAATAATCTGCCTCACGCACTGAGCAGCTTCATCGGACGCGGGCGTGAGATTACCGAGGTCAAGCGGCTGTTCACGACGACGCGGCTGATGACGCTCACAGGACCAGGCGGTTGCGGCAAGACGCGGCTCGGGCTGTGGGTGGCCGCTGAATTGGGTGCCTCGTTCAGAGACGGCGTGTGTCTGGTGGAACTTGCGCCCCTCTCCACTCCGGAACTCGTGGCCCAGGCAGTCTGCACGGCAGTAGGCGTGCATGAGCAACCCGGTCATCCACTCGACGCTGCCCTGGCCGATTTTGTGCTGTCGCACGAAATGCTTTTTGTGCTTGATAACTGCGAGCATGTGGTGGCCGCTTGCGCGCAACTGGCGGAGACACTGCTGCGTGCCAGTTCCACGCTCCAGATTCTGGCAACCAGCCGGGAAGCTTTGAATATCCCTGGCGAGATGGTCTGGCCCGTGCCGCCACTCTCAATCCCGGCGTTTCCGTTGCGAGGCGAGGATGTCGACAGTACGGCTTTATTACAGTACGAAGCGATCCGGTTGTTCGTCGAACGCGCTGCCGCGGCTTCCCCCGCGTTCAGCCTGACGGAGCAGAATGCAACCGCGGTGGCGGAGATCTGCCACCGGCTGGATGGCATGCCGTTGGCCATCGAATTGGCGGCGGCGCGCGTGCGCGCCATGCCAGTGGAACTGATTGCTTCACGGCTGGCAACGCATGATCGTTTCCGTCTGCTTACGGCAGGCAGTCGTACAGCCCCACCCAGACACCAGACGTTGGAGGCGACCCTGGATTGGAGCTATTCCCTGCTTTCTGAGACGGAGCGAAAGGTATTGCAGCAGCGCTCTGTTTTCGCGGGTGGCTGGTCATTGGAGGCCGCCGAAGCAGTCTGCGCCGACCGTAATGTCGACGCAGACGAAGTGCTGAATGTATTGTCGCTGCTGGTGGACAAATCACTGGTGATGATGGATAGGCCGAATGGTGATGCGCGATATCGCCTTCTGGAGACCATTCGGCAGTACGTGCGTGTCAAGTTGTCGGAGTCCGGCGATGCCGAAGCAGTGCGGGATCGGCATCTCAACTATTTCGTCCAATGGGCCGATCAGGCCGAGCGGTATCTGACTGGCACAGAGCAACTCACCTGGCTGAATCGATTCGAGGCTGAGCACGACAACTTGCGGACAGCACTGGAGTGGAGCCAGACGACCGAGAGCGGAGCAGGGATTGCGGTTGGCCGGGGCGTCGGCGCGTTTTTGGCGCTTGCGCGCCTACCTTAGCGAAGGGCGTATGCGTGTGTCGGCTGCGCTCTCACACCCAGGTGCCCAGAAGTCGCACAACGCTGCAGCACGTGCACGCGCGTTGTTCTGGGCTGCCAATCTAGCCTACTTACAGAGTGATTATCCGGCCACCCGCTCGTTGTGCGAGGAAAGTCTGGCGGTCTGGCAGCAACAAGGACTATCGGACAGGTCGTGGGTCGCGCAGGTGCTCTCCTTGTTGGGGGAAGTAGCGACTGAGGAGGGTGACTATACCACTGCGCCCATGCTGTTCGAAGAGGCCCTGGCAATCTGGCGAGAGTTGAAGGACACACGAGGTCTGGGAAATGGGCTGATACAGCTTGGCTGGTCGGATATGCGCTCGGGGAATTATGTACAAGCGGCAGCCCGGTTGGAGGAAGCCTTGATCTTTTGTCGGGAAGCTGGTTACATGACCAACGTTGCCTTTGCTCTAGCAGGTCTGGGCGAGGTGGCAGTGCGTCAGGGACAGTACGAGCGCAGCGCACACCTACTGGAGGAGAGTCTGCTGTTGCGGCGCGAACGTGGGGACAAATGGGGTATTGGCACTTCGCTTGGCACGTTGGGATGGGTGGCGCTGCGGCAAGGCGATTTCAAGCGGATGCGGGCACTGTTGGGCGAGAGCCTCGCTGTCCGGATGGACATTGGTGACCGGAGCGGCATCGCCTGGTGTTTGGAGAAACTGGCGGAAGCGATCATGTTGGAGGTGGAGGCTACGCCATCTGCGCGTCGCGCCGTATGGCTTGAACAAGCCGCGTCTATATTGGGGGTTGCGGCAGCGTTGCGCGCTCCGGTGAGGTCCATGATTGACCCGGCCGACCAACCCGAGTACGAGCGCATGTTGATGGCTTTACGCGCTGTGCTGGGGGAGACTGTGTTTGCGGCCTGCTGGAAGGAAGGAAGTATGATGACGATGCAGCAGGCTGTTGATTACGCCTTACATGAGCCAGAGATGCCTGCGGAGGTCACATTGCCTTTATCAGCTCAGGCCGTAAAGGAAAGATTCGGCGGGTTGACCGAACGCGAGCGAGAGGTCGCGGCGCTGATCGCCCAGGGCAGAACCAATCGTGAGATTGCCGAGGCGCTCGTCGTCGGCGTCAAGACCGCAGAGACCTATGTCACGCGTATCCTCAACAAGCTCGGCTTTGACTCGCGTGTGCAGATTGCCACCTGGGCGATGGAGAAAGGTCTTGCGCCACCGGCACACGCACCGAAGCCTTGAAGCACACAGCCAATGACTATAAGCCAGGCCGCGTTCACTGAACGCGGCCTGGCTTGTTTTTGTGGGGGGCACAGCGTTTGTCGGGGGTGTCTGTAGGGGTGTGTGGCGAAATTGTCGTGTGGATAGGTCGCTAAATGTCGTGTTTTCCCCGACGACGACGAGAAGCACGGTCGATACAGTAGGTGCGTACTCGGCCAGCGTTCCCAAAGGGACGCCATGTTCGTAAAAGGAGAATGGATACGATGCCACGCTATCTGGTTGAACGCACTTTCTCGGATGGACTCGCTGTACCGGCGAATGCGCTCGGTGCTCAAGTGTGTCTGACAGTCATCGGCAATAACGCCGAAGATGGAGTCACCTGGCTTCACTCATACGTCACCGGAGATAAGCAGAAGACATTCTGCATCTACGATGCACCCACGCCCGAAGCGATCCGCCGCGCGGCCAGCCGCAACAACTTGCCGGTGGACAAGATTACGGAAGTACGTGTCCTCGACCCCTACTTTCACATGTAACTGGCCCCCTCATCGGTCTGGGTGGCCTGTGATCTGCGAGGCAGGAGAATCAGCCATGAAAATCAAACCCTTTTTTCTCATCAGCCTGGCGGCAACATCATTGCTCGCCGCCAGCTCCATATCCGTGGCCGGGCATGCCGACACGAACGAGTCCTTGCCTGGCACTTCGTTCGCCGCAGAAGTTCGGCGCGCCACTGCACCTTACCAGGATTTGGCAGCAGCCAAAGCCGCCAGATATGCGCTTTTCCACGGTTGTGTGAGCGGGCCTGAGCAGGGCGCCATGGGCGTGCATTTCGTCAACGGCGACCTGGTCGGCGACGCGGAGCTTGATCTGCTGAAACCAGAGGCGCTGATTTACGAACTGAGAAATGGGCGTACACAACTCGTCGGCGTGGAGTACGTGGTTTTCGCAGAGGCGTGGAACGCCAGCAACATGACGCCGCCTATGCTGAAGGGCCAACTATTCACTTACACTGGCAGCCCCAACCGCTACGGCATTCCTGCCTTCTATGCCCTACATGCCTGGGTGTGGAAGTCCAACCCCGCTGGCATGTTTGCCGACTGGAACTCCAGAGTAACGTGCGAGGAGTATACCGGAGAGGATCTAACACAAACGCAGGGTCCTACGCATACCTCATATCATTGAGTCTTTGCCCGGCATGTTTGCGGACGGATTGGACTCCTGGAGTCGTGCGACTCCAGGAGTCTCTGGCGGTTATACTCTATCATCTTTGTATATCGTAATACAATTCACGGGAACCATCCATCATAATAGTAACGTCAGAGTCACTTGATGTGAGCAGATTATTCCTATTCCTGATCAGTGGAGCGCTGTTCATGACGGCGTTCCAGTTGCTAAAGCACTGGGCATTCCCGGCGATGACCCTGTGGCAGTCGCATGCCATCACCATCACCTTCGGTGCGCTTTTGACCACTGTTACTGCCTATGTGGTTTCCCACCGCGATCAGCTTCTTCAACGCCGGGTGCTTGAGCAGATCGCCGAACGTGAGCGGGTGGAAGAAGCGTTGCGCACGAGTGAGGAGCGATACCGCTCGGTGGTAGAGAACGCCGTCGAAGCTATCGTCGTGGTACAGGATCGTGTATTCAAGTATGCGAATCCGCAAGCCGAAGAGCTCACTGGTTTCTCCGCGGAAGAGCTGGCAACCAAGCCATTTATTGATCTCATCCATCCTGATGACCTACAGATGGTGCTTGAGCGGCACCTCAGAAGACTTACAGATGTCATCGAGTACTCAGTTTACCCGTTCAGAATCATCGACAGAGCGGGAAACGTGAAATGGGTGGAAGTCAGAGCCACGGCTATCAACTGGCAGGGCGAACCGGCTACCCTCAATCTGTTGAGTGACATCACCGAGCGTAAGCGGGTGGAGGAGGCACTGCGCGAGAGCGAAGCACAGTTCCGTGCACTCATTGAGGAGGCGCCTCTCGCTATCAGTATCAGTCGATACGGGCTGACCATCTATGCGAACCCCAGCTACCTTCATCTTTTTGGTTATGAGAGCCCAGAAGCGTTGTATGGCCATCCGATCACCGAACAGGTTGCCCCGCAATGGCGGCAGATGATGGGGCGACGTACGCTGAACCGCGAACTGGGTGTACCAGAGCCCACCGAGTACGAATCGGTTGGCTTGCGCAAAGATGGTTCCCAATTTCCTTATTATGTTGCTGTCAGCCGTGTGAACCTCGCCGACGGACCTGCGACCCTGGCCTTCTTCACGGACATCACGGAGCGCCAACAGGCTGAAGAAAAGTTGAAACACCTTAGCCGCCTGTACGCCATGCTCAGCCAGACCAACCAGGCAATCGTCCGAATTCAAGATCGGGACCAGTTGTTCCAAGCCATCTGCAACGTTTCGGTTGAGTTCGGGCACCTCTGCATGGCATGGGTGGGCGTTCTGGACGGTGTGCTCAACCAGGAGAGCGGCACGTTCAGTCCTGTGGCGTACGCCGGGCACGAAAGCGGTTATGTGCGTTTCCTGTGCGAAAACGACAACACCATGGTGCCCGGCGGCCCGATAAGCGTGGCGCTGCGCGCGGGTGAGATCGTCACCGTTGACGACATTGGGGCAGATCCGCACATGCAACCCTGGCACGAAGAGGCGTTGAAACGTGGTTACCACTCGTGTGCGGCCGTGCCGTTCCGCTTGCAGGGCAACGTGGTTGGGACGCTGAATCTGTATGCCGCTGAGGCGGGGTTTTTCACCGAGGAGGAACAGCGTCTCCTGGACGAAATCAGCCAGGATATCTCATTCGCGATTGACTCCATCGAGATCGAAGCTGAGCGCCAGCGGGCCGAGCAGGCGCTCAGGGACAGCGAGGCACTCTACCGCCTGTTGGCGGAGAACACGAACGACGCCGTCGGACTCATGGACCTCAACCTGCGTACCACCTATCTCAGCCCTTCGGTCACCCGACTACGTGGGTACACACTCGACGACATGAATGCCATTCCCTTTGACCAGCAAATGACACCTGACTCGTTCAACCGGGCCATGGCATTATTCGCAGAAGTCATGACGCCGGAGAACCTGGAACTGCCGGACCCGCGCCTGACCAGCACAATCGATCTTGAGTTCTATCGCAAGGATGGGTCCAGGTTCTGGAGCGAGAATACCTTTACTCTCATCCGCGACGAGACTGGCCTGCCGGTCAACATCCTGTGGAGCGGACACGATATTACTGAGCGTAAACGGGATGAGGAGCAGATCCGCCAGCAGGTGGAGACGCTCACTGCTTTATATTCTGGCGCCCAGCAGTTGGCCGAGAGCCTGGACTCGCTGAAGCTGGCCGATGATGTCGTGCGGACCTGCGTGGAGACCTTCGGTGTACGGTTGGCGTGGGTAGGCCGCGCCGAAGCCGACGGGCAGGTGCGTCTGCTGACGCAGTTTCCAGCCGAGGTTGATTACCCACGCCAGGTGACCGTGCGCTGGGATGATACCCCGGAAGCGCGTGGTCCAGGTGGGCGCGCCATCCGAGGCGGTACCCCGGTGATCATGAACGACCTGCAGAACGAACCGAACGTTTCCTTGTGGCTGGCAAGCTTGCGACAATACGGCTTCCGCTCCGCAGCGGTTCTACCACTCATCAGCCGTCACACGGCGTTTGGTGCGCTGATGCTGTACAGCGACCAGCTCGACTTCTTCACGCCGGAGCGGGTGCAATTCTTCCAGAGCTACGCCTTGCAGGCCGCTGCTGCGTTTGAGAATGCCCGGCTATTTGAGGAGACTGAGCGCCGGCTGAGCAACCTGCAGGCGTTACACAGAATCGACGTAGCGATTACTTCCAGCCTCGACCTGCACCTGACTCTCGACATCATCCTCGATCAAGCCACCGTGCAATTGCAGGCGGATGCCGCGAGCATCCTGCTGTTTGACCGGCAGACGCGTGCGCTCTCCTACGCCGCTGGGCGGGGCTTCCGCACCCGTGCCATGCAAGAGACACACCTGGGCTTCGGTGAAGGCCACGCCAGCCGTGCCGTGTTGGAACGCCGCACGATCGTGGGTGTCACCAGGCAGTCCGAGGGGGATGGCCTCCGAGGGCTGCGTTATCGGGCGATCATGAGCGACGAAGGCTTTGTCGCCCATGTTGCCACGCCGTTGATTGCGAAAGGCCAGGTCGTGGGCGTGTTGGAGGTGTTCCACCGTGCTACTCTTAACACGGGCGACGAGTGGCTGGCGTTCCTGGAGACGCTGGCAGGGCAGGCGGCGGTCGCCATCGATAGCGCGACCCTGTTCAACGGGCTGCAGCGCTCTAACGCCGAACTGCTTGTGGCCTACGACACGACGCTTGAAGGCTGGTCACGCGCCCTGGACCTGCGCGACCAGGAGACTGAAGGGCATACCCGGCGTGTCGCGGATATCACATTGCAACTGGCACGCGCGATGCACCTGAGCGATGCCGAACTGGTGCACATGTACCGGGGTGCGCTACTGCACGACATCGGCAAGATGGGCGTCTCCGACAACATCCTGCGCAAGCCTGGGCCGTTGACAGACGAAGAATGGGTGATCATGCGGAAGCATCCGCAGTACGCCTACGAGATGCTATCCCCCATCAAGTACTTGCGGCCGGTACTGGACATCCCCTACTGCCACCACGAGAAGTGGGACGGCACGGGCTACCCACGTGGGCTAAAGGGGGAGCAGATCCCGTTGCCTGCCCGTATCTTCGCAGTGGTGGATGTGTGGGATGCGTTGCGTACCGACCGCCCGTACCGCACGGCATGGCCTGATGACAGGGTGCACGAGTACATCCGCTCTCAGGCCGGCGCGCACTTCGACCCGCAGGTTGTAGAGGCTTTTATGAACCTCATGACCACGTCGGCCGGGTGTTCTTG